>NZ_LGKN01000009.1:0-300000 GCF_001306175.1 Ardenticatena maritima
CCGAAGGACCGTGACTGCTCGCTCGACTTGCATGTGTTAGGCGCGCCGCCAGCGTTCATCCTGAGCCAGGATCAAACTCTCCGTGAAATATTATCGCCGTAGCGATTGAGAGTCTGTATCCGGAATTGACGGCTCGTTTTACTCTTTCCAGGCACGATTCAGTTGTAAAGGTGCAAACCGGCATAAGAAAACCCACCGGATGATACGGCTCCCGATGGGCGTTTTCTCTTGTTTGTGCCAGTTTTGAAAATCTGCTTTTCGCAAGCGCGGCGGAGATCGTATTCAAAACCGCTTGCTTGTCAAGTGAGCGCCTTCACTTGTTTCCGGCGCTTCTTTTATCGGAGAGGTACTGTCTGGCTGACAGTACGTCGCGGAACCACTTTTTGCAGACTTCTAAGGTGCTTGCTGTCTCACTTTCCCGCCCCTCCGAGGGCTTCGCCACCCGGCGAGCAGTGCTCCGTGCGACAGCGTCGGGTACTATATCCGAAATGCGTGTTTTGTCAAATCGCCCTTTTCACTTGTCAGCATGCCGCAAAGATAGTCCACCACTTCAATCCAAAGGGCAATGCAACTATACTTTTCCGGGAAGGGAATGAACCTGCCAAGAAATTTCGATCGGATGGAGCCCTGTCTATGTCCTTTCATCCAAAACGCTTTGCCCTCCTTGCGTGGGGGCTTTTGCTGACATGCTACCTGGCATACACCGCCTACTATCACGTAAGCCCATTGACTGTTGCCCAACAACTCGCCGAGTTCTTGCGTGACAACCCTTTGGGCCCCTTGCTTTACATTGCTGTATACGCCGTCCGCCCGCTTTTCTTCTTTTCAGCGACGGCACTGACCGTCATCGGCGGCACGCTGTATGGTCCCTGGCTTGGCGTTCTGCTCGTCATCATCGGCGCGAACGTGTCCGCGTTGGTGGCGTACACGCTCGCTCAAACACTTGGCGCCACCCTGCTGGATGAACACGTCAGCGCGCGCATACAACCCTATATCGAACGTATGCGCCGCAATGCGTTCGAGACCATTCTGATTCTGCGATTCATGTTCATCCCCTACGACGCAGTGAATTACACCGCCGGTCTCTTGCGGATTCCTCGCCGCGCTTTCCTCGCCGCGACCATCATCGGCTCTATTCCCGGCACGCTTTCTTTCGTGCTGTTTGGCGCCTCGGTTGAAGAAAGCCTGCAAACCCAACGCCCAACCGTCAACCCGCAACTACTCGCGCTCTCGGCTGTGCTCTTTCTCGTCAGTCTGGCTTTCTCGTGGTACGTCCGCACCCGTGAGCGCACAGGCACGCTTGTTGAAAAAGAAGCGGATTCCCAGGAAAAAGCACAATAGGCAATACCCAAACAACGTGTTCGGCGCTATACTCTTCCTTAAGAGTGCAGGTCGAAAAGCGAGCAAGCAACAGTATGAACAGACGGCATCAGGCCACCCTCATTTACGACGGTGATTGCGGTATCTGCCAATGGACGGCGGAATGGGTTCGGAAGCGCGACCGCCAACACCGCCTGCATATCGTCCCGTTCCAAGCCATCGAACCCGGAGAGGTAGCCCCAGGCTTGACGCGCGCTGATTGTGCGCGCGCCGTCCACCTCATCACGCCCGAGGGTCGCCGATTTCGCGCCGCCCGTGCCATGTTTGAAACACTCCGCCTACTCTCGCCGCCCTGGCGGTGGATTGGCACACTCTGCGCCCCATTCAGCCCGCTTTTCGAGCCAGCGTATCACCTCATCGCACGCTCGCGTCATCGTCTTTCGCGCTGGCTGGGGCTCGACGCCTGCCGCCTGCCTGAACCAACCGACCCTCACCGCCCAAGCAAGCCATGACACACAAGCCTTCTGTCCATTTACCCACCCCGCTGGAAACGCTTGCTCCCCTGATTGAAGCCACATTGCAGGAAAGCGCCGACCCGGAGCAAGCGCGTACGTTCCTTGCGCACTATCTCCAACACGCTTCCCCCCACCTGTTGGAAACATTGCGACAAACGCCGCGCCTTGTCCAAATGCTCATTCTGCTCTCTGGGGGGAGCCGCTTTATCGCCACACTCTTGCAACGCACGCCCGATTTGCTCGAAGGCTTGCGCGATATTCGCACGCTCACAACACCCAAAAGCTCAGCACAATTTCATCTGGATAGCCAAACAGCGCTGGAAGGCACGCACGGGCACGACGCCTTGCTGACCCTGCGGCGCTACCAGCGTTGGGAACTGCTGCGCATCGGGGCTGCCGACTTCTTTGGGCTACTGGACACCGCCACCATCACCGAGCAACTTTCTCTGCTGGCGGAAACATGTGTGCGCATGGCGTTGCAACTCGCCGCCAACGACACCAACACAGACCCCAAAGGATTGTGCATTCTCGCCTTCGGCAAACTCGGCGGCTACGAATTGAATTACAGCTCCGACATTGACCTGGTTTTTCTGGCGGAAGAAAACGGCTTTGCGTATGAACGCCTGGCACGCCGCACGGTGGACATTCTCACACGCAACAGCGAAGAAGGGTTTCTCTACCGCGTGGATTTGCGCTTGCGTCCCTGGGGGCGCGTGGGGGTGCTGGTTCCATCACAAGCCGCCTACGAGCGCTATCTGCGCGAAAACGCGCGCGCGTGGGAACGCCAGGCGCTGTTGAAAGCACGCCCCATCGCAGGCGACCTGCAACTGGGATACACCTTTTTGCACACCGCCCAGCCGCACATCTTCACCGACGAATCCCATGAAGATGTGCGCCTCAACGTGCACGCGATGAAAGCGCGCATCGAAGCCTTTTTGAAAGCCACCGGGCGCTCGTGGGGTGAAGTCAAACTGGGGGCGGGTTCTATCCGCGATATCGAATTTGTCGCGCAATACCTGCAACTGGCGCACGGCGCACGCCTGCCCGCTATTCTTACCCCCAACACGCTCGACGCCCTGCAACGTCTGCTGGCGCATCACCTGCTTTCCGATGAAGACGAGCGCATCCTGCGCGAAGGCTATCTCTTTTTGCGCACGGTTGAGCACGCCCTGCAACTGCGCGATTTTCGCCAAACCCACACCCTGCCCGACGACCCCAACACATTGCGCCAACTGGCACGCCGCCTGGGATTTGAAGGCGACCACGCCGCCGACGACTTCCTGGCGCAGTACGAAGCGCATACGAGCGCAGTGCGCCGCGTGTATGAGCGCCACCTTCTGCCGAACGCCCAACAGACCATCAGCGCCCCCACCAACGACACCGTCGCCGACCATGTGGCACGCCTGGCGCCATCCTACCGCGAAATTTTCACGCCGCAGGAAATTCAAATGCACGCCGCTTTTGCCGCCAGCCTGGATGAACAAACCCCCGTCCATGTGCATGCGGAGCCTGACGGCGAGAACTGGCGGCTCACGATTGTGGGCTACGACGCGCGTGGGGCGCTTTCCATCATCTGCGGTTTGCTCTTTGCCTATGGCGCCAACATTTTGGACGGGCAAATCTTCACCTATGAACCCGACACCCAAACACACCACCGCCGCAAACTGGTGGACGTTTTCACCATCGCCGGCAACGAAACGCTCTCATTCGCCACATGGTCGGCGTATGAAGACGAATTGCGCGCCCTCTTCCGCCATCTCTTGCGCGATGACCGCGACACCGCCCGCCATGCCATCATCGAACGGTTGAGCAGCCGCCTGGCCGCCGAACACCCCATCCCCGATACGCTCTATCCGGTTGAGATTGAGATTGATAACGACGCCGACCCGCACTACACCGTGCTTCACATTCAATCGCGCGACACAGTGGGGTTTCTTTTTGAGTTGAGCAACGCGCTCACCATCAACGGCATTGACATTGCTCGCGTGGTGGTACGCTCCGAGGGGGAACAGGTTCACGACACGCTTTGGGTCACCGACCGCGAAGGGCGCAAAATCACCGACGAACACCGCTTGCGCCAACTGCGCGCCGCCATCGTGCTCGTCAAACACTTCACCCACTTGCTCCCGCATTCCCCCAATCCGGTGCAAGCCCTGCGCAGTTTCCGCGATTTCCTCGCCAATCTCTTTGCCAATCCGAACTGGCCCGACGAATTCGCCACACTGGAACGCCCCAAGGTGCTTGACGCCCTCGCCCGCTTGTTGGGCGTGAGCGAGTTTCTGTGGGAAGACTTCTTGCGCATGCAACACGACAACCTTTTTCCCGTGGTGCAGCATGTGGAGACGCTGGATTGGGGAAAAAGCGCCCCGCAAATGACGCTGGAACTGGAAACGCTGCTTGCCGAGGCGCAGACACTGGAAGAACGCAAGCGCGTGCTGAATGCGTACAAAGACCGTGAAATGTTCCGCATTGATATGCGCTACATTTTGGGGCGCACCCCCGCCTTTGAGCATTTTGCCGCCGAATTGAGCGACCTTGCCGAAGTGGTGGTGAACGCCGCGCATCACATCGCCGAGGCGCATTTGCACACGCAATACGGCACGCCGCGCACCGCCGCAAACACGCCCGCCCGCCTCGCTATTTTCGCATTGGGCAAGTTTGGCGGGCGAGAATTGGGCTTTGCTTCGGACATTGAGTTGCTGTTCGTGTATGAGGGCAACGGAACGACGACCGGTCCCACGGTGATTACCACCGCCGAATACTACGAGCGCCTGGTGGCGCTCTTCCTGCAACTTCTGGAATCGCGCCGCAAGGGCATCTTCGAGATTGATTTGCGCTTGCGCCCCTACGGACGCGCGGGCAGCCTGGCGGTACCCATTGCCGCGTTCGAGCGCTACTTTGCCCCCGATGGTCCCGCCTGGCCGTATGAGCGCCAGGCGCTGGTGCGCCTGCGCCCTGTGGGGGGCGACGTTGCGTTGGGGGCGCGCATCATGGCACTGCGCGACACGTTCGTGTACACAGGGCGCCTCTTCGACGTCGCCGCCATGCGTGCCATGCGCGAACGCCAAATCCGCCAACTGGTGCGCCCCGGCACGTTCAACGCCAAATTCAGCCCCGGCGGGCTGGTGGACGTGGAGTACACAGTGCAGGCGCTGCAAATCACCTATGGGCATCGCTCGCCAGCCCTGCGCGTGCCCAATATCCGCCAGGCGCTCCACGCGCTTTACGACGCCCATCTGCTCGACCGTGAGGAATACGCCACGCTCCGCAGCGCCCACATCTTTTTACGCCAACTGATTGAAGCCTTGCGCATTGTGCGCGGCAACGCCGAGGATTTGACTGTCCCCCAGGCTGACACCGAAGCCTTCCGCTACCTTGCACGGCGGCTTGGCTATGGGCAACACGCCCACCAACTTGATGACGATATCCGCCGTGTGGCGCAAGAGGTGCGCGACACGAGCACGCGGGTTCTGCAAAAAATTGAGGAAGACGGCAAGCGCGAGCCAGGCTAGGCGTCCAGCGCCATCTGATAGACTTGCACCATCTGTTGCGCACTGCGCCGCCAGTCGAATGTGGCGGCATGGGTCAGCCCGGCAGCACGAAGCGCTTGCGCTGTGGCTTCATCTTCTAACACAGCGGCAAGCGCGCCCGCCAACGCTTCTTCATCCGTAGGGTCAACCAGCAGCGCCGCATCCCCCGCCACCTCTTCCAGCGCCCCCCCGCGCGACGTGACGACCGGCGCCCCGCATGCCATGGCTTCCAACACGGGCAAGCCAAACCCTTCATACAAAGAAGGGAAGGCAAACACCGTCGCCAGGTTGTACAGCGCGCGCACATCTTCCATTGGAATGTACCCCAGCACGCGCACATCGGTCGTGCGCCGCGCTTCCAGTACAGCCTCGAAAATGCCCTCGTCTTTCCACCCACGCGGTCCAACCAACACGAGCCCACACGTATGCCCTTCTTGATTGAGCCGCGCCACCGCCCGTACCAATCGCGCCAGGTTTTTGCGCGGTTCAAGCGTTCCCACATAGAGCACGAACCGCTCAGGCAAACGGTAGCGTGCACGCACGTGCGCCACCGCCTCACGAGGCAACGGGCGAAAGAAAGGCAAAGGGGCTTCGTACACGACCAGCACTTTTTCAGGTGGAAGCCCTAGCACACGTATCAGGTCGCGGCGCGCCTGGTGCGAGACCGTCACCACCACGCGCGCACGCCGTGCGACCGCCGGAATGAGTGGACGCATGGCGAAAAGGCGACGTGGATAGTGGTATTCGGGGAAAAGCCAGAGGCTGGCATCGTGCACGGTCACAATCATGGGAACGGGGCACGCCAGAGGCGCAACGTTGTTGGTGAAATGGCAAACACGCACCCCTGCACGAGCAAGTTGCCAGGGCAAGCAGAACTGCATCCACGCGGTTTTGTTCATGGCGAATGGCGCACGCAAAACCTGCACCGGCGGACGCGCCACACCCGCCGGCCATTGCACATCACGGTGCGCCAGCGCGACCACAGGCTCATCCAGCAACGTCGCCACATGCGCCAGAACGTGCGCTGTGTACACCCCTACGCCCGTGGGGCGATCACACAATGACGTTATGTCAAATCCTATGCGCATCCTGCACCGCCTGAGCACCACACGTATCCGCCAACCGCACTGTTGCCCCCACGATTAGCCAGACAGGAATCAGCGTCGGCCAAAATTCATGGAATGAATCCAACACGCCATGCCCACACCAGGCGACCAGCGCGGCGCTTCCCGCCAGAAGCAAGCCGCGCTCATCCGTGGTTGCAGCGACCAAGCCCCGCCACACATGCCTTCCCAGCGCCGTCAGCATCAGCACCAACACCACAAACCCGACCACGCCTGTATCCGCCAGCCACTCAATGTAAAAGTTGTTGGCGTGAATGCCCACATCCCACCACGCCACGCCGGCATACGCGCCGTACACCAGGCGGAAATTATCGGGACCAACGCCCAACACGGGGTGCGCCCGCACCATACGCCACGCAACACGCCAGAGCGTCAAGCGACCAGGGGCGGGCACTACCAGGCGAACATCATCCGGTGCAGACGAAGGGGGTGGCTGGGGCGGCAACGCATCCGGCGATACGGGGGTGGGCTTCACAGTGAGCCATGTTGTGGCTGTGGGCGCCCCTTTCCAACTGAACCACGTCACGGCTTCCTGCACCATATCCCACTCGATACGGTAGCGCCCTGCTTCAGGCGGTGCGAGCACCTGCGCCTGTACCACAACCTGCTCCCCCGGCGCAACCAGACGCGGCAGGGGCGAACGTATGCCGTCGTATGTCAGCATTGCCCCATCTTCATCTTCCAGGTGGTACGAAAGCGCGAACGCAAATTCCCCCTGCGGGTGCCACGCCCGCACGCCTTTGTTCCAGACACGCACGGGGATATGCACCAGCGTGCCAGCCTCGGCTGTTGCCTGCGGCGGTGCTGCGTAGTGCGCCTGATACCACACACGGTCAGATTCACCTTTCAAGCGCAACCCCAAAATGGGATTGAGCCAGACCAGCAACAGAAACACGCCACCCAACCACGCCACACCCCCCACTGCGGCAAGCCGCGCCCTAGCCCAGCGCCAGCGCCAGCCCCACCACCAGCACCACGCCAACGCCGCCACCATCGACAAAGTGCCTGCGCGTGTCAGCGTGAGCAGTTGCACAACCAGCATGAGCAGAAACGCCACGCCCCACCCCATCCGCCACCAACGCCGAGACCCCACGAACACCATGCCCAGCGCCGCGCAAGCGGTCAATTCCAGCACCATAGAGGCGACCGTGGCATACACTAGGGTGGAACTGACGCGCACAACCTCGCCAATGCGTGTGGGCGCATGCTTGAAATTGAGCAACCACGCTTGCACCGCCCCCCACTGAGCGGCTTCGGCAAACCCCAAAAGCGCCACCACGCCCCCCGCTGTTGCCAGCGCCCCGAACAGCCAATACCGACGCTTGGGCGTGTGCAACAAGTCATACGCCGCCGCTCCCACCATCGCCGCCTGCATTGTGCGCAGGGCAAACTTCAACGCCGAGACGCGCTCAGCCGGAGCGAGCAATGCCGCCAACACCACCACACACAACCACCCCACCACATGCCACCCAAGGGGGTGCGGAAACGCCACACGACGGCGCACCAACACCGCCGCGCCCCACCCCGCCAGCGCCAACGCGACCAGAATTTCGACATTGGTTATCGCCACCCAGGGGAATGGTCGCCAGGGCGCTTTGACAAACTCGAAAGGGAACAACAGCGCCAGCACCAGCAACAGGCCAAAAGCGAGCGTATCAAGCCGCGTTGCCCACCGTTTCACGTTCATCGCCCCATCCATTTGATGAAACGCCGCCACAGGCGTCGGCTTCGTCGGCGCACACGAGCACGCCAGACGGGGCGGGTGCGATACGTCCAGACCTGCGGCGCGGGCGGAAAACGCTTCCCCACCGCCGGCGGCTCGCCATTCCACAAGCGCCCCGGTATCGGTGGGGTGTCGCCCTCATCAGGCCAGAGTTGCGCGAACAGGCGCACAGAGCGCCCCGCAGGAAACGGTTGCACCAGCCCCATCAAGGCATCGCCATGCTTGACCAGCGGTACAGGGTGCCACACATCCTCATGGTCAGCGTGATACCACAACACGGCACGGCGCGCCCTCGGTATCGCCAAATGCACAAACAGAGGGGTGTTTTCAGGCACGTCGGGCAGGTTCAGCATCGTGGGGGAAAGCGTGCGCACCACCCAGGGCACTGCGCCTGTTGGCGGGGCACTGTCGCCCTGAAGCGTGCCGTCCCCCAGCCAGACATCGCCCGCCCACGTCGCCGCCACGATTTGGGTCTCTCGCACAAACGCCAAGGGCGCAAACAGCGGCGCGCCGAGTTGCGCCAACAGACGTAAACGGGGGCGCGCCACATCCAGCGCATACACCGCGCCATTCCAAGCCCCCATGACCAGGCGCACACTCCCCGGCGTGGGCAACAGCACAGGACGCCCCCAGACAAAAGCGGGCAACGGCACCGGAAACCCTGAAAGCATGCGCCCATCGGCATGCCAGGCGTACACGGCATCGCCCACCTGCACAATCTCAAGCCGACCGTCGCCGTCCACATCGGCTACCAGCGGTTGCGCCACAGCATAGCCCTGCAAGGGGCACGGCCACCCGTCCAGCAACGTGCCATCGCCACGCCAGACGTAAAGCGCATCGGAAGCGGCGATGATTTCAGGTAGCCCATCGCCATTGACATCAGCCACCACCGGGGACGCCCAAACAAAATGCGCCGTGAAACGGGGCCAACCGGGCAACATGCGTCCATCGCCGCACCAGACGTACACACCGCCATCCCACGAAGCCGCCACAATTTCAGGGCGGCCGTCACCATCCACATCAGCCGCCACAGGCGAAGCCGCGACGAAGCCCTGCGTGTGTTGCGGCCACCCCGCGATTGGGCGTCCATCACGCCCCACGACGTAGACCGCCCCATCATCCGACCCCACGATGATTTCAGGCGCGCCGTCGCCATTCACATCCGCCACCAGGGGCGAACTGTACACATCGCCTTGCGTCCAGAAGGGCCAACCGGGCACACTTTCCCCCGTGGCGCGAACAGCATAGAGCGCATTGTCGTCGCATCCCACCACAATCTCCGGCAGGCCGTCGCCATCCACATCGGCGACCGCCGGGCATGAGGCGAACGCATTGCGTCCCCAAACGGGGAAACCGGGCAGCAGCGCCCCATCCCAACGCCAGGCATAGAGCGCATCCGCGGCGACCACCAGTTCGGGCAAACCATCGCCATTGACATCGGCGACAACAGGAGCGGCGCTCACAAACCCATCCACACGCCAGCGTATACGCCACCCCATCAGGCACGTCTCCGCGCAATCACCAGTACATGGTCGCCAAGCGCACGGCAGAATGGCAGGGAACGCACACGCCGTTCCAGCCATTCCAGACGCGCAAACAAAGCACGCCATCGCCGAAAGAGCGCATCGAGATAGGGGGGCGGCAGAAGCAACGGCCACGCCGCCACTGTTTCAACGGTGAAGGCGGGCGCAAGCACGCGGCGCATTTCACGCTCGGAGAAGTAGCGCACCGATACCAGGGCGTGCCCCTCGGCGGTAGGCATTCTCGCCTGACGCCACCCACCACCCAAGCGGCGCACCGCCTGACGCGGCTCTCCATGCAGCGCGTACCAGGCCATTTCCCACACCGCCCAGCGGTTCATCACAGAGCACATGAGCGGTGCATGAGGGCGCAAAAGCGTGAACATCGCCTGCACCCACGCCTGCACATCGGGCTCGCAATTGAGCGCCCCAAAACTGGTGAACGCGCCATCAAAAAACGAAGAAACGCCCAGCGTACCGACATCGCGCGCGGGCACAACCAGGGTGTGCACGCGGTCGCGAACGCCCATGGCAGCCGCCCGTTTCGCCGCCTGTTCCACCATGCCCGGCGCGACATCGGTCGCCCAAACCGTGTACCCCAGCCGCGCCAACGCGACGGCTTCTTCCCCCGTGCCGCACCCAATTTCGAGCAAGCGCCCCCCTGGGGGGAACAGCCTCTGCATCAGCGCCAGATTTTCACGACGCAACCATGCCATCAACGCATTGTGCGCCGATGAAAAGAGCGCATCGTAGCAAGGCGCAAGCGCATCAAACGCTGATTGTGGCGAAAGGTGGTTGTGCGCCTGCATGTTCACCGCCCCGGTGCAGGCTGAAAACGAATGGTAGTCGCGCCCGGCAGGTGTGCCAACAGGCGCACCATCAGACGCATAGCCCACACCCCCACCTTGATTTTGAGCCGTTCGCGCCAATCCACGCGCTTACCGGCTGACAGCCACGCATCTTCCCATTCCTTGTGAAACCAGCGCACCACCCAGCGGTAAAAGCGCGTGTTGTATCGGTCGCGCTGAAAGAGCAAGCGGTTTTGGGCGGTGTATTCCCAATCAAGGTGCCACTCGTCGGTCTGGAAAAGCAGACGGTCGCGCACCTGTTCGTAAAATTTGGTGCCCGGCAAGGGGTAAGCAATGGTTGTGCTGAATTCATCGGGCAATGTTTTGCGCAACAAACGCACCGAGGCGAGCAAATCTTCCCATTCTTCGCCGGGATAGCCTACCATCATGAAAAAGTACGTGCGAATGCCAATGCGTTTGCAGAGCGCCGCCGCCCGCTCAATTTGTTCGACACGCGCCCCTTTCTGCATCGCGTCAAGCACCTTTTGCGAACCGGATTCCGCGCCGAAGTAGATTTTCACGCATCCCGCCTCTTTGAGCGCTGTGAGCATCTCTTCGGTCGCCAGGTTGACGCGCGTCAAGCACTCGAAGGGAATACGGGCGTCGCGCGCCAGAATGGCATCGCGCCACTGTGGCACCCACGTCCGCCTGACGCCGGTAATGTCATCCACGATACGGAGCATATCGGGGGCATACGTCTCTTTGATGAGCCGCATCTCCTCAGCCGAATTTTCGGGCGAACGCGAACGGTAGGTGCGCCCAAAGACGGCTTTCTGACACCAGGCGCACGCATATGGGCAACCGCGCGTGTTGATAAGGCTCAGCGACCAGTAGCCATGCGCTGCTTTCCATGCGCGACGGTAGGCGTCCATGTCCACGAGATCACGGGCGGGGAAGGGGAGCGTATCCAAATCGGCGATAAGTGGGCGCGGGGCGGTCGCGACCACACGCCCTTCATCATCACGCAAACGCAACCCCGGTATGTCGCGCCAATCCTCAGCGGGATTGCCGCGCCGATAGAGCGTGTTCATCACATCAAGCAGCGTCAATTCCCCCTCGTCGAATACGACCAAGTCGGCGACAAACTCGCCGCCACTGCGATAGGTCAGGTAACGTTCGGGCACGCCCGTGGGGTCGGGACCACCGTAGATGACGGTTGCGCCGTGCCGCTTGGCAATCTCGCCCAGGATGAGCGCATGGCGGCGCACGGTGATAAGCGACGTAATGCCGACAACACGGGGTTTGACGCGCTGCATGTAGGCGTCAAATTCGGTGTAATCCTCACGGAATGTGCAATCGAACATCTCCACGGTATAGCCGTGCTGACGCAAGACCGCCGCCAGATACATCAACCCCAAGGGGAAATAAGGCGTCATCAAACGCTGTTCCATGGGGTCTTTGCTGATGAAGAGTGGATGAACCAATGTAATGTCTGGTCGCATAAGCCCCTTGCCTTTCATTCAAGGTGTAATGATGGCAAATTGAACGCCGCTACTACGTCCGCCCATCGTTGGGCAAACGTCTGCATCGCACGCTGCCCATGCTGGCTGAAATGCCCTTTGCACTGGTGTTCCGAAAAATGGACTTCGGGAATACCACGCCCTTGCGCCGTAAAGAGGCGAACTTTGCGTTCGCGTTCCCATTGCTCCACACGTTGCCCAAGTGGTGAACGCAGAAGGGCTTCCCCCCAACGGGTGAAACGCCATGCAGTGAAAGGGGGAATGTGCTGTGGGGGACCATCGGCATTGGGCAAAAACTGGTTCGTCCAGGTGTTGAGGCGGCGCATTTGCTCATACACATCCAAGCCCGCCAGCGGCACCATGTGCGCAAGTTCATGCGCTGTAAAAAGCGAATGGTCATCCAGCGTCAGAGCCGCTGTTGAGAGAAAATAGTTCGGACAGATACGATCGCCGCGCAAGGCGGCAAGGCGCACAACGGCAATCACCATGGCGCGGCACAGCCACAGGTAGCCGGGTTCTGTCACGATGAGGTAATCAATATCATCGTTTTCGGTGGCATTCTCCATTGCCAAAGCCCCCGTCAAAGCCACCATGCGCACAAAGGGAACGGCGGCAAGCAAGCGGGCGTACATCAAGGCGCGTTGCCAGAGAGCGCGTGAAGCGCGGGCACGTTCACGACGTCGCCGGGCAAGGTGTCGGCGGTCGGCAAGCATGAAAAACGCATCCTCGCGGTAGAGCAACGCCGCCAAGGGTGATGAAGGCCCAAGCACCGACGCCACTTCATCTGGTGTGGCGGCAACACCGACCGTGTAGCGGTGAATTTCGGGCAGGGTCAGAGGAAAATCAAATACATCGGCATAGACAATTGCTTGCAACACGCCAAGGTGGAGCGCTCTCAACACCGGCTCCTTTTCATCAAACGCTATTGCGTCCAGAGCATCTTTGCGCGAATGTTCCTTCCACAAGCCAATTGATGTGGATGTGGCTCTTCAAAAGTACGTTGGTAGAGGGGAAATCAGATGACGCAAACAGCCAATTTGTGCTATTTATGGGGGTTCGGTTTCACGCCAGACGCCGCTTTTGACGCTTTTCGGCAGTGTACCACTCGCGCACCACACGCTCGAATACATCCACAACTTGCGGGTCGAAATGCGTGCCCACGCATCGTCGCAATTCGGCGAGGGCTTCATCAAGCGGGCGCGATTTTCGGTACACGCGGTCTTCAACCATTGCTGAAAAAGCATCTGCGACGGCGATGATACGCGCCGCCAGGGGGATTTGCTCATCGCGCAAGCCCAAGGGATACCCTCGGCCGTCAAAGCGTTCGTGGTGCGCGCGAATAATCGCCGCGATTGGCTGCAAATGTGGAATATGCTCAACGATACGGGCGCCCCATTCGGGGTGTTTTTGCATAATGCGCCATTCCTCATCAGTCAGCGCCGTGGGCTTGCGCAAAATGTGGTCGGGAACGGCGATTTTGCCCACATCGTGCAACAGCGCCGCCCAATACACCTGGCGCACTTCTTCTTCACGCAAGCCCATCTGGCGGGCGGTGGCTTCCGCCAAATGGGCAATGAATTCGCTATGGCTGGCGGTGTAGTGGTCGCGCGATTCAATGGCTTTGACCAGCGCCAGAACCGTCTCGAAGTAGGCTTGCTCCAAATCGCCAAACATACGCGCACGTTCCAGGGCGGCGCCCGCCATCTCCGCCAGTGCGGTAAGCATGTGATAGTGGATCTCAGAAAACTGAGGATACCGGTTATCCAGGCGACGCAGTTGGCCGGCGACAAGCACCCCTACCAGTTCACCTTGTGTATCACGTAATGGAACAACCACGAGATACCCAACACGAGGCGGCACAAAATCTTTGAGAAGCGGGTGTTTGTGCGGATTGCGAAAGACGTTTGGCTCCTGCAACTGCGCCACCATTTCACTTAAATGTGCGGCTTGAAGCGGCAACGTGATATCACGCAGCCAACTTGGAAGCGCACCGGCGACGTGCCGAATATGGAGCACATGATTGTCCTGCGGCGGATCAACAAAGAAGACAAAATCCATATCGGTCAACGCATGTACCTGGTAGCAAACCACCTGTGCAATCGCATCAACCTCGGTCGAGACGCGCAACAACTCGCTGGCTGTGGCAATGTTCGTCAACTCACGGACACGTTGCCGCAATTCATGCACATGGCGCGCATTTTCAAGAGCGATTGCCGCCTGGCGCGCATACGCCATCAACGCATCCTGCTCTTCCGGCGTCCAGACATGCGGCTCGCGAAAGTAAGTTCCTAACGCCGCAATCGTCGCCCCTTCGTACACAAGCGGCCACAATCCGACAGCCCCAATCCCATTTTCCAGCGCAACATGCCGCAACGGCGACGTCTCCGGCAACGCCTGCACGTCGGGAATGAGAATAGGCGCAGTCCCTTTCACCAACTGGTTGCCGGGCATCTGGTTGAGTTGCCGCAACACCTGTTGGATGTACCGGGGAGAGACGTTATACGCCCAAGCGCAATACGCGCGATTGTTAGGCAAGCGCACATAGACTGCTACCCCATCGGCTGCAATCAGATTGAGAGCACCGCCGCCAATCATGCGCACAACCTGTTCTTCGGAAAGCGTGCGGTTGAGTTGATTGCTGAGCACGCGCAGGCGCTTATCATAATCCAAACGGGTGTGCAGTGTTTCCAGCAAGCGGATATGTTTCAAGCCCGAAACAATTTCATCGCGTACTGACTCGAAAAACAAGCGCGTCTGGCTATCGAACGTCATGGGGGCGCTGCATAACAAAGCCAGCACGCCGCCTTCGGCTTCCAGCCGAAGAAAGGCAACAAATGAAAGCGACATCTTGGTAAAAATCTGCTGCCATTCGGCGTCAAGAAGGGTGGTATCAACACGGAAGTTGTTGACGTGAACATGAGGAGACGCCATCAGGCGGGTGGCGCTTGCGTAGGAAAGGTTATTGGCAACAAGCACACCGTCGGCGGTTTGAATGATGACAGCCCGAACACCCGGAACGCTTGTCAACGTCTCGGCGACGGCGCGCAAATAGGGCATACGCTGTTTGTATTGCAAAGCGAGGGGGGCAATCACCCGCAACGCTTGCAAATATGCCACTTGCTGTTGCTGGCGTATACGGCGAGGTCGCCACCAACGCCAGAACAGCCACAGCAGCACAACAGCTGCTGTGATGCCCCCCAGAAGCTCAACACTCTTCAACAAAAGCAGTTCCCCCAATCAGCAAGTCCCCTCAATACGTTATATCACACGCACACCAGAAAAGAAAGTTATGTTTTCTTGAAAAATTCCCCAAACATTGCATGAGCACAATCAAAGCGTATCCAAACAACAACACAACCACTCACACGCTTACTCACCCACATTGAAAAGCAACACACGGTGGTTGTCGCTATCAACAACCGCCAATACCCCGTCTTGATACGCCAGTCCAAGCGGCAAGGCAAAGGCATCGGTACTCGTACCAAACGTGCCCCACACGCGCTGAACCGCCCCCGCGGTATCAAATTCAATCACGCGATACCCCTCAGGGTCGCTAATCCAGACTCGCGCGCCATCCGTCTCGATGAATGGCTTGTTGACAATCGATTGGCTCTCCCAGCCGCGCACACGCCATTCGCGCAAGAAGGCGTATGTAGGCGAGAAGGCTTGTACACGTTGATTCCAGGTATCCGCTACGTAAATCGTGCCATCGGAAGCAACCGCCACATCGGTCGGCTCATTCAACTGCCCGGGGCCATTCCCCGCCCCGCCAAACATACCGGCAAACGCGCCGTCCAACTCGAACACCTGAATGCGCTTGTTGCCGGTATCCGCCACATAGAGGCGATGATCCGGCCCAATGGCTATGCCGCGCGGTCCCCAAAAGACGCCCGGTTGGGTCAATTGCCCTTGCGTATCAGCGAACGTTCCCCATGCGGTGATGAAATTCCCCTCGGCATCGAATTTCTGAATGCGATGATTCCAGGTATCGGCCACGTAGATATTGCCCTCAGCGTCCACGGCGACACCCCACGGCTCGTTGAACTGACCGGGAGCGCTGCCCATCGTCCCGAACGAGAAGGCGAAACTTCCGTCCGCGTTGAAGACCTGAATGCGGTGGTTACCGCTATCAGCAACCACCAGACGCCCATCCGGCGCAAACGCGACCGCGCGCGGCGTATTCAACTGCCCCTCGGCAACGCCAAACGCGCCAACAACGCGCGTCGCGCTCAACGTGACCATCTTTTCATCGTACTCATCTTGAATCAGCGTGGGGTCTTTGGCGGCGGCGATATTGCCGTAGCGCCAAATCTCCTTCACCAAATCGGGGCGCACATACATGGCGAAATTCGTGGAACCAAGCGGCTGCTTCAACTTGCGCCAAATCAAGAAGTCCAGGAAGTCGCGGCGATAATCGGCGCGGCGGGCGTAGCGAAAAGCATTTGCCACCACATGGAAGATATTGGCATCACGCTCACCCAGCGCCTGCATCACCGTCCGCGAGGGGTCATTCGGGTCGGGCACTTCTTGCACCGTCAGCATCAAATCTTTGTACTCTTCGGGGAACCACCAGCGCAATTTGTATTCATGGCGAATGTAGTTGGGAATGAACGGACGCGCTCGCTGTTCACGCTCGCTGTAGAGCGAGGTTTCGCCAATGAGCACCACATCGGCGTTCGCCAAATCGGGCCCCGGCGATTCCCCAAAGAAGCGTTTGTTGGGGAAGTTGCGCAAATACCATTCAAACGGCCAGGACGCGCCGCTATCGTAGGCGACCACCATGTCCAGCCCGCCGGTCAGGCGCTGGGAGAGGGCTTTCAAATCCTCGGTGACCATGGTCACGTCGGGCGCGGTTTGCGTGTAAATGAGCATCTCGCGCGGAATATCGCCATGCACGAACGAAGCCAGCCACGCATAGCGCCAGGTGGAAGCCGCCAACACCACCAGCAACACCAACATGACCGCGTCGCCGGCGGTTTTGTCGCCAATTTGCCGCCAGAGCCGCCACGCCAGCCACCCTGTTATGCCCAGAATGAGCAGCGCCGCCAGCCAGCCCATCGTCACGGTCAGCGCTTCGCGGGTGGTGCCTTGCAAGGGCCACTCACTCCGCAGCCCCCAGTAGAGCAGGGTCATGGCCGCGAGCGTTGCGACGAGAAACGCCAGCGCAAACCAAACACCCTCGGCGCGTATCGCCGACCACTCCACCTCGTCCAGAAAGTGCCCAATCGTCCACGCCGCCAGCCAAATCGCGGGCAAACTCATGTGCACGCTCAGCCAGGGCATCTTTTCACCCGCAATGCTGTAGGCAATGAACGACGTCACCAGCCACCAGAGCAGAAAAATGGGGAAGACGCCCTGCACACGTATCTGGGCATGTTCGTCCAACGGCTTGCCTTGGGGGCGCTTCCAGAACATCAACCAAGTGCCGGCAAAAAGCCCAATCGCCAACGCCATGTACTCATACAGCCAGAGCAGGAGCAGGTAGTAGTACCACGGCTGCCCGCCACGCTGGACATCGTGCTGGTCGAGCCAGTAGCCCAGCGCCCCGACAAAACCTGTCACCACGCCAAAGGGGTTGGTCAAAAAGGTGGTGTGCAGCAGTAAGAAAATCGCGTAGAAGAGAGCGGCAAAGGTGAGAAAACGGCGAATATCGAACAACACCGCCGCCACCCCTGCACCAATCAGCCACAACACGCCAAAGAAGAGCAGGCTGCGTGTAATCCCCGCCGGCGAATAGTCGAGCGCATCCCATCCCAAACCGAACCAATTGCCAAACACCACTTCAACCACAAGCGCCGTGGTAAAGGGCAAAAGCAACGCCGCCATCGTGACGACAATATGCCACGCGCGCGATTCTCGCAGAGCACGGGCGCGCGACCACTGGAACGCCACGATGAGCAACAAAAACGGCCAAAGCAACGCACTAAAAATGTAGGCGTTTTCCTTCGTGGAATAGAAGAACGCCATGCCAACCGCAATCAGTAAAAAGTATCGCTCGCGCCCCGTTTCCAGATATTTGAACACGGCATATACAATGAGCACCGTCCACCCCAGCGCGAAAATGTCATGGCGAATGAAGCGCGAGTAGTACAAAATCGTGGGCGAAATCAGCGTGAGCGCGACCGCCGCCAGCGCCCCACGCCGCCCCAGCCAATCGCGCATGAAGAGCCAGGGCGCTGCGGCAATCGCCACGCCAAACAGCGCCGGCCCCACCCGCACGGTGAAGTCGCTATCACCAAACAGCCAGAAGATGAGCGCCGTGAAGTGGAAGAGAAAGGGACCATGCATCAAGGGGTCGTGCTGGTAGCCGTTTCCAATGTAGAGATACCACGAGAAAACAGCGTGCAAACTTTCGTCGTGGTGCAACGCGCGCGTGCCCAGGTCCCAAAAACGGGTAAGCACAACAGCCACCATCAGCACGCCAAAAATCACCCATGCCCAATCAAGCGTCTGAATGGTGAACCAAGAACGATCAAGCCACGAGGAAGGCGTTGCCTGTTCGTGTTCGAGGTGCATTTCAGGTGTTGTCTGCATGGCTCTCTTCTCTTCCCTCACCTTTCACAACAAGGTTGTTTGTTTTCGCACACTCAGGGCGTTGTCACGTACAAAACGCCCCCCCACGAAACCACGCCCGGCGCTTCGCGGAAGAGCACCCATTTCACAAGCATCGTGCCACGCAAGCCGGGCCACGCCCACACACGCCCCAGATAGACCCGTTGCCCCAGCACGCCCGGCGGTGGCGGCGCTGCTTCATCCAGCAGCAGAATCTGCCATTCATCCGCCGTCGGCGGGGCGGTTGTCAGCGCGTCCACCGTTTCAAACTCACGGGCGTACCAGAAAGGCAACACGCCCAACGAACGTTGAATGCCCAGAGGCGCGCGGTCAGCGTGCAGGGTGCGTTCAAGACTGATACGCGGCAAGAACTCAGAAAGATACAAAAGATCGGGGTGTGGGGCTTGTTGCACCAACGGCTCGCGCGGGTCTGGCGCGTCGGCATAGACGAGTTGCCACGCCGTATGCCATTGCCAGAAAAGCGCCGCCACCAGCACCAAAACGCCCGTCGCCCGCCACGCGAGCCCCCACGAGAGCAACGCACCCGCCACCACCAACAACGCGCCAATGAGCACAGGCATGCTCACCAGCAAAAACAGCAGGGCGTCATGCACGCGCCCATGCCCATACGCCAGCAACAGGAGCCAGAAAAAGGCAGCCAAGATAAAGACGCCGCCCGTCAGCGCCGCCATCTCTTGGCGGGCGTGGAAGGTCATCACCGCATCCAGCAGGCGCGCCACCGCAACACCGCCCAACAACGCCAGCGGAAGCGCCGCCAGCGCCAAACTGCCCGTCCAGCCGCTGTTGAACAGCGCCGGCAGCACCAGCGCCGCCCCGCACCATGCCAGCAAAAACGCCGCCAGGCGTGGGCGCTCTGTGTTCAACAGCGCGCCGCCCAGCAATCCCCACAACACCAGCGGCCACTCATACAGCATGAACGCCACCATGTACGGCACAACCAGCCCAACACCATCCAGACCAAGCCACAAGCGCACAAAACGCGCCGGTTGCGCCAGCAACACCCCCACGCCATCCAGGTTTGTGAAGAAAGCGGTCGAGAGCAGGAGCGCCGTCCCCAGCGCGACCCCACTCGCTCGCACCCAGTGCGCCGCCAACACGTCGCGCACGGCTTGCGGCACCTGCGGGCGTACCCATGCCCACCAGAGCAAGCCCGCCACCGGCACAACCCACACCCCCGCGCCTGCCGTCAGCGCCACGCCAACGGCGAGCGCCGCATGGTCGAGGGTACGGCGCGACGGGTCGCGCCAGAGCCGCCAGAGCGCCAGCACCACCCAGAGCGAGACGGTGTACGCGAGGACGGTGTCATCCGCCTGGCGTGCAAAGAAGACCAACGAAGGCGACGCCATCACCAGCAACGCCGCCCCAAGCGCCGCCGAACGCCCCAACACGGCCCGCATGTGCCAGAGCAGCAGAAGCAGCGCCATGCCCGCAAGGGCGGCGACACTGCGCACGGCGGCTTCCCCCGTGCCAAAGAGCCACATGCTCGCGCCCACCAGGTTGAGCAACAGGGGTGAGGTGTCGGGGGCAAAAGCGGGCGGGCGGTGCGCGAAAGGTCCCACCACATCAAGCGCCACAGCCGCTTCGGAAGCAAAGAGCGGCCAGCGCCCCAAGCCGCCCATGCGCAACAGCGCCGCCCCCAGCAGCACAACAGACCATGCCACCTGTTCGGCTGACAGCGCCAGCCGGTGCGAGCCCGATTTTGCCGAAAGTGGTTGTGTCGTCATACGCAATGCGGTTTCCCTTTCAGCGAGCAAAAAGAATGACATGCTCGGTTTGGAGCACAGGCGTCATAAATGTCGCGAATTTTTCAATCTGCGGTGGCGCGAGATTGTATGTGTTTCGCTCGAACGAGCCAACCACGACATAGCGCACATTGAACTCGTCGAGGAGCGCCCGCGCTTCGTTGGGGTCGGTGGTGGTGTAGATGCGTTCAATCAAGGGCGTGCGCCGCGCCGGTTCATCGTAATTGCCTCGCCACTGCAACTCGTGGTTGCCCCAGCCCAGCACCGTCGAAAGCCCGGTCAGGGTAGCCACACGCGCCACATCGAAATCGTAAGCGGCGTTTGGTTTCGTCCCTTCCAGAATGACCACTTGCGCCGGCTCGTTCGCCAAGAGCCACGCCGCCGCCGGATAGTCGGGGTGCGATTGATACCAGCGTGTGCCGTCCAGTGTGGCGTTACCGCGGAACATGCCCGTCTTCGTCCAGGTCGCGGCTATGGGGTAGAGCAGCGAAAGCCCCACGCCTGCCAGCAGGCACACGCTCCACACCCACGCCCCGAACGGCGGCAAGCGCCGCGCCAGCCAGACCGCACCAAACGCGCCAGCCACCGCCATCAGGGTCCACGCCTGGAAATAGAATTTGAAGACGGTGTTCATGCGCGTGCCGAACACATCGCGGATAAAGACGAACTCCGGCAACACCATGAGCAACGCCGCCACCGCTACCAGCCCCAGCGCAAACCAGCGGGCTTCGTCCACTTCACCATTCGACCGCGCACGCGCCAGAAGCGTATCCAGCGCGAAGAGCGCCACCAACGCCACCACGATCCCCAACACCGCCACAGGCGCTCTTTTGAACAGCCCCAGCACACCCACGCCCCCGGCCAACACCGCCAGCCCCAGCGCCAGGCGTGTGGGGCGCGCGCCACGCAACAGGCGCACATGCGCCAGCACAAACCCCCATGCCGCCAGCCCGACCACGCCAACGTAGATGAGATACTGGTGTAAGCGGGTGTGAATAGCCCAGGGGACCAGCCCCAGCCCCTGCGCCTGTGATCGAAAGCCGACGTAGAAGGGCGCAAAAAGCGCAATGCTCCAAAAAGGAATGCCCAGCAACGCCACCCAAAGGTCGCGCGGCAAGCGTATCTGTGCCGACCAAATGGCAACCACCCACGCCGCCATGACAATGAAGCCGTAGGTGGGAAAATCCCACGAGTTGAGAAAGCCGAGCGCCCCCACAACCAGCAATGTCAAAACATAGCCCAACACGCCCTCATCCACCCGCTCCGCAGGCACCAGCAAGCCATGCCAGGCGCGTGCAGGCAACGCCCGCCGCGCCGCCCGCAAGAGGTTGAACGCCGCCGCGAGCGCCAGCAAGCCAAAGGGCAACGCCAGCACGTGCGGATGCATGTCGCCCAACAGGAAACTGAAAAAGGGGAATTCATCAATGATTTCGATATGCCCGCCCGTTTGCGGGTCCACATCGCGAATGGTGCGCGAGGCGCGCCACCACCACCAATTATCAGATGGATACCAGGTTTCGCTGGGGTTCAACGTGAGGTTGCGAATATCAAGCCAGGCATAGAAGGCGGGCGAGCCTACGCCGTTCGCCGAAGCGATTTCGAGCACGCCCTCAAAGTTGCTCACGCCCACCAGCAAAAGCGCCGCCAACACCCCCACCGCGACGCTTGTGCGCGCGTTCCAGACGGTGCGCGCGAGGTTGTAGCCAACGCCAAACGCCCCCAACGCGCTCAGCGCAAACAGCAAGGCAACGCCCAGATTGAACGCCACGCCCGTCGGCACGCCCCCCATCAGGCTGAGCAAGCCCATCAGCACATAGCCGAAGTAGTAGTAACTTATCGCGTAGCCGGCTAACCAGGGGTCGTTGGGGGGCATTTCCCCACCGCGCACAACCGCGTTCAAAAACGCGAATTCCATGGGCTTTTCGGTGCCCAGAATCGCGTTATCGTGCGCGCGCACCACCACCCACAAGGCAAAAGCGCACAAAAAGAGCACCTCTTCGCCCAGCAACAGCCGGCGGTGGCGCACCAGCCACGCCCGCCACGCCGACCAGCCGCCGCCCCAACGGGCAAGCACGCCCCACGACGCCAGGGCAACCAGCAACAATGCGCCCCAGCCCACGCGCCCATCCAGCCGCGCCATGCCCAGGACGCTCGTCAGCCAAACGAGGTAGCCCACGAGGAGCCACCCCAGCGGGCGCGCCACGCTCCACCCTCGATCGGGGAGATGCCGCAACCAAACAAAAGCCAGCGGCGCCGCCGCCAGCCCCAAAAGCGTGATGAGAATGTACCAGGTCAAGACTGCGAAGAGTTCTGCCATCATCGGATATGCGCGCCATTTGTTTTTATGTCAACATTGTACGAATCAGCGCAACACGCCTATTCACCCAACACGCGATAAATCACGGTCTGCTCATTGGCGTAGACCTGCTCCCACAAAATGCCGTCCATTTGGGCGAACTTCGCAATGCCTTCCGGCGTGGCATAGGCTCGTTCAAGCGCCCCCACCACCACATACTCCGCGCCATACTTGCGGAGCAAGCGGTACGCCTCGTTGGGGTCGGGGGTGTTGTAGAGCCACTGCACATCCTGAATGCGCCGCGACACCAATTCGCCGGGGAAGAGCGCCCGTTGCTGGCGTTCGTGCCAATCCCACCCCACAATCGCCGGGTTGCCCGTGAACATGGCAAACCGGTTGCCCCACCCGTAGAGCACGGGGTAGGTGTTCATTTCGGCAAAAACGGGAGAGCCTTCCACATTGCGCAACACCCATTCGATGGCGGCTTTGTCCCACTTCAATTCAATCGCCTGGTCATGGTCGTAATGAACGGCTTTCTCCATGAACGCCATCCCGTTCAAGGTTGGACCAACCGACTTGTCGAA
The DNA here is from genome assembly GCF_001306175.1 of Ardenticatena maritima. Classification (NCBI taxonomy): domain Bacteria; kingdom Bacillati; phylum Chloroflexota; class Ardenticatenia; order Ardenticatenales; family Ardenticatenaceae; genus Ardenticatena; species Ardenticatena maritima. The sequence continues at coordinate 23,236 of NZ_LGKN01000009.1, forward strand.
GCGGTCTTCAATTTTCGCGCGGGTAGCCAGCACGGGATAGAGCAGCGTTGCCGTAAAGAGCAGGACAAACCCCCAGCGCCAGAACCACGCCCAGCCGCTGCGCCACTGCGGCAACATGCGCCACACATGCGCCGCCGCCACCGCCGACGCCACGCCAAAGAGCACCCACACCTGCATGTAAAACTTGAAAACGGTGTTCATGCGCCCAATGTCGCCTTTGAGCACGATGAACTCCACCACAAACGTCAGCGCCAACCCCAAGCCAATCATCGCCAGCGCCATCTGCCAGGTGGGGTTGGGGCGGCGTCGGAACGCCAGCAATGCCGTCATGGTGAGCAGAGCGAGAATCAACGACGGCACGCGCATGCCCGCCAACGCGGTAATAAGCGCGACGACGACCACAATCGCCAGCGCGTAGAAGCCCAACGCATAGCCCAGCCCAGGCCGCACCAGGCGCGTGAAGCGGCGCGTCAGCCGCCCCCAGCGCCCGAACGAGCGCCAGTAGAGCCGCAGGGTGCGCACAATGCCGTTGTGCCCACGCCCGTAGAAGAAATCGCCGATCAACGCGGCGAGGATGATAAAGAGGAAGAACCCATGAATGATGAGATAATCCCGCAACGGGGTGCGCGAACCATGCCAGCGGGTAATGCTGGTGTAGGCTGAACCATACCAGCGATGAAACGGCACAAACGCCACGTAGCCCACCACCAGCACCACGCCCCAGCGCCAGAGCGCCTGCCAAATCCCGTCCAGAGTGAGCCGCCCCGCGTGATACCATTCACGCAACACCAGCGCCACACCAACCAGCACGGCGTAGGTGGGAAAATCCCACGTGTTGGTCGGCCAGAGCGCCCCCACCACCAGCGCCGCCGCGCCCAGACGCACCCACTCGCCCAGCCCGCGCGTGCGCCCGCCGTAGAGCAGGGTCAGCGCCAGCCCCAGCGCCAGCAGCGTCAGCGGGAGCGCCATCATGTGCGCGTGCAGGTCGGCGTACAAGAAGGTGAACCAGGGGAACTCGGTAATCGGTCCCGGCTCTTCGACGGGGTGCTGAATGACACGGGTCGCATTCCAATACCACCATTCGATACGGAACGGCAACGGTTGCCCCGCCAGAAAGCCCGTCACAAAGCCGTGCAACGCCCGAATGAGGTAGGCAACGCCCGGCAATGAACTTTCAACCTGCAACGTGCTCAGCGATGCAAAGCCATCGAGAATGAGTTTCAATTCACCCAGGTTGCCAATCACGGCGACAAAGAGCGCCCCCAAAAACGCAAAGCCCACATCGCGCGTGCGCACCAGGCGGCGCGTGCCCGCCAAAAGCGCCAGCGCGACACCAAACGCGCCCATCGCCGTCATGGCGAACAGGGTTGGAATGGCAAGATTGTATGCCACATAGGGGACAACGCCCGTCAATTTGATGAGGGCGGCTATCAGCACAAAGCCAAAGTAGTAGTAGTTGATATAGCCGCCGGCATACCAGGGGTCATACGGTGGGAAATAGGCGGATTTGATTGTGGCATTCAGGAAGGCGAAATCCATGGGCTTTTCGCCCCCCAAAATGGGATGCCAGAGGTCGGGGTTTGCCCAACGCACCAGCAAAAAGAGCCCAAAGAAGCCCCAGAAGAAGAGTTCTTCCACCAACAAAAGCCGCCGATGCGTGCGCACAAATTCCGCCATCTCGTCGCGCCGGCGCACAACCAGCGCCACCGCGCCAAGCGCCCACACGCCAATCGCCAGCCAGATGCTGGCGCGGGTGAAGGTGAAGAGCCGCCAACTCCCCATCTGCCAGACCAACCAGCCCACCATGAGCAAACCCAGCGTGCGCGCAAAGGCATATCCCCTGTCGGGGAGTGGGCGCGCCAGCACGAACAGGTAGGGTGTGGCTATCGCCCCCAACAGCACCAACGCCAGCGCCCACGCAAGCACCGGGAAGCGGTTTGCGAGCCCGTCGGGGTTGAACATCGCCGACCACGTGCCGTGTGCGCGATAGGTGGGGAGCAGGTCTTCGGGCAACATGAGCGCAGTGGGGGCTTCGGTGGCTTGCTTGGGCCAATAGCGCACAATCGCGTCCCAATCCACGCCCTCGGTCAAAATGCGTTCGGCTTTGATGCGGTCGTAGGCGTCGGTTTTCTTGAAAATCTGCACACGCGGATGGTCGTACACGCTAAAGGCTTCTTCGGCGCTCTGGTCGGGAATTTGGATGCCGAAGAGTTGCGGATACGAGGTAAACTCCGCCACTTTTTCAAAGCCCAGGCGTCCATCGAACAGGGCGCGATAGTAGTTGATGGTCATCGGGTAGCGCTTGGGCAAGCGCGGAATAGAGTCGTAGAGGCGATTGCTGCTCAGCACAATGTAGTCGGCTTCATCGAGCCAGTTGAGCGCCTGTTGCAGTTTTTCGGGCGTATCTTCGGCGTACCACTGCATTTCGATGCCGCGGTACAACCCGCCAAAGGGGTCTTTGCCGTCAATGCGCAGCGGCAAAGGGTCGTCCCAATGTTCATTGGCAATCGTACTGCCGGGCGGAATGTGCTCATACATCCAGCGGCTGGCTTGGACGCGGCTATGCGGGCGTGTGTAGATGCTGGTGAACGCCAGCGCCCACAAAAGCGTCCCCACCGAAACCACGCTGAGCATAGAGCCCGCCAGCGCAGGCGTCCAGCGGAGCGACCAGCGCCCCACGCGCACCGTTTCACCGGCGCGGGCGCGGTCCCACAGCCAGATGAGCAACCACGCCGCCAACAACACCAACGTCGGGTAGATGGGAAGCATGTAGCGCAACGATTTCACCCACTGTGTTCCTTGATGCAAAAAGAGAATGCCCACCCACGAAACAGGTATCAGGTGCGCCCATTCTCGCCGCCGCACGAGGCGCACCAACGCCACGCCCCAGCCCAGCCAGGCGGTCAGCCCCAGCGGGAGCCCCATGCCCCATAGCACCATGTTCTTCCACGGGAACCAGAGCGGCGTGCGCGCCGTCCACTGATGACCGGGCGGATAGTCCACTTCGCCACTGACCAGCAGCCGCACTTGCTGAACGTTCTGCAACCAGCGTTCACTCGGCAAAACGCCCAGCAACCCCGGTCCACGGAAGGCGTCGGGTTGCCCGATGCGGAAGACGAAAAACGCCACCAGCGCCGTCAGCACCAGCCGCAAGAAGATGCGCTCGGCGGCAATCATGGCGGCTTCAAGGGCGCGGTCGGGGTCGGCGGTTTCATACGCCCGCCAGACGTGGTACGCCCCTACCAGCGTCACCACCAGCGCGAAGGTGAAAATGGAAACTTTGCTCGCCATTGCCGCGCCAAAGAAAACCCCCGTCAACGCCCAGTTGTACCAGCGCGGGCTGGCTTGCGCCCGCGCCAGGAAGTAGAGCGCCCCCACGATGAAGAAATTGGCGAAGGTGTCCACCACGAAAAAGTGGGCGTGTTGAATCGCCAACACGGTTGTTGAGAGCAAAAACGCCGCCAACAAGGCGATACGGTCATCGCGGTAGAGGCGGCGCGCCAGCAAAAAGAGAAAGACGATCGAAAAGAGGTCAAACGTGGCGCTCAGCGCCCGCCCCACCAGGTGTACCTGGTTGTAGTCGGTGCGGTCGAGCCACAAGGCAACGCCTTTCACAATGGTCAGCGGGAGTGTGCCATAAACGAAGAAATCATAGCCCACGTTGCGGGGATTGAGCGGCGAACGGGCTTCATCCAGGTACTCGGCGAAACTGGACGGCCACCCCAGCGCGGTCTCAACCATCGTCAAAAAGCGTTCGTCGGGGTGCAGGTGCTGGTACTCGTCCCAATTCAAGCCGACATAGCGCAAGCCCGCCGCCAGCAGCAAAATCAATGCCAGCAGGAAAGGTGTCGCAGCTTCACTGGCGACAAAACGCTGTACCCGTATGCGAAATGAAACGGGCGGTATGCGTGTTTCCGGTTCTGAATGCGAAGTCGTAATGTTGTTCATACCCGATTTGAAAAAACCCTCAGGTTTTCATCCCAGCCGACAAGCAACCAACATGGTAGCGTAAAGCCCCTGTCTCGCCAAAGCCTTTTGCATTCACGAACGCCCACCGGGCGGCGGCGACATCACCATCAGGAAGGTGAGTGGGCTGCTGCCGCTGTTTTTGACACCATGCGGCACGCCCGCCGGCGCAATAATCAGCGTCCCCGGTCCACATGTGCGCACTTCTTCTCCCACAGTGAACTCCCCCCACCCGGCTAATACAAAGTAGATTTTATCGTTTTCCTCATGCACATGCACCGCCTGAATCTGCCCCGGTTTGAGCGTGTTCAGCCCCACAAACAGCGCTTCTCCACTGAAAAAGGTATGCTTGAACGGTTTATCGGCACGCTCGCGAGCATAACTCAGCGCATGGCGAAAAAATTCATTGTCGGGCACAGTGGTTGTCATGGTCGGCCTCCTGTCTCTGCGTCAAGCCAAATCCACCAGTAGAGCACTCGCCCGTCAGGAGCGTACACCGCCTGCGGGACGGCGTCGGGCTGGTGCGCCAGAAACGTATCAAGCGCGTTGCGCCGCTCCGCCAGAAAGACCAGCACGGCGGGACGCTCGCGCACAAATGAAAAATCGCCCGTTTCCGTCGTCGTCATTCCCTGCGGGCGATGACCAAGATACTGTATAACAGGATTTTCAAAAGCAAGAAACGGCGCGCCCCAAAAATAGACGAAGGGGCGTTCGGGCTGAGCCGCCAGCCATTGCCCCAACGTGGTGGCGGTTTGCATGGTGGGAATGTCGAACCGCCCTTGGTCGGCATAGCGTTGCCCGTAGGTGTACAGCGACCACCCCGCCATAAGCGCCATGAAGAGCACCCCCCACGCCAGGCGTTCCCACATCGTCAGCGGCAAGAGCCGCAACGACGCCCAGAGCCCCCACGCCACGCAGAGCACCATCAGCGGCGCAAGCGGAAGCAGTTTTGCGCTTGCGGGTGGGTCGGGGAAGAGGGCGGCATACGCCCCGCCAAGCGCCAACCAGCCAACCAGCCAGAGCGTGCGACGCCGCACGCCGTCCGCCCACCATGCGCCCACGCCCAGCAACAACGCCACGCGCGAAGGCGCGTCCAGCAGCGGCGCCCCCCAGCCAAACAGGCGGTCGCGGTCGGCGCGCGCGAGAAAGCCCAAAAGCGCCTCGCGCACCTGGCGCGCTAGCAACAGCGTCGGCGAAACGCCTTCACCAGCCGCCACAATCGCCAGCCAACCGGTGGCGAACACATCCACACGCGCCGCAGGACGCCAGAGCGCCGCCGCCCACCCATGCTCCACCGCCAGAGGCGACGCCGTGAGCCAGCCCATCCACACCGCGATCCCCAATCCGCGCCACTGCCCACCCCACTCGTGAGGGTTCAGCCACCAGGTGAGCACCAACCACCAGAGCGCCAACAGGACAAACAGCCGCGCCGCCATGGTGAACGCGAGGCTCAGCCCCAAGAGCATGCCCGCCAGCGCCCACCAGGCGACAGAGCGAGAGCGCAGCGCCCGCATGAGCGCCCAGACGCCCCCCAGCCCAAACACCACATCCAGCAGTTCGGGGGTGGCAATGCGCCCATAGTGCACCGCCACCGGCAAAACCGCCCAGAGCGCCGCCGCCGTCCACGCGACGATATCATCATCGAGCAGTTCACGCACCAGCGCGAACATCAGCGGCACCGCCCAGACGCCCAGCACTACAACGGGCAAGCGCGCCGCAACCAGTGTCGGACCGAGCGCGCCCACAAACAGCGATTGCCACCACGCCAGCAGGTGCGGCATGCCCAGCCAGCCGGCGGCAAATGGGGAACCCACCTCGCCCATGCGGAGCGCCAGCGCACGCAACGCCAATTCGCCCTCGGCTTCCGCCATTGGCCAGGGGAACGCCCCCACGCGCCAGACGCGCACGCCCAGCGCCCAGAGTGTCAGCGCCGCCAGCCAGCGCCAGGACGCCGCCCGCCGGAGCCGTTGCCCGCGCCACGCTTCTGGTACGGGGAGTGTGGAGACGAACGCCGCCAGGACGCCGGCGACAAAAAGCGCCATCTCCGTATCGGCGGAAAGCGCCGCGCGCACGCCGGGACGGTTCAACACGCCGACAAGCGCCGTCGCCAGCAAGGCGATTCCCAGCCGCAGGCGGTGCTGCCACGCCAGCCTTGCCCACGCCCGCAGACGTTCGGGCACACCTCTCAACCAGCCGAGGCGCTCCAACCAGAGCACCCACGCCGCCAGAAACGCCGCCCCAATGGCGAGCCGTGTGCTGTGGAGCGTGGAACGCCACAACAAAACCGCCGCCGCCCCAACCAACACCAGCACCACCGCAAGCACGGTAGCCGCACGACGGTCAATTGTGGTTCGCTCAGGTTTCATACGGTTGCGCATTCGCCTGTTGGTCTCGTTGCGGCAAGATACTCATCAAAGCCAACGTTTGGTCAAATGATGCAGGCGCTGAGGCGTTTCAGGCGCGCTCAGCCCCAACATGCCGGGCGTCCTTCATGGCATTGACACGCTCCGAAGGGACGCTAGAATCGGCACAGGGAGGGGCAACGTGCACAATGAAATGCGTCATCTGCAAACACGGGGAAACCCAAAAAGGAACAACGGTGCTTGTCTTTCAGCGAGAAGGCGCGACCGTCGTCATCCTGGACGTGCCCGCCCAAGTGTGCCAGAACTGTGGTGAGGCATACGTAAACGAACAGACTTCAGAGTAGGTGATGAGGCAAGCCGAGCAGGCTTTCAGAGAAGACATTCTCGTAGACGTGCGCCGTTTTGCCGCCTGACGCTCCGCCGAAGCCCCCGTGCCGCCTGAAATAGCACGAGGGCTTTCCTTTTTGCCCAGATTTGCCCCCCAGATATGGGGACAAAACCCCGTTTGGCATGCCCAAGCAGATTTTTGGATACTCACCCCTTCCTTATGTATTGACACCAAAACGGCTCTTTGCTATCATACATGCCGAATTCTGGCACTCACAGCAAATGAGTGCTAAATACTTGGACGCAGTGAAATGTTGTTGGGGGTGAGGGGGCACCATGTACGACGAATTGACGGAACGCCAGCGAGCCATTCTCGGCTTGATTGTGCGTGAATATGTCGCGACGGCGCAACCCGTTGCTTCCAAAACGCTGGTGGAAAAATACAACCTCGGCGTGAGTTCGGCGACGGTGCGCAACGAGATGGCCGCCCTCGAACAAATGGGCTACCTGACACACCCCCACACATCGGCGGGGCGCATTCCAACAGAACGCGGCTACCGCTATTTCGTCCAATGCCTGATGGAGCAAAGCGAATTGCCCGAAGAAGAACAGCGGCTGATTCGCCACCAATTCCATCAGGCGCAAATGGACCTGGACCAGTGGATGCGGCTTGCGGCGGCGGTGCTGGCGCACACGGCGCATACCGCTTCGCTCGTGACGGTTCCCCAAGCCCCACAAGCCCGTTTGAAGCATATCGAACTCATCAACATCAGTGAAGCGCTGGTGCTGGTGATTCTGGTGACGTCGGCGGGGCTGGTGCGCCAACAAATGGTGCCCCAACCGCAACCGCCTCTGCCGCAAGAGACGCTCAACGCCATCGCCAACAAACTCAACGCCTTGTTTGAGGGGATGACCTACCAGGACGTGCGGCGTCGTATCGGCAACGACCTGACGCCCTTTGAGCGCAGTGTTGCCGAAGTCGCCGCCTTGCTCATGGAGCGCATTGACAGCCGCAGCGTGGGGCAAATCTACCGCGATGGGTTGCTGCATGTCCTGCGGCAACCGGAGTTTGCCGAAGCCGAAGCCGTGCGCCAATTGGTGGAGATTATCGAAGGGCGCACGTTGCTGGAAAACATCATCGCCGAAGTGAACACCACCAGCGGCGTGCAAGTCATCATCGGCGGTGAACAGCCGTGGGAAGCCATCGGCGACGTCAGCCTAGTGGTCTCCCCGTATGGCGTTGACGGCTACGCTGCGGGTATCATGGGCGTGTTAGGTCCCCAACGCATGCCGTACAGCCGCGCCGTGAGTGTAGTGCGCTTTGTGTCCGACCTGATGAGCCACCTGTTGGCGTCCATGTACGGCGGACAACCATTGACACAAGCACGGCGGGAGGCAAACCATGCGCAAGAAGAAACCAACGCAACAGAGTGAGGCAACCATGACCAAGGAAAAAGAACAGCAACACGTGGAACAGGAACAGGCACAAGAAGAACAACCCGAAACGACGGCGCAAGCCGAAGCGAATTCCGAAGCCGCGGAGGCGACGGAAACCCCTTCGACGGAGGAACTGATGAGCCAGTTAGATGAAGCCCGCCGCCAGGCGGAAGAATACCTGGACAACTGGCGGCGCACAGCAGCGGAATTCCAAAACTTCCGCAAACGCAAAGAACGGGAAATGCAAGAATTTGAACAGCGGGCAAACGAACGCCTGATTCTCAAACTGTTGCCCGTGCTCGATGATTTTCACCGTGCTCTGGCGAACGTGCCCGAAGACCTGAAAGACCATGACTTTGTGAAAGGCATTGAACTCATCGAACGCAAATTCTGGGGCGTGCTGGAACAAGAAGGCGTGACGCCCATCGAAAGCAGCCCGGGCACACCGTTCGACCCCGCCGAGCACGAAGCCTTGCTCAGCGAGGAGCACGACGAGTTTGAATCCGGGCAAATTATCGAAGAATACCAGCGCGGCTACAAACATCGCGGGCGCGTCATTCGCCCCGCACGTGTCCGTGTGGCGCAATAACCCAAACGACAACAAACGCCCCCACCATGGGGGCGTAACATCTTGAAGCGATAGGTGGTGGCTATGCCAATACTGGGAATTGACCTTGGAACGACGAACTCGGTCATGGCCATCCTCGAAGGGGGCGAGCCGGTTGTCATCCCAAATGCGGAAGGGCAACGGCTCACCCCCTCGATTGTGGCAATCAACCCCAAAACAGGCGAGCGCCTCATCGGCGAAGTCGCCAAACGCCAGGCGGTCACCAACCCCACCAACACAGTGACCGCCATCAAGCGTTTCATGGGGCGCCGTTTCCGCGACGAACAGACCCAACGCGAAATTGAGCGTGTGCCCTACCAGGTGGTAGAAGCCGTCAACGGCGGCGTGCGCGTCCTGCTCAATGGGCGCGAATACGCCCCGCCTGAAATCAGCGCCATGATTCTCGCCAAACTCAAACGGGACGCCGAAGCCTTTTTGGGCACGGAAATTACACAAGCCATTATCACCGTGCCCGCATACTTCGACGATGCCCAACGCCAGGCAACCAAAGACGCCGGACGTATCGCCGGACTGGAAGTCCTGCGCATTATCAACGAACCGACGGCTTCGGCGCTCGCCTATGGGCAATCGCTCAGCGGCGCGGAACGTGTCGCAGTGTACGACCTGGGGGGCGGCACGTTTGACATCTCCATCCTCGAAATTGCCGACGGGGTGTACGAAGTGCTGGCGACCGCCGGCGATACGCACCTGGGCGGCGAAGACTTCGACCAGCGCATCATCAACTGGGCGGCGGAGCAGTTTTTAGAAGCCGAAGGCATAGACCTGCGCCAGGACCCCATGGCGCTCCAACGGCTCAAAGAAGCCGCCGAACGCGCCAAAATCGAACTCTCATCGGTCTATCAAACCGAAATCAACCTGCCCTTCATCACCGCCGACGCCAGCGGTCCGAAGCACTTGCAACTGGAATTGACCCGCGCGCAACTCGAAAGCATGACCGAAGACCTGATTGCGCGCACGCTTGAACCTGTGCGGCAAGCCCTGCAAGACGCCGGGCTGACGGTGGACGACATTGACGCGGTGCTGCTGGTGGGTGGGCAAACACGCATGCCCGCTGTGCAAGCCGCGGTGGCTGAGTTCTTCGGCAAAGAACCGCACAAGGGGCTGAACCCCGATGAGGTGGTGGCGTTGGGCGCCGCCATCCAGGGGGGCGTGCTGTCGGGCGAAGTCAAAGACGTGCTCTTGCTCGACGTGACGCCGCTGACGCTCAGCCTGGAAACGGTGGGGGGCGTGGCGACGCCCATCATCCCGCGCGGCACGACGATCCCCACCCGCAAATCGCAAATTGTGAGCACGGTGGAAGATAACCAGCGCACGGTGCGCATTCACATTGTGCAAGGCGAGCGCCCGCTTGCCGCTGAAAACCGCTCGTTGGGCTATTTTGAACTGACGGGCATTCGCCCGGCACGGCGTGGCGAACCCAAAATTGAAGTCACGTTCGATATTGACGCCGACGGCATTTTGCACGTCACCGCCCGCGACCAGGATACCGGACAAGAACAGAGCATCACCATCACGGGCGTGTCGGGTTTGCGCGAAGAAGAGGTGCAGGAGATGATTGCGCAGGCGCGCGCCGCCGAAGAAGAAGACCGCAAACGGCTCGACCTGGTGCTCGCCCGCAACAAAGCCGAAGCGGTGCTCCACCGTGTGGCGCGGGCACGCCAGCAATTCAAAGAGCGCATTACCGATGACTTTTCGCAGCGCCTGCACGAGCACGAAGTGGCGTTGCGCGAAGCGCTAGCCGACCCTGACGCCACGCCGGAGCGCATTCGCGGGCTGACCAACGACCTGGCGCTGGTGCTGAGTGAATTGGACCAAACCCCACAGTCGCAGGCAACATCAACAGAGCCTGAGGGTGAAGAATGAAACGAGATTATTACGAAATTCTGGGCGTTTCACGAACCGCAACCAAAGAGGAAATCAAACGCGCCTATCGCAAATTGGCGCGACAATACCACCCCGACATCAACAAAAGCCCGGACGCCGAAGAAAAATTCAAGGAAATCAACGAAGCCTACGAGGTGTTGAGCGACGACCAGAAACGCGCCGCCTACGACCGGTTTGGGCACGCGGGCGCGCAAGGCATGGGCGGCTTTGGTCCCGATATCGGCATTGACATCGGCGATATTTTCGCCGAGTTCTTCGGCTTTGGTTCAGCAAGCCGCCGCGCACGCCGCCAAAGCCCCATGAAGGGCGCCGACCTGCGAGCGCGCATCACCATTGATTTTGAAGAAGCCATCCGCGGCACGCGCAAGAAGGTGGTGATTGAGCGCATGGAATTGTGCCCCGAATGTGGCGGCACAGGCGCTGCGCCCGGCTCGCAACCGGTGCGGTGCTCGCAATGCGGCGGTTCGGGCGAAGTGCGGAGCGTGCGCCAAAGCATTTTCGGGCAAGTGGTGATGAGCAACACATGCCCGGCATGCGGCGGCGAAGGGGAAGTGGTGGCGTCGCCCTGCTCGCGCTGCCACGGGCAAAAACGTGTGCGCGTGCAACGCACGCTGGAAGTCAACATCCCCGCCGGCATTGAAGACGGCATGCGCATTCGCCTGAGCGGCGAAGGTGAACATGGCTTGCGCGGTGGTCCACCGGGCAACCTCTACGTGGACGTCCACGTGCGCCCGCATGAATACTTCCGCCGCGACGGCGACGATATTTTGCTGGACGTGGAAATCAACGTGGCGCAAGCCGCCCTGGGCGACGAAATCGAAGTGCCCACGGTGGACGGTCCCGCTACGCTCCGTATCCCTGCGGGCACACAAACCGGCGCGACGTTCCGCCTGCGGGGGTATGGCGCGCCCAACGTGCACAACCCCGCCCTGCGGGGCGACCAGGTGGTGCGTGTGTTCGTGGTGGTGCCAACCGACCTGACCCCCGAACAGCGCCGCCTGTTTGAAGAACTGGCGAAAACGTTGGGCAAAGAAGTGATTCCACAAGGGCGCAAAGGCTTTTTCGACAAACTCCGCGACGCATTGGGAATGTGACCTATGCAGTGGCTCGAAGTTTCGCTTGAAGGTGTGGACGGCGAAGGCGTTGAAGCCGTGTGGGAACACTTCCAGCACTACACACACGGAAGCCCCGTCATCGAAGAAATCCGCGAAACCGCGCACGGTCCTCTGCCGGAACCCCGGCTCGCCGTGCGCGGATATATCCCCGATACGCCCAACGGGCTGGAAGCCGTGCAAAAACTTCGTGAAGCCATCTGGCATCTGAGCATGATTTACCCCCTGCCCGAAGTGCAGGTGCGCCCCCTGCACGAAAAAGATTGGACCGAAGCATGGAAACAGCACTACCACCGCCAGCGCGTCGGCGAGCGCCTGGTGATTGCCCCCGCATGGGACACCACGCCCCCCGCCGAGGATGAGATAGTGATTTTTATTGACCCCGGTATGGCGTTTGGCACGGGGCAACATCCCAGCACGCAACTGGTGTTGCGCCTGCTCGAAGCCGAATGCCAGCCCGGCATGCGTGTGTACGACGTGGGGTGTGGGAGCGGTATCCTCTCCATCGCCGCCGCCAAACTCGGCGCTTCCCAGATTGACGCCGTGGATATTGACGCGGTAGCGGTGGAAGCAACGTGCGAAAATGCAGAGCGCAACAACGTGCCCTGCGGTCCCGATACACGCGAGGGCATTCGCGTGGCGACCGGCTCCATTGAAACGTTTGCCGGTCCGTATGACCTGATTCTCATCAACATTCTGGCGGAAATCATCGTGGGCTTGTTGCCGCACGTCCCCGCCCGACTGGCGCCCGGCGGTCGCGCGATTCTGGCGGGTATCATCGCCGAACGCGAGCCGCTTGTGCTGGATGCGCTCCGCCTGCATGGTCTGCACGTCGTACGGCGTGAGACCATGGGCGATTGGGTGGGGCTGGTCATTGCCGCGAACGAAGACAAGTGAGGGGAATATGCATCGTTTCTTCGTCCCAGCCGACGCTATTCGCGAAACCGAAGTGCTCTTTCCCGAAGAAACCGCGCACCAGCTGGCGCGCGTGTTGCGCATGCGCCCCGGCGACCATGTGATTGTGTTGGACAACAGCGGTTGGGAGCGCGAGGTTGTGTTGGAGCAGGTTGCCCGGCGTTCCGCCACGGGGCGTGTGGTGGGCAAGCGGCTGGCGGAAGGGGAGCCCCGCGTCAAAATCACGCTGTATCAAGCCATGCTCAAAGGAGCAAAATTTGAGCTGGTGTTGCAAAAAGGCACCGAGCTGGGCGTGGTCTCGTTTGTGCCGGTGATTACATCGCGCACGGTGGTGGGGAGTTTGGGGAACGTGGGGCAAAACCGCCTGAACCGCTGGCGGCGCATCATCACCGAAGCCGCCGAGCAATCACGGCGCGGACGTTTGCCGGCTTTGGAAGACGCGCTCATGTTCGAGCATGCGGTCTCGCAGGCGTATCGGCGCGGCGGGCGCATCATCATGCCTTACGAGGGGGAATCGTCGCTGACGCTTCGTGAGGCGCTTGCACCGAATGAAGAAGGAGAACGCCCCTTCAGCATCAGCCTTTTCATCGGTCCAGAAGGTGGGTTTGAAGAAGAGGAAGTTCAGTTGGCGCGACAAGCGGGGGCGGCGGTTGTCACGTTGGGCAAGCGTATTTTGCGCGCTGAAACGGCTGCCATTGCCGCGACAACGGCGATTTTGTATGAGTTGGGTGAGTGGGAGTAGCGCGCCCTTTCCTGGAAAACGCGCTCCCCTTCACCGCACATGCTCGTCAAAAAACGCCAGGACGCGCGTCATGAACAAATCCCACGTCTCACCCTGAAAGTTGTGCGGTGCGCCCGGATACGCATAAAACTCCACCTCTTTCCCCGCCGCCACCAACGCATCACGCAGCCGCTCGCTCCACGCAAACGGCACCTGCTCGTCAAAAGTGCCGTGATGAATTTGCACAGGCGCTTGCACCCATTCCAGATACTCGATAGCGGACATCTTGCGGTAGGCGTCGGGGCGTTCGTCGGGGCTACCGTACTGCGCCGCCAGGCGTTCCATCTCCGGGCGGTTCCACATGCGGTGAATGTGCCGCCAGTTGTCCGCCATGTCGCCGCTCATCGCGCCGTACAGCACCACCGCATCAACCCACTCCGGCCGAATCACCATGACGTTGATCGTGATACCGCCCCCCATGCTGTGCCCCCACACACCAACCCGCGAGGCGTCTGCCTGGGGGAGACTGGGGACACTCGCCAGCAAGTTCAGCACATCCACCACGTAGCCCATGCGGAAATCGTTTGGTCCTTCGTCACTGCCTGCGTAATTGCGATAATCGGGCGCAATGGTGAGAAAACCCGCACGTGCAAGCGCATCCGCCGCACGGAGCGTACCGTAGCCTGTCTGGTAAATCGCCGGGTCGAAGTAGCCATGATTGAGCACAATCACCGGAAAGGGTCCTTCGCCGTGGGGGATATTGGCATACCCCGTAATCGTCAGCCCATCGCTCGGATAGCGGATGAGATAGCGGTCAAACGCATCTGTTTGCGCCAACAATGCCGTGAGTTCAATCGTGCCCCCTTCGTAGGTGCGCGCGCGCAACGTTTCGATGAAGAAGGGCGCCAACGGGTCAGGGGTGGGTGAGGGGGACGGTGTGGGAGAGGGGGTTGGCGAAGGCGGCGGCGTAAGGGTCGCTGTGGGAAGGGGCGAAGGCGTGGCTGTGGGTGTCGCCGGCAACGTGGGCGCAATCGTCGGGCGCACCGCCAGCGCTGTGGGAGACGGTTCAGGCGGCGGCGTTGCACGGCACCCGACGCCAAGCACCACCCAGACGACGGCCACGGCGCACAATGTTTTCCACATGCGCATTCCTCCGCTCTTATCGGTCAACCACAACCTCCCCGATGACAAACAAATCTTCCCCCGATGGCGTGCTGAGCCGCGTCAAATCGTCGAGGCGATACATCCCCACCCGCAACGCATAGCGTCCGGGGGGCAAGTTCGGCGCAAGGCGCACAGCGTGCACATCCACATACGTCTCTCCCGCTCGCCAACCCGACGTCGGCGCTATCCCGTTTTGCGGCGGTCCATCGCTTTGCCCCACAATCTGGCCATTGGCGTCGAGCACATGCAAGAACACCTGGTAATCTTCGGGAACATCGGCGAGTGCCTGCCAGACAAGCCGCACCGCCGCAATCCCGCCGCTCTGCGCTGTGGGCGTGAAATCGGCGCGTTCCAGTCGAATGAGAGGCGTCCCATCCACTCCAAGGGCGACGCCGACCGGGTTCATTTGCCACTCATCCGTGTCGAAATAGTAGGCAACGCGCAGCGAATCGAAAAACGCCTCTTCTACCCAGCCGCGCGTGTCATCCTTCACCAACCCGCGCGTGCGGCTTGCCAGCCGGTCAAGCGCGTTGGTCTCGCGGGCTTTGGGTCCCGTCCCCACAATCCAGACGCCAAGCGGTTCTTGCGCCAACGCCAGCAACCGCTCGACGCCAAAGCGCAATTCAGCGTCAAACACAAACGTGCCGTGAATGCGGGCGCGCCCTTTGTACGCATTCAAAAAGTACTCCACATGGTCGGGGTCGTTATGCCAAATCATCGTCTCGCCGGCGGGCGTGGTTTGCAAGCGTTCAGCCGCCGCCACATACGCCGGCGACACCAAACGGCGCGCTTGCACAAGGAAACCACCGGTTCCCAACACCACCAACGCCGTTATCCCCGCCAGCATGCGTTTGTTGAACCCGCGCCCCCCGCGCCGGAGAAGCCACACACCCGACACCACGCACACACCCACCAGCCCCAGCAAGGGCGCCAAAAGCCCCCACAGCAGACGCCCATCCTGCATCCAGACCACAAAAAGCGTTTCAAAAGTCCCTATGCGCAGGAGATTGGGAATCTGCGCGTACTGCGGATCAAAAAAGACGGGCGTATCGAACCAGGCATCCAAGCCCTTTTCACGTTCCAAATAGGCGTCATACATGCCCGGATTCCACGCCACCCCAATCGTATTGACTCCCACAGCCAACGCGAGCAACGCCCCGCTCACACGTGGGCGCAGGCGCACCACAGGCGCCCACAACCAGGCCAGCAACGGCAACATGGGCACCAGAAAACGGGGTCCCCACGCCGAACCACCGTGCCACATGTACCATTTGCCATAGAGCAAGACATAGACCACAAACGCGCCCAGCGCGAACAGCGTGCTCACCGGCAAGCGCCGCCATGCGTCGCGTATGCCCCACGGCACCACCACCACCCACGGAATGTACCACACCAGCCCACGCCCCGGCGCAACCAGTTGCCCCACAATGCCCCGCCACCAAACCGCCGAAAATGTTTCATAGTCGAGGTAGCCGGTGGTGAAGGGGCTGCCATAGCGCGCCCAGTTGTACCAGAGCACGGCGCACCCCGCCGCCGCCAGCGGCACGCCCAACCAGGTGAGCAAGCGTAGCCAGGTACGCCACACATCTGCACGCGCCACACGCCGCGCACTCAACCAGAGCACCGCCGCCACCGCCAGCGGCACCACCACGGCGTGCGCTGTGCGTGCCAACATGCCAACGCCCAACCATGCGCCCAGCCCAAAAGCGGCGCGTCGCCGCACGGCGTCATCCGTCGCCTGTTCAAACGTGATGAGCCGCTCCAACAACCCTACCACACTCAACGCTACCAGCGGCTCGCTGAAAAACGTCTTGGTGTACGCCCACATTGGACTGCCTAGCCCCCACGCCAGCACCACCAGGGCGCGTTGGCGCGTTGTCAACGCGGGAAACGCTTTTGCCAGCGCCACAAACAGCAAAAAACCCGCCAATGCAAACAGCAGCGGATTGAGCAAAAGCGCCATGTGCACGGGTCCCACCCCTGGCACTACAAGCCCAAGCGCGGCAAGCGGCAACGCCGCCCCCGTCACGCCAAAGCCTTTGCGCGCGTAGAGCAACCCATCAGGTCCCGGCGTATTTTGGTGCAACCCCATCCAATGAATCTGGTCAACATCCAAGCGCCCATACCGCACAAGGCTGTCCGTCACCGCGTATGACGCCAACCCATCATGAAACGGAAAAGTGCCTTGCCAGACCAACAGCGCCATGCCGTACAGCAAGAGCGCCATGCCGGTCGCTTGCCATGTCATCCGAGCACGTTTCAGGGATACCACACCTTTCCTCCACGTTTGCATAACAAAAAGGGGGAAACCTTGTCCCCCCCTTGGTTTTCAGATGTTCACACTGGAGCGCCGCTTATGGTTGCTCCCACTCCTGCCAATCAATCGCGTAACAGGCCACCCCCGTACCGAGCATGGTGCTATCGAACGTGACCGAGACCATTGGGCTGATCGGAATGCCGGCATCGTTGACCACATACACCTGGTACGTCGCCTCTACATCCGGCACGGGAATATCGTACATGCCGGGCGGGTTGGCTTTGCTCGTTCCCAGGTACACATTGCCCCACGGGTCAAGCGCCAGCACACTCACGCCGGGCAACGGCGCTTCATCCAGCGCCCGCACCACGCCGCGAATGTAATGCCCCACGCATGGCTGGTCGTACTGCGTGGTGACCGACGTTGCCACAAACGTGAAGTCGCCGGGCGGGAGCGGCGTAGGCGTCGGGAGCGTATCGGTAGGCGTTGGCGTCGGCGGCAAATCCCACACCGGAATCTCGTTGACGCGCTCCGAGCAGTTGGATTCAGCCTGTTGCGCGCGGTCGAGCACATTGACATCCGGCAGAACCGTGTAGGATTGGCGGTACTGCTCGGCGGCGTCACACCATTCCTGGTTTTTGAAGAAAACATCGCCGGCGCGGCGGTGCGCTTCGGCCAATTTTTGCGTCACCAGCCGATACGAATCATCCAGCAGATACACCCGCCGGAAGGCGTCCGCCGCTTTGAGAAAATCCTCTTTCGCCAGGGCATCCAACCCCGTCCCATACGTGTTCGCCAATTCACGCTGACGCAACAACTCCGGATTGTCGGGGTCAAGCGCCAACGCCTGGTCAAAATGGCGCAAGGCTTCAACAAACAAATCCTGCTCCACAAGCGCCAGCCCGGCTTTCAAGTGCGCATCCACCGCCAACGCGGTAATCTGTTCAGAGCGAAAATCGGGACGCGCCGCCAGAATGCGCTCTAACAGGGTGGCGGCTTTTTCATAATCGCCTTGCTCATACGCCACAACCGCCTCGGCAAGCAGCGCATCCACTTCCTGCACTTCGGGCAACGGCGCAGCTGGCTCGCCTTGTTGGGCGCTTTGGGCTTCCGCCAATTTGAGCGCCTGGCGCGCCGTTTCAAAATCGGGCCAAATGCGCAGCGCTTCGCGGAAATGCGCCGCCGCCAAATCATAGCGCCCTTCTTCGTACAGCGTGCGCCCCTTTTCGTACAAGTCCAACGCCTCGCCCACCAACTGGCGGTTGCGGTCCTGCAAGCCCTGATAGACAGCCAGGGACGTTGAAAGCACAAACAGAAGCGCGAGGCAGAGCCCCACCACCACAAAAAGCCGCCGCCAAAAACGGGGCGCATCGTGGTGCGAGAAAAAGCCCGTGTGGTGCGTCTGTTCGGGGGCGTTTTGGTCAGCCGCCGACGGTGAGGGAGAAGGCGGCATCGCCATCATGCGGTCGGTGAGCGCTGTACGGCACCAGGGGCAGACCGCCTGATCACCCTGCAAGCGCCCCCCGCAATTGGGGCAAACCCGGAATCGTGCTGTTGAAAAGGCATTGTGTGCCGTCGTCACCGCGTCCTACTCCTCTGCATGCAACGAGCCGGCGCGTGCCGGCCCGTGTTGGTCGCGGCAGATTATAGCGCCCCTACCCGTTCTGTCTAATTACGCCAAAACGCGCCGCACCCAAAAGGGCGCCCCGCCCGCAGGCGAGACGCCCCATGAAAGGAGGAGTGTATGTCCCGACGTGTCAAAATGTTTCGGTAACTTTGCTCAAAAAGCGTGGTTGTTCAGTATCCAAATGGCGTGTGCGCGTGAGGGCGTAGGTAAAGAGTTGCGCCAGAACAATCGCGGGGAAGGGCGCCAGGTGCTCAGGAACATCCGGCAGGTTGATAGCACGGTGCGCCAACGCCGCCGTTTCCGAGACGTTTGAGACGACCAGCACATCGGCATCGGTTTCTTGCACAAGGTAGCGCACGAACGCATGCGCCGATTCCCACGCTTTGCCGCGTGGCGCCAGCACAAACACCGGCACGTCGCGCTCCAACATCGCTTTGGGTCCATGCTGAAAATCGGCAATGGAGAAGGCTTGCGCCTGCACGTAGGTCAATTCTTGCAGTTTGAGCGCCCATTCCGCCGCCGTGCCAAACACCAACCCGCGCCCCAACACAAAGCAGCGCGCCATAAAGCGGTAGCGCTCTGCCAAAGCGGTCATCTCATCTTCACGCTGCAACACATCCGCCACCAGCGACGGCACTTGCGCCAGGTCGCGCCAAAGGGCTTCATTTTCAGCCAGCGCCGCCCCAAGCATGGCGATGAGGAGTAATTGCGCGGTGTAGGTTTTGGTGGCGGCAACGGCGCGCTCTTCGCCGGCCTGCAAGTCAAGCAGATGGTCGGCAACGACGGCGAGCGGCGACGTGGCGTCATTGGTTATGGCAAGGGTGAGCGCGTTTTGCGCCCGCGCCACTTCAAGCGCGCGCACCACATCGGGCGAACGCCCCGACTGCGAGACCCCCAGCACCAAGGCGTCATCCAATGGCACAAGCGCTTCATACAGCGTAAACAGTGAAAGCGGCACCGTCTCGACGGATACGCCGGCGAGCAGCGGCCACCACCACGCCCCCAAAAGCGCAGCATGGCGCGACGAGCCACGCGCCGCCACCACCACGCGCCGAACACCGTGCCGACGGATGGCTTCCGCCACCTGTTCAACATCGGGGCGCGCCAAGAGCACGCGCTCCAAAACATCCGCCTGTTCACGAATTTCATGAATCAAACTCATGCGACAACTCCTATCAACATCGTTTCATCGTCAAAAGGGGCCGAAGACGACACCTCCACCCGGTCGAGCCGTTCGTACACCACTTCACCACCAACAATGGTGGCGACGACTTCACAGCGGGGCGTGATGAGCGTCAAGTCGGCGTCATATCCCACGAGGATACGCCCTTTGGGAAGCCCAAAGAGTTCGGCGGGCGTGCGCGTCACGGTGGTAACGGCTTCGGTCAGCGAGCACCCCACAAAACGCTGGACGTTGCGCAACGCCTGGTCGAGTGTGGCGATACTCCCCGCCAGCGTGCCATTGGGCAAACGGGCATCGGTTTCGCCGACGATGACTTCCAAATCGCCCAGATGGTAGCGTCCCGGCGGCATGCCCAGCGCCGCCATGCCGTCGGTCACGGTGATAATGCGGTGCGGACCTTTACAGCGCCAGGCAATCTCCACCATCGCCGGGTGGGTGTGAATGCCGTCCGCAATCAACCCGACAACGGCTTCGGGATTGGTGAGGAGCGCCCCAGCCATGCCCGGCTCACGGTGCGCCAGGGGCGCCATGGCATTGAAAAGGTGGGTCCCGCACATGACGCCGGCTTTGAAGGCGGCTTCGGCTTCTTCAAAGGTCGCCATGGTATGCCCGGCAGAGACAATCACGCCGCGCTGGCGCAGAAAACGCGCCAAATCGAGCGCGCCGGGCAGTTCGGGTGCGAGCGTCACCCACCAGACGCCATGCTCCGGCGACCAGTCGGCAACTGCGGCGGGGTCGGGCAAACGCAAGTGGATGGGGTTGTGCGCACCCCGTTTTTGCGGGTTCAGGAATGGGCCTTCAATGTGCAAGCCCAGCGGTCGCGCGCCGCGCCATCCCGCGGGGGGGCCCGCCTGCCAGACCGCCATGGCTTCGGCAATGCGCGCCAATGGCGAGGTGATGACGGTGGGCAAAAAAGCCGTCACGCCAAAGCGCGGCAATTGGGCGGCCACGTCCCACATGGTTGTGGGGTCTTCTGTGAAGTCGTGCCCAAATCCACCGTTCAGCTGGCAATCAATCCACCCCGGTGTGAGCAACAACCCATTGCCTTGAATACGTCGCGCCCCGGCGGCTTCATGCACTTCACCACTATTTTGAATCGCCGCGATACGCCCATTGTCAATGAATACGTCCTGGCGCGGCAACAGCCGCTCAGGAGTGACGAGGGTGACATTTTCAATCCACAGCATCGGTTATTTCCTCCTGCACGTCATTTGGTGGGGGCGGACATGCGCAACCGCCCGCCCCCGTTCGCCTGGTTAGGGGGATTGCAACGCTTCATGCAAGGTGTAGAGCAACGATGTCGGCGGCGCCGGTACGCCCCGCACGTCTTCGCTCAACTCCCAGAACATGGCGCCCCGCAAGCCTTCGGCTTTCAGATACTGCACTTTGCGCACAATCGTGTCGGGGTCGTCATAGGTGATGAAAGTTGTCCCGTTGAAGAGCCAGGGCACTTGCGCCTGTGGGTGGAAGAACTTTTGATACGTCGGCTCGTAGTTCGCCACGATGTCGGCGTAATCGAGCATACCGTTTTCCCACGTCCCCGGCCCGACGCGCCCAGCCGGCTGATACAACCCATCACCATTGGGCCCCGGCGACACTTCCGTCCAACTGCGCCCATAGAACGGCAAGCCCAGCACCAATTTCTCGCGCGGCACGCCGGCATTGATGTAGTTCTGCACGGCGGCGTGCACGTTGAAGTTGATGGGGTCTTCCGATGGGTCGTTGGGCGAGTAGTAGAGCGGCGCGTTGAAATTCGTGACGTTCTCCCAGTCGCCGTGGAAATCGTAGGTCATGATGTTGATGAAATCGAGATACTGCTGCATCTGTGCCAGTTCCATGTTGTTGATGATCGTGGGTCCCGCACCGCCGGCAATTGTGAGCAAGTAGGGCTGGCCGGTTTGCGCACTGAGCGCATCCAACTGATTGCGAAATTCAGCCAGCAGGAGCGTGTAGTTCTGTTTGTCTTCCGGTCGGCCGGGAGTGAGACCGCCTTCAACCGGATACTCCCAGTCAATGTCAATGCCGTCGAAAATGCCGGGGTGAGTGCCATACGAACCGCCAAACTCACCCTTGATGAACAGGTCAATGCACGATTGCACGAACGCCTGGCGCGACGCATCGGTCAGCGCCACGTCCGAGAATTTACCCGACCACGTCCAGCCGCCGATGGAGATGAGCACTTTCAGGTGTGGGTACTGCTCTTTGAGCAGGCGCAACTGGTTGAAACTGCCGCGCAGTGCGCCCGCGTCCCATGAATCGCCGGGGTAGAATTTGTCCACGTCGGCGTAGGGGTCTCCCAACACACAACGCCCATCGTTGGAAATGTTGGCGAAGGCGTAGTTGATGTGCGTCAGTTTGGACGCATCAATGTCCATGACGTGATAGTCGCTGTCATAGACCCCCCATGAGGGGTAATAGCCCACAACAATGTAGTCGCTCGACGGCGGCACTGTGGGCGTCGCCGTCGGCGTCGGCGTAGGTGTTGGCGTCGCTGTCGGCGACGCGGGCGTGCTAGTGGCCGTTGGTGTTGGCGTTGGCGTCGCTGTCGGCGACACAGGCGTGCCGGTGGCCGTCGGTGTCGGTGTCTGCGGTTTCGACTGCAAAATCAGCGGCAAGAAAGCCTGTGGCGCCATGTTGGTTGGTGTAGGAGACGGGGTTTGTATTGGCGTCGCCGTGGGCGTTGCTGTAGGTGAGACGGGTGTCGGCGTACTGCCGACACTGCACGGGCCCAAATCTTCCCAGACGCCCCACTGCCCCGTGGTGCCCGGTTCCTCGCCCTGCGTCCACCACTTCGCGCGCCATTCATGCCCGTTGTGCGACACGACGTCGCCGCTTGTGTAGACCGCGTTCGCATCCCACGCCGGCGCACTGCACACGCCGCCCGGCGTGGGCGTTGGCGGCACGGGCGTGCTGGTGGGTTGCGGTGTCGCTGTCGGCGGCACGGGCGTGCTGGTCGGCTGTGGCGTCGCCGTTGGTGGCACGGGCGTGTTGGTTGGCTGTGGCGTCGCCGTTGGCGGCACGGGCGTGCTGGTGGCGGATGGCGTCGCTGTGGGCGGGATGGGTGTCGGCGCAGTGCCACCGCTGCACGCGCCCAAATCTTCCCAGACGCCCCACTGCCCCGTGGTGCCCGGTTCTTCGCCCCGCGTCCACCACTTCGCGCGCCATTCATGCCCGTTGTGCGATACCACGTCGCCGCCCACATACGCCACGGCGGCATTCCACGCCGGCGCACTACACACGCCTGCATCGGGGGTGGGCGTTACCGTAGGCGCTGGTTCGCCGCCACCGCTCGCCTGAAAAACGACGTCAGAACAGGCGTAAAACGCTTCGGGGCTATCAGTGCGCTGCCAAATGGCGTAGATGACGTGTCGCCCAGTGCGCGCGGGAATGGTGGCTTGAAATTCATACGCCCCATTGACCAGCGGCGGATCGGACACCACAGCAAACTGCTCCAAGTCAGACCATTTGAGCGGCTGTGTGGGATCATAGCCATCTTTCGTGATGTAAAGTTCAAAGTATCCTGGATGTGGTGCCGTCGCTGCAAATTTGAAAGTGTAATCACCACTCTGGACGACCGTTGCCGGCCAATCGGCGCGCGGGGTATCAAACGCCGCATACTTGGCGCGATTGGCGCTGCACAATTTTCCGTCCGGTATCAGTTCCCGATGGCGACCATTCGCATCACCAATGTTGACCTCATTCCAATCGTAAAGCGGTTGTGTGCCCCCCACTGAAACGGCATACTGGCACGCCGCTGATGTGGGGCTCTCAGGACCTTCCAGAAAGCAGGAATAGACTCGGCTCGCCGGTGAGGAGAGCGTACCATGCGCCCATGTAGGTTCGATATTCACAAACAACGCGACGCCCACTAACACAAGACACCCAACAAGTAATCGCAGGAATTTCATGCGTTCCCCCTCTCCTTCTTAGTTGCACGCGCCCAAATCTTCCCAGACGCCCCACTGCCCCGTGGTGCCCGGTTCCTCGCCCTGCGTCCACCACTTCGCGCGCCATTCATGCCCGTTGTGCGATACCACGTCGCCGCCTATGTAGACCGCGCTCGCATCCCACGCCGGTGCACTGCACACGCCGCCCGGCGTGGGCGTTGGCGGCACGGGTGTGCTGGTCGGCTGTGGCGTCGCCGTTGGCGGCACGGGCGTGCGGGTAGCAGGTGGCGTCGCTGTGGGCGGGATGGGTGTCGGCGTGCTGCCGCCGCTGCACGCGCCCAAATCTTCCCAGACGCCCCACTGCCCCGTGGTGCCCGGTTCTTCGCCCCGCGTCCACCACTTCGCGCGCCATTCATGCCCGTTGTGCGACACGACGTCGCCGCCCACATACGCCACGACAGCACTCCACGCCGGCGCACTGCATACGCCTGCATCGGGGGTGGGCGTTGGCGGCACAGGGGTGCCACTCGTAGGTGGTGTGGCGGTTGGCGGCACGGGCGTGCTCGTCGTGGGTGGCGTTGTCGGTGTTTGCGTGGGCGTTGGCGTCTGACCGCCCAAATCCGCTAGCGGCAAGGTGGGGTATTCGCTGTGGAAGGCGTAGCGCACACCGTTGACTTCAATGGTGTAATGCGATGGTCCCGAAATGGGGAGTTTGTAGCGGATGTTGAATTCAACCGCCGCCCCATCAGGCCACGATTGCCAGGCGGGCAACGTCACCGCGACACGGTGAAAATCGCCGCGCAATCCCCCAACATTGGGACCTTGATGCCCAACGTTGATGACCTGCAAGCCCCACCCGCTCATATCGCCAATGTCGGACGGGGTGGATGTGGGCACGTCAAACTCGATGCGTGTGCCGCCGGGCAATGTTGTTCCCGTGCGGTTGATGAACTTGATTTTGGGCGTAATGGGGTAGTTGTTGTCGCCCACAGGGAAGTCGTACACGTCCACTTCGATATCCAGCGCTTGCGCAGGCAATGGGTCGAGCCAGCGCCGCGCCTCATAGGGTGAAGCGGTTTTGAGCGCGTCGTACAGCGTGCTTACCAGCGTATCGCCAAAAAAGTATTCGCCCCGGTCGGCGTGGAAGGCGTAATCGCCCGCCAATTCCCAAATCATCACGCCGCCAATGCCCTTTTCGGCCACGTAGGCGGCTTTGTCGCGCAGGGATTGTTCGTCTTCAATAGAGAGGAAGACGCGCTTCTGCTCATTCCAGAGCCAGGGCGCTTTGGCGACGTCGTCATAGTAGCGTGTGTAGGTGCCCACCAGTTGGTCGGCGGGGTCGTTCTGGGGGTCCAGCCCATACGCCGCCAGATACGAGGGCGCGATGCCCGCTTCGAGGTTCTTGGCGTGCCACATGGGATTGGAACCGGAGTAGAGTTCATTCCCGTTCGGGTCGAGGTCGTGCCAGAGGTTGTCAATGCCCATGGCGCCGTAGCCGCATTTGCTGGTGCCCAACCCCGTGCCAGGCGGGCAAGCGTTTTGATCAGGCAAGGCGGCGCGCCCCCACAAGCCGTGTGTGCCACCGCTGACGCCTTGCCAGCCCCGCGTATAGAAGGGCACGCCGATGTTGATGCGCCCCGGCGGCAATGAGCCGCGGAAGTAGTGATACGCCCAATCCGCGTTGAGATAGCCGATGCCGTCATAGGCGCTGTACACGTTGGCGGCTGCCAATTCGGCGTCTTCGCCGGTGTCGAAGAGCGGCGCATTGTGTCCCACAAAGTCGTTCCATGAACCGTGCAAATCGTACGTCATGATGTTGACGAAATCGAGGTACTGCGTCACGCTGAAATCTTCCATGCCGCGCAACAGCCAGCCAGAAGCGGGAACAGCCGCCGTGAGCAAGTAATGTTTGCCGTCCTGCGCGCCGGCGGCGTCCAGCCGTTCGCGCAGGGTGCGCATGAGCACTTCATACCGCGCCCACAGCACGTCGCGGTGTTTGTCGGCAATCCACCAATCATCAGGATTGCCCGCCTTGGACATGGATGTGGGGTATTCGTAGTCAATGTCCACGCCGTCAAAGCCGTAGGTGCGCAAAAAGTCAACAACCGAATCGGCGAAGGCTTCAATGCCCGCGTCGGTCAGCGTCATCTCGTAGAAACCGCCGCTGGCAACGCGCTGCCCATTGGCGTCAAAGTAGCCGCCGGTTTCCGCCCACCCCCCTACGGAGATGAGGGTTTTGACGTGCGGATATTGCCGCTTGTAGACCGTCAACAAGTTGAAGTGTCCCTTGTAGGGCAAGGTTGGGTCGAGTTCAGCGCCGGGGACGCCCGGCCATTCCATGCCCGTTGAAGGGTTGTTGGGGTCAGATGGGTCGCCGATAGAAATGCGATGATCGGGTCCGACGTGTGCAAACGCATAGTTGATGTGTGTAATTTTCTCCCAAGGAATATCGGAGACGAGATAGGCGGGTTGTCCGTTCTTGCCATGACGCCAGGCGGTGAAATAGCCGATGATGCGGCGAGTGTGATTGGGACCCAATCGTTCGCGCCCCGTTTCATCGTACACCGTGCAGTAGGGCGATTGAACGCCGGGCGTTGCGTAAAGTCCTTCGGGACGGCACGCGGCATGGTCTACTGCGGTTTGCGCATTGGCTTGCGTGAAGCCAAACAACAGCGCCACCACCAGACCAAGCCCCAAGAAGAGCCGATGTGTCATCCTTTCCTTCCTTCCTGTTTGAGTTGGTTGCCATGCACCGCCGGGCGGCGGCGCGTCTTTCCACCAACGCCTTGCTTACGACGACATGTCGGCCGACTTGCCTTCGTGGGGCTTCGATGCAGGGATGACGGTCAAATGGCGAGTCGTGTGCAAACCGTGGCCGCGGGGGAACAGCCCCGGAAGAGAGACGGGTAAACGTCCTGAGAATGGAATTTCACCAAAGAGGGCTTTGGCGAGTGCTTCGATGGAAGGGGGTTGCAGGCTGTACGTGCAAACAAAGGTGCGCACCTGCGGGAATGCTGTCAGGTCGTAGGGCAAGCGCAACGCCACAACGATGGGTTGCACGCCGGCCGCCACCAAGGCTCGCACCAGGTCGGCTTGCGCGGGTTGTTGCCAGGCGTTCTGTGTGGCAACGATGACGTAATCAAAAATGCGCGCCTGCTCGACAAGGCTGGCGATTTCGTCCTCGCCGGGGTCGGGGGGGAAGATGTATTCGCACACCAGGGGATGAAAACGGCGGAGCGCGCGCCCCAATTGGAGCCGCACCGTCGAAGAGGTATCGGCGGGGGTCAAATCAACCGGCTGAGGCACGAAGACGCCAATCCGCGCCGAGGCGCTGGGGCGCAAGGGCAACACATGGTTTTCATCGCGCACAAGGGTGATGGAGCGTTCGGCGATTTCTTGCGCAACGCGGCGGTGGGCTTCACACGCCAACACGTCCAGCGTAGGCTGGGGCGCTTGTTCGGCAACCCAGCGGCGCAACTGGCGCACGGGGTGCGTGCCGGCGCGCGCCTGAGCAGACGGCCACAAACCGCGTTCCAGCGCCTGTTGCAGCGCACGCACAACCCGCGCCTGGTCGTCAACCTGGGGACCCAGCAACAACAGGTTGTTGCCCGCCAGCACCGCCGCCAAACTATCCAGAATCAGCCCTTCGCCCTGGCGAATGGCGTGCATGTCCAGCGCATCGCTCACCACCACCCCTTCAAACCCCAATTCGCGCCGCAACACCCCTTCAATGACGGCGCTCGACAGCGTTGCGGGCAACGTCTCCTGCCCGGTGATGGACGGCACCGCCACATGCGCCGTCATCACCAGCCGCACCCCCGCTTCGATCGCGGCGGCGAAAGGCACCCACTCCATGCGCGCCAACCGATCGCGCCCATGCGGCACCACGGGGGCTTTGCGGTGCGAATCCTCGGCGGTATCGCCGTGTCCGGGGAAATGCTTGGCGGTAGCGGCAACCCCCTGGCGCTGCATCCCCCGAATCATCGCCGCCGCCAGCCGCGCCACCTCGTGCGGGTCTTCACCGAACGAACGCACGCCAATCACCGGGTTGTGGGGATTGCTGTTGACGTCGCAGACAGGCGCATAGTTGACATTGACCCCCAACGCCGCCAACTCGCGCCCAATCACCTCACCCGCGCGAAACGCCAGGTCGTCGGAGCCGGTCGCGCCGAGCGCCATGTTGCCGGGGAGCGCCGTTACCCCCTCCCCGATAGCCGCCAACTGTCCCCCCTCCTGGTCGGCGGCAATCAGAAACGGCGCCCCCCCGACTTCACGGGCAACCTGCTGGATGGCGTCGGTCAGCGCGCGCACTTGCGCCGGCGATTCGATATTCAGATGGCGAAAGAGCGTCACCCCGGCGGGACGCCACGCCAACAGGCGCTCGCGGACGGCCTGGTCTAGTGCCGTGCCTTCAAACGCCAGCAACACATGGTCTCCGACTACCTGTTCGTACCCCATTGTTCCCCCTTCTCAGCCTTTCGAGCCGCTCAACACAATGCCGCTGATGAGATAGCGTTGCGCGACGAAGAACACGAGCAGCAACGGCAACGCCGTCAGCACCGAGGCGGCCATGATGGTTGGCCAGGGTTGCGTGGTCTGCTGTGGGTTGACCAACGACGCCACATAGACGGGCAACGTGTAGAGTTTGGTGGTTTGCAGGTAGATAATCGGTTGCAACAGAGCGTTCCAATGCCCGACGAAGAGGAACGTCGAAACGGTTGCCAGCGCCGGGCGGCAAAGCGGCAAGATAATGCTCCACCAAATCCGCAAGTGCGACGCCCCGTCAAGGAAGGCGGCTTCGTCCAATTCGCGCGGCAATTGCAGCATAAACTGGCGCAACAAGAAGACCATAGCCGCACCGCCGGCAAAATAGCCGGGAATGGTGAGCGGGTTGTACGTGCCAATCCAGCCCACTTTGTTGAAGAAGACGTACTGCGGCACAATCAGCGCCTGGAACGGAATCATCATCGTTGACAGCATGAGGAAGAAGACCACGTTGCGCCCCGGCCACTCAATGCGGCTGAACGCATACGCCACCGCGCTGACCGAAATGAGCGTGCCCAGCACCGCCAGCGCCGTCACGAAAATGGAGTTGGCGTAGGCGCGCAGAAAGTCCACATCTTGCAGAATTTGGGTGTACGCCGTCAATTGCGGGTCGGATGGGAACCAGACCAATTGCGGGGCGTTGGCTTCCTCGTATGTTTTGAACGAGGTGAGAACCATCCAGATGAGCGGCAACGCCATCACCAGGCTCCCCGCTGTCAGGAACAGATAGAGCACCCCGCGTTCCACCCGCGTTTGCCATGTGCGCCACCGCGCCCCGCTCACAGCCAGATGAGCCACCTCGGTTTGCTTGCGTGCTTCATGCGCCTGCATGCGCATCCTCCTTCTTCAACACTCTGTTTAGCGCAGGTCGTATTGCACCCAGCGGTCTTGGAATCGGAATTGGAAGTAGGTAATCACCAGAATGATGAGCGTCAGAATCCAGGAGATGGCGGCGCCATAGCCAATTTCATTGAAGCGGAATGTCGCCCGCCACAGGTAGAACACCACGGTATAACTCGACTGCGCCACCGTCGGGCTGTCGCGCAACAAGACGTAGGGTTGCTCGAACATTTGTATGATGGCAATCATGCCCACGATGAGGTTGTAAAACGTCGCCGGCGAGATGAGCGGCAAGGTGATTTTCCAGAAGCGCTGCCAGCGTGTCGCACCGTCCACTTCGGCGGCTTCGTAAAATTCGGGGGGAATGCTGTTGAGCGCCGCCAGATAGATGAGCATCATCGAGCCGCAACTCCAGACCAGCAACAGCACAATGGACGTTTTGGTCCAAAGCGGGCTTTGCAACCAAAGCGGGACACGGTGCGCCGCCGGGAAGGCGCTGATGGTTTTCTCAAAGAGCGTAAAGTTGCCGCTTTGCAAACCGAGGAAAAAGGCGTTGAGGCTTTCGTTGGCATAGATGAAGGCGCGCAACAACAGGTTGAACAGCGTTGATTTCTTGCTGAGCATGCGCAACAACGTGTTGATGAACCCGTTGTTGGCGTTGAACATGAGCACCCACGAAAGCAGCACCGCTGCGTTCAACCCCAGAATGACCGGCAGATAAAACGCTGTGCGGAAGAAGCGCTCGCCGCGCAGTTTTTGGTTCAGCAAAATGGCCAACAGCAACGCCACAACCAGTTGTGCCGGCAAACCAAAGAGCACAAAATAAAATGTGTTCACCAAAGCCGCGCGGAAGTTGGGGTCATCCGTCAGCAGGCGCACGTAGTTTTGCACCCCCACCCACTGCGGCGGATTGGGCAACCGATAGACTGTGAAACTCCAATACAATGAAGCCGCCACCGGCACAAGCACGAAAATCACAAACCCCACCATCCAGGGGGCGGCAAAGGCGTAGCCCGCAAACGCATTTTGCTGGTGAATCTGAGACCCGCCGCGCCACCGAACAATCAAGCGCGCCACCCAGCCCAGCGCCACGCTTGACGCCAAGATGAAAGCCACCGTCGCCGCCGACCAGACCAGGGTATAGCCATAACTTTCCAGCATGGTGCCTCCTCACTCGCATCCACCTGTTGGGCATGCGGGGCGCAGCCCAACAGGCCACGCCCCGCACGCTCAGCCGCCTTACTGAATCATGCCGGCGTCTTGGAGTACCTGCGTGTAGGCGCTCTGAATGTTCGCCAAGGTCGTATCAAGGTCTTGCAAGTCGGTGAAGTAGGCCGACATTTCGCGCTGCAAAATTTCGCGGAGCTTGGCGGTTTCGCGGATGTCGGCAAAGCCGCGGCCGTACTCGTTCATCAAGTCGCCCATGATTTGCATCGGCTTCGCTTCTTCCACATAGCCGAACCAGGCGTCGGTACGCGGCGGGAAGGAGCCAAAGTCCTTGTTGTAGCGGTTCAGGTTCTCAGCCGAACCGAGGAACTTCAAGAACTCGGCGGCTTCGGGCACATGCTTCGAGTAGGCGGGAACAGCCAGCCAGTCGTTGAAGACCTGCACCACCGGGCGGCTTTCGGGGTAGTTGTCCGGGTCGGTCAAGCCGGGGCTGAACACAATCTGTTCCCACAGCGGGTCGTCCACAGGCGGCGCGCCCCACAAGTTGCCCCACATGCAGACCGCCGTCCCATCCGCCAGGCGCGAGCCGTTGGCTTCGGGCAGGTCGGCAATGGTTTCATCGGGATAGACGGCGCGGCGGCGGTCGTACATGAATTTGAGCGCATCACGCGCCTGCGGCGAATCGAAGGCGGGTTCACCGTTTTCCTTGTAGAGTTCGCCACCCAGCGACCAGATGAGCGCGATGTACTCTTGCCAGTCATCCAGGCGCCCCGTGGTGACGATACCGGCACGCTTCAGCGCACCGTCTTCGATGATTGTGCCGGCGCGGGCTTCTTCAATCGCTTCGGGGAAGGTGCGCGGCGGCTGCTCAAAGCCGATTTCCGCCAGCAAGTCGCTGCGGCACATGTAGGCGCGCGGCGCGGTCAGCCAGGGCAAGCCGCGCAATTCGCCCTTCCACGTCACCGTGTCCAGCGCGGCGGGCACAAACTGCTTGATGTCCGGCCAGGCCTCTTCGCCCAAGTAGGCGTTCAGCGGCGCCAGGCGGTCGCCATAGGCGGCGATGTATTCCGACCCCAGGTTGATGATGTCAGCGCCGTCGCCGGCCGCAAAGTAGCCTTGCACCGTTTCGTCCAACGTGCCCCAGTTCACGTAGATGAATTCGACGTCAATGTTGGGGTGCTCTTTCTGGAAGGCGGGCACGACTTCGTTTTCCAGCCAAACGTCGGTCTTGTCCTTGATGTAGTCCACCACCATGACGCGCAACGTCACTTTTTCGCCACTGCTCTCGGCGGGCGCGCTTTCTTCCTAGGTGGCTTCTTCTTGCGTTGTGGTTTCTTCGGTTGTCTGTTCGCTCTGCGTTGATTCTTCGGTTTGGGTGGTCTGTTCCTGTTGCGGTTCAGACGGCTCAGATGATTCAGACGAACCACCACAGGCGGCTAACGCCAACGCCAAAATCACCAAAAGGGTCGCCAGCCAGCGGATACGCATATGCCTCCTCCTCAAAAATGTTGGTCGTTACGGCTTGAACACAAGAAAAGTGATGAACAACACAGGGTCTACGCGCTTTTGCTCTCCGTTCCCCCACCTCCTTTCTCTGATTGCGGCTCAGCCTTTTCTCGGGCGGCATGCGCCAACGCCCATGCGCCGACCATGCCCGCCTCGGTTTCCCCCGACAGGACTGTGAGTTTTTCATCCAACCCGAACAGGTCGAACAAGCGGGAATGCCCATACTGCGCACGCAAGGCGCGGCGCACAATAGGCAGAAGCACGTCTGCTTCACGGGCAACGCCACCGCCAAGCACCACCTTGTCCACATCCAGCCCAAACACCAACCACGCAATCGCCTGGGCAAGCATGGCGGCGCTGCGCTCCACCAGGTGTTGCGCCAGGCGGTCGCCCTGTCGCGCGGCGGCGTACACAGCCCGCGCGTCCAGCGGTTCCGCTTCCGCCAGCAGACTTTCCGGCACATGCACCAGCGCGATTTGGGCTTGCCGCGCCAGCCCCGTTCCCGATACCACCGTTTCCAGGCATCCCCGCGCACCGCATGCACACGGCGCACCGTCCGGGTCAACCACCACATGCCCAATTTCCCCCGCCAGGCCATTCGACCCGCGGTACACGCGCCCATCCAGCACAATGCCGGCCGAAAAGCCCGTCCCAATGCCCAAATACACCAGGCTGCGCAATGGTTCGCGCTGTTGGAGCAAGTGGAACGCCCCCAACGCGGCGGCGCTCGTATCGTTTTCAACCACAACCGGCACGCCAACACGCATGGCAAGCAAGTCCCTCAATGGGCATTCATCAATCCCCAAATTGACCGCCTGCCGCACGACGCCATCGCGTACTTGCCCCGGTATGCCAACGCCAACAGCGCCAAGGTGCGCCCCCATCGCGCGCAAACGTTCAACAAAGTGCTGCACCGTTGCCGAGAGCAGATCCACCAACTCCCCGGCGGGCGGTGTCGCCATACGGACCACATCGAGAAAACGGCCATCGCCATTGGCAACCCCTGCGGCGATTTTCGTCCCCCCCACATCAAAGCCAACGAAGAATGTCCGTGTTGCCACCATCCAGATTGCCCCTGCGTTCATCGGTTAGCGCAATCCCAGTTCGCGCGACAGCACATAGGCTGACGCGCCCAACAACGGGGCTTCATCGCCCAATGCCCCAAATGCCACCTCGCATTGGGCTGCCAATTCCGGCAAAACCGAACGGTGCAACGCCGCCTGCACCGCGTCAATGAACCGGTCGCCGAAAACGCGCACCGGTCCGGTCAAACGCACGTAGCGCACGTTGAGCACACCCACAACAGCCGCCAGGGCGCGCCCCAGCCAGTGCGCCGTCTCATCCACCACATCGCCCAAGCGGGCGTCAACCGCCAGGGCGTCGGCAATGCGGGCGCAACTCAGCGGCGGCGTCAACAGCGTCGCCGCCGGCGAATCTGGGTGAACGGTGAGCCAATGGCGCACGTTGGCGAACAAGGCGCGCATGCTGGACACCGTCTCCAAACATCCACGATTGCCGCATGAGCAGAGCACGCCATCATCAGCCACCACCAAGTGCCCAATTTCACCGGCGCTGAACCCATCCCCGTAGAAGAGTTGCCCGTTCAACACCAGCCCGGAACCAATACCAGGCCCCACCTTGACCACCACAACGTTGGCGTCGGGGGAGCCCATGCCGAAAGTGTATTCGGCCAGCGCCGTCAGATGACTGTCGTTCGCCACATACACAGGCACGCCGAAGCGTGTCTGGAGCCGCTCTCTGAGCGGGACATCTTGCCATTGCAGGTTCACCGCGCGGCACACAATGCCGTTTTCGGTATCCACCAGACCGGGTGAACTGATCCCAATGCCGACCACAGGGGCTTGCCGCTCCGCATACAGCGCGTCGAGCAACGCATCGAGGCGCGCCAGCGCGGCTTCGCCCGTTAGGTCTTCAGCGTCAGCCACCTGCTCACGCAACACGCGTCCGCGCAAATCCAGCGCCGCCGCCCGAAACTGGTCGCCGCTCACGTCCACAGCGAAGACCTCGCGCGCTCCATCAACCACACGCAACAGCAAAGGCGGCTTCCCCCCCGCGGACGAGGCTTCACCAATGCCGGCTTCCTCCACCAGGCCATCGCGCATCAACTCCGCCACCAAGTCTGAGACGGTGGCTTTGGTGAGGCGCGTCAGGCGGGCAACATCCGCGCGGCTGATACCGTCCTGGGCGTCGAAAATATGCCGCAAGACGAGGCGTCGGTTGTGTTCACGTGTTTGGCGTCGCGTTGCTTTTTCGGTTCGTGTGCGCATCTGGGTTTATTCCGATGAGGTTAGTTTGTTTACTAAACTTACTATACTCAAAAAGGGAGGCGTTGTCAAGGGGGGAATGAATTTTCACCCATCAAAAACTCTTTGGCTTTGACAGAACCCCTTTTTTGACTATACTACCCCGCGCAGTCGAGGAGCGGCGCACCCCGGACACGGAGGAGTGCCGGAGTGGACAAACGGCGCCGCCTTGAAAGCGGATGGGCCGAGAGGCCACGGGGGTTCGAATCCCTCCTCCTCCGCTCGTGATATCTGTGGGGAGGTCGCATAGCCTGGTCGAGTGCGGTCGCCTGCTAAGCGACTAGGGGGGCTAAAACCTCCCTCGCGGGTTCAAATCCCGCCCTCCCCGCCTCACAAAAGCACCTGCTTTCGAGCAGGTGCTTTTGCATTTTCACCAACTTGTAGCACAATCCGCATACTCACGACCCCAAGGAGGCGCTTGATGATTGTTGTTGCCAACCGCATTTACGTGCACCCGGACTACGCCGACGCCTTTGAAGAACGCTTTCGCCGCCGCGCCGGCTTGGTTGACCATATGCCGGGCTTTATCGCCAACAAGGTGCTTCGTCCCCTCAATGAAGGCGACCCATACGTTGTCCTCACATTTTGGGAATCGCTGGACGCTTTCAAAGCCTGGACCGAATCAGAAGCGTTTCAGAAGGGGCACGCCCGTTCCGGTACGTTGCCCAAAGAGGCGTTCACTGCTCCAAGCAAGTTGGAAATTCACGAAGTCTTTCTGGACACGGAAAGCGAGGAGGGCTAAGCATTCATGCTGGTGCGCCACAAAGCCTGGTTGGCCGGGAGCCTCTTCCTCCTTGCGCTGGTGGGGCTCATCTCCGTCGGGTTTCAACCCGCCCAAGCGAGCGACCCGCTCGACCGCCTCTTGCGGAGCCGCCTGCTCGAACACAATATCACTGTGCCAGAGCCAGGCGCACCCGCTTCACCCGCGCAAGTTGAATTGGGGCGTATGCTCTACTTCGACAAACTGTTGAGCGGCAATCGGGATACTTCGTGCGCTACCTGCCACCACCCCGCGCTGGCCACAAGCGACGCTCGCCCGCTCTCGGTGGGGACAGCCGGCGTGGGGCTGGGACCCGACCGCCAACGTGGACAAGAACGCCCCCACATTCCGCGCAACGCTCCCGATGTTTTCAACCGTGGCTCAGCACTCTGGACGACGATGTTTTGGGATATGCGCATCGAGCAAATGCCTGACGGGCGTCTTCTCACCCCAGCCGGCGCTTTTCTCCCCGAAGGTATTGATGATGTGCTCGCCGCACAAGCCCTCTTCCCGCCCACAGCCGAACATGAAATGCGTGGCATGCCCGGCGATCGTGACCTGTTCGGACACCCCAACGAACTCGCCGAGATTCCCGCGCAAGACTTCCCGGCTATCTGGAACGCGATTGTGGCACGCTTGCAACGCACACCGCCCTACCGCCCCTTGTTTGAAGACGCGTATCCCGGCACACGCTTCGAGGAGATAACGATTGCCCATGTCGCCAACGCCATCGCCGCTTTTGAACGCGAGGCGTTTACCTTGCTGAACAGCCCATGGGACCGCTATCTGCGCGGCGACGATAGCGCCCTTTCACCCGCCGCCAAACGCGGCGCCCTGCTCTTTTACGGCGAACTGGGGTGCAGTGCATGCCATAGCGGCCCGCTGATGACCGACCAGCAAGCCCACAATATCGCCGTGCCGCAATTGGGACCCGGCAAAGGGGCAAGCGCGCCCTTTGATTTTGGGCGCGAACTGGTGAGCGGTTCCCCCACTGACCGCTACGCCTTCCGCACGCCCCCTTTGCGCAACGTCGCCGTCACCGGTCCATACATGCACAACGGGGCTTTCCGCACGCTGGAAGCCGCCGTGCGCCACCACCTCAATCCGGCTGAATCACTGCGCACCTACACGCCTTCGGCGCACCTTCCTGCAGACCTGGTCGCCACGTATCAGGACGACCCCGCTGTACAAGAAGCGCTCCTCGACACACTCGACCGCAACCTGCACCCCACCACCATCAGCGATGACGAATTCGCCGACCTGCTCGCGTTCTTGCACGCGCTCACCGACCCCGCTGTGTACACCCTTGCGCAAGAAATACCGACGTGGGTTCCAAGCGGGCTACCGGTTGCCGAGATAGAAGCCCGCACCCCGTGAAGAAAAAGCCGCCCAAAGCAAAAACGCCCCGCATCATGCGAGGCGTTTTTGCTTTCCGGCTGCGGCAATCGCTTAGGAAGCCGAGCGAGCGCGGTTGAGCATGTTCATCAAGCGCGACTTGCGGCGTGCCGCGTTGTTGGGATGAATAACCCCCTTGCTCGCGGCTTTATCCAGCGCCTTGTAGGCCTTCCGCACCCACATTTCGGCTTCTTCCAAGTTCCCTTCTTGAATCGCCAGGCGCGCACGTTTGATGAACGAACGTGCATTCCCTTTGAAAAAGCGATTGCGCAAGCGGCGCTTTTCGTTCTGGCGAATGCGCTTCTTCGCCGATTTCGTATTAGCCACGCGCCTTCCCTCCTTAACTGTCGTCTCTCTCTTGAACCCTTACAGGGTGAATTGGCATGAATGGCGGCTGCTTATAATACGCATTCTGGTATGTTTGTCCAATTCGCTTTTGGAAGAACGCTACATTGCGCCGCGGTCTTCAAAAACATACCCCTTGCCACGCACGGTGTGCAGGTAGCGCGGTCGGTTTGGGTTTGCTTCCAGTTTTTTGCGTAACCAGCGAATGTGCACATAGAGCGTGCCGTATTTTTTCTTGCGCAATGCGGGGTCTTCATCATCGGGGTCAATGTTCACGTAATCTTCATCCCACTCCCATACACGGTGCGCCAACTCCCCTAGCGTAAAGAGGCGCCCCGGATGTCGCATAAGCAATTCAAGCAGCAAGAACTCTTTTGGGCGCAAATGGAAGGCGCCTCGCGGGGTTTCCAGCACCGCCAACCGGCGATCCAAGCGCACATCTCCAATTTCAAGCCAGCGGGTCTCATCAAAAGCCTTCTCAATCGCATCCAGAAGGCGCTCATTTTCAAATGGGCGAATCACTTCGTCAGCCACATGGAACGCTTCGCGAAAAGAGTCCATTTGGGGAATGTCGGATTCGCTGCCAATCAGGACCAGCGGCACACGGATTCTCCGCTGGATGGCGTGGCATGTTTCGAGCATTTCTGTGTTGGTATGCGCCAAATCCACCAGCAAGACATCGGGCGACATATACCGCGCCTGCCGCACCAGGCGCCGCCGATTGCGTTCGGCGACCACCTCATAGCCGACATCACGCAACAAGGCCGCCAGTGTGTCTAAAATGGTTTTGCGAGTCGCGAGAATAAACACACAACGCGGTTGCGTTTGCTTGCGCTTCGATTTGTCCATGTCAACCCCTTTGAGCATAACCCTTCTTTGCACGCGGGACGAGTTGCCCTTCATTTTCCTGCTGGTGTAAACATCTAAACGTTTTTTAGTGAATGATTTGCTGACATATCCAGATGATGGCAATTGACCAGCCTTGCACACCTGCTATAATCGCGCGCCGGAAAAATCCCGTGCAATGGGAGGTTTTTTATTTTGCGAGTTTGTATCGTTGTACCAACATATAATGAAAGCGACAACATCAAGCAACTCATCGAAGCGTTGTTCGCGCTTCCGCTAGATGACCTGCACATCGTCATCGTGGACGATAACTCGCCAGACGGGACAGCCGAGATTGCACGTGCCCTTGCGAACCAACACGAAGGGCGCATCCACGTCATTGTCCGCAATGGCAAGCAAGGCTTGGGCAGCGCCTACAAAATGGGCTTTGCCTACGCCCTTTCGCTCGGCGCTGACGCCGTCGTGCAGATGGACGCCGATTTTTCCCACTCTCCCGAATACATCCCGCAGATGATTGCGCTGCTCGACACCTACGACGTTGTTGTTGGGTCGCGCTATGTGGAAGGCGGGCGCGTGGATGAGCGTTGGTCCTGGTGGCGGTATTTTCTTTCGTGGTGGGCGAACCAAATCTACACGCGGGCGATTTTGCGTTTGCGCGTGAAAGATATGACGGCGGGCTTCAAAGCATTCCGACGCCACGTCCTCGAACAGATTGATTTCTCGCGCGTGGTCAGCAACGGCTACATCTTTCAGGTGGAAGTCGCCTACTTGTGTGAAAAGATGGGCTTCCGCGTTCACGAGATTCCCATCTACTTTGAAGACCGCCGCATTGGGAAAAGCAAACTGAGCGTACCCGTCAAAATCGAAGCCGCTTTGCGTGTCTGGCAAATCCGCTGGCGGCATCGCCATGTTCGCCCCATCGCGCACTCACACCCGCCGATTTACTCCACCGCATCACAACAAGAACCATGAGGTGGCAAGCCGTGTTCGATCGCCGTTGGCGTCATCTGGTTCGCCGGTTTGCTCCGGCGTTGTTTTTCTTTTTACTCCCCATGGCGCTCTTCTGGCAGGTGACACTGGGCGGGAAAAGCCTGGTTCCCTTTGACAATCTGTATCAGTTTGCCCCGTGGCATGCCTACGCCGACCAAATGGGCGTGGGATTGCCGCACAACGAATTGCTGAGCGACCTTCTGCTGGAAAATTACGCCTGGAAGCGCTATTTCCGCACCTCGTTCGAGACGCGCCAGTTGCCGCTCTGGAACCCACACATTTTCAGCGGCATGCCCTTCCTCGCCGATGGGCAGCATAGCATGCTCTACCCGCTTTCGGTGCTCTTCCTCATCATGCCGGTGTGGGCGGCATATGGCTGGTTTACGGTCATCACGCTGGCGCTCGCCGGGCTGAACATGTACATCTTCTTGCGTGTGCTTGGGTTGCGTCGAAGCGCCGCACTGCTGGGCGGGCTGGTCTTTCAAGGAAGCGCTTTTCTCACCATCAGCGTGGTCTTCCAGATGATTATCGCCGCGGCCACGTGGCTCCCGCTGCTGCTGGCGATGATTCACAAACTGTTTGAAAAAGCCCGCCAGGGCATTACCGACCCCACAGCCTACATTCCCTGGGTGTTCATTGGCAGCGTCGCGGTGGGGCTTTCGGCGCTCGCCGGGCATCCCGAAATGTTCTACTACAACGTGCTGGTGGGCGCCCTCTACGGCGTCTGGCATCTGGTCGGGTTGTGGCGCGACCAACGCAGCGCGCATCCATGGCGCATGGTGAACCTTGTGGCGTTCTGGGGCGTCGCGCTGGCATGTGTGGGGGCGCTGTTAGGAGCGGCGCAACTTGTCCCCCTGTATGAATTGGTACGCGCCAACTTCCGCGAAGGCAGCGCCACACTTGCCGAAGTGCGCAGTTGGGCATACCCACCCCGCCAATTGATGGCGTTCCTCATCCCCGATTTCTGGGGCAACCCTGCACGCCACCAGGTGTTCGATATTGTGGCGCGCACATGGCGCCCCATCATCACCCAAAACGTCATGGGGCAAACGCTCAACTACGTCGCCTGGACGCAAGGCTTGCCCACGTGGAAGAACTACGTCGAAGGGGCGGCGTATCTCGGCGTTTTCCCACTCCTGCTGGCAAGCCTGGGGGCGTGGTGGGGACGCCGTCGGCGCACGCCGCTTTTCTTTACCGTGCTGATTGTGGTCAGCATGCTCTTCATCTTTGGCACGCCTTTCTACGCCGTGCTCTACTACGGCTTGCCCGGCTGGAAGCAACTGCACACCCCCTTCCGCTGGGTGTACCCGTACACGGTTGCCGTCAGCGTGCTCGCGGCGTATGGCTGGCACGCTCTCTGCACCGAAAGCCAGCACTTGCACACCGCGGCGCGCTGGCTGGGGCGGCTGGCGCTCGCGGGGGCGCTTGGCGGGCTGGCGCTGTTGGGGCTCATGCTCATGGTGCCCACGCCTTTCGTGCGGCTTGCCGAGCGCGTCATGCAGGCGAGCGAATTGACACGCGTGGCGTTCGGCGGGGACCCGGCGCTGTTGGTGAGTTATCAATGGCGCAATTTTGCCTGGTTCGGCGTCTTCCTGGCGGGAAGTGGGCTGGCGTTGCTGGCGCTGCTGCGTCGTCATCGTTTTGCTCCCCATCTCGCGCTGGCGGTGGTTTTTGCCGACCTCTTCATTGCTGCCTGGGGGTTCAATCCCGCCACCTCACCCGATTTGATTCACTTCACCCCACCTGAGATTGCCTGGCTGACCGAGCAATTCGACCCTACAACGCCCTGGCGTCTCACCTCGCTGGATGGCGAGGGACCACCCGTTTTCATCGCCAACACGCCCTGGTTCTACGGCTTGCACGACGTTCGCGGCTACGATTCCATCATCATCAAGCATTATGTCGAGTTCATGGAGCAAGTCGAAGGGCAAGGTCAACTGCTCTACAACCGCATCTCGCCGCTCTTTTGGGAAGGCTCATTGGATAGCGCCTTGCTCGACCTGCTGAATGTGCGCTATGTGCTCACCCTGCAATCGGTGGAGCGCCCCGGTTGGCGGCTAGCCTACGAAGGCGCGGTACGCATTTACGAGAACGAAGACGTGTTGCCGCGTGCGTTCATCTTGCCGGCGGCGCAAGCCGAAGTGCGCACACATGAAGAGATCATCGCCAACTTAAAATCGCTTGACCCGCGCCGCGAGGTGTGGCTGGAAGCGACCGACGACGCCCGCCCTGCGCTCGCTGAAACGAACGCTACGCGCATGGACGCCGTCCCCGCGTCCATCCTGCGCTACACCGAAAACGAAATCGAAATGGCAGTTGAAACCGAAGCGCCGGCGGTGCTGGTGCTCGCCGACGTGTGGTTTCCCGGCTGGCGGGCGTTCGTGCGCCCCGCGGAAGGCGGCGAAGAGCGCGAAATCCCCATCTGGCGCG
Organism: Ardenticatena maritima; assembly: GCF_001306175.1. Taxonomy (NCBI): domain Bacteria; kingdom Bacillati; phylum Chloroflexota; class Ardenticatenia; order Ardenticatenales; family Ardenticatenaceae; genus Ardenticatena; species Ardenticatena maritima. The sequence continues at coordinate 63,855 of NZ_LGKN01000009.1, forward strand.
CCAACGGGGCGCTGCGGGCGGTGGAAGTGCCCGCCGGGGCATGGGTGGTGCGCTGGAAATACAGCCCCAACTCGGTGAAAGTGGGCTTTTTCGGCAGTTTCCTGGGCACCGTTTTGCTGGTGCTTGCCGCAGCCTACTGGTTGTGGGGGCGCATCTACCAGGAACAACCCGACGAGCACGCCGTGCGGCGCGTCGCCAAGAACAGCCTGGCGCCCATGGCGCTCCAACTCCTCAATAAAGTCGTAGATACTGTTTTCGCCGCCTTCACCGCGCGCATCCTGGGACCGGCGGGCTTGGGGGCGTATGCCTTCGCCATCGCCATCATCTGGTACTTTATCATCTTCTCGAACTTCGGGCTGGGTACGCTGCTCACGCGCGAAGTGGCAAAAGACCGTGAAGCCGCCGACCGCTATCTGGCAAGCACTATTTGGGCGCGTTTGGGGCTGTTCGCGCTCTCCGCCCCTGTGCTCTTCGCCATCATCTGGGTGTGGGAAACGCAATTTGGCTTGAGCCGCACCACCAGTTGGGCGATTGTCCTGCTGGCGATTGGATTGATTCCCAGCAACCTCGCCGACGCACTCACAGCGGTTTTTCGCGCCTTTGAGAAGTTTGAAATTCCGGCGCTCATCTCCACCATCACCACCATTTTGAAAGTGAGCATCGGAGCGGGCGCACTGCTGGCGGGCTACGGTGTCATCGGGTTGGCGGCGACTTCCATCATCACCAACATCATCACGCTGGGCTTGCTGGCGTTCTTGCTCATTCGCCAGGGGCTGGTCTCGCGCCCGCGGCTGACGTTTGATTGGTCGTTCCAGCGCACAATGCTGAGCACAGCCTTCCCACTCATGTTGAACGACTTTCTGAGCACGGCATTTTTCCGCATGGACGTGGCAATTCTCCAACCGATGAAGGGCGACACGGTTGTAGGGTGGTATAACGTCGGCTACAAATTCATTGACGGGCTGAACATCATCCCCAGTTCGTTCACCCTCGCCATCTTTCCCGTCATGGCGCGCTACGCCGAAGGCGCGCGCGACGCCCTTTTGCGTACAACGGTGCTTTCCCTGCGCTGGCTGGTCATGCTGGCATTGCCTATCTGCATCCTGACAGTGCGCTACGCGGACGGCATCATCCTCGCCTTCGGTGGTCCCGAATACCTGCCCCACTCAGCGACCGCCTTGCGCCTGCTCATCTGGTTCTTGCCATTCAGTTTCATCAACTCGGTTGTGCACTACGTCTTGATTGCCGTGAACCAACAGCGCTATCTCACGCGCGCGTTCGTCATAGGGGTTGGCTTCAACCTCGTGGCGAACCTTGCCCTTATTCCGCGCTTCTCCTATCAAGCCGCCGCCGTCAACACTGTGTTGAGCGAAATCGCTTTGCTGCTCCCCTTCTACTACCTGTTGCGTCAACACGTGGGCGCAATTCCGTGGCGGCATATTTTCGGCGCGCCGCTGCTGGCGTCGGCGCTCATGGCGTTGCCGCTCTGGGTGGGGGGCTTGCCGTTTTACGCCGCCATTCCACTCGCAGGCGTTGTGTACCTGGTGGGGTTGTTCAGCCTCAAAGCCTTCACCCCCGACGATTGGGGGGTGCTCATGCGCTTGTTGCCCGCACGCTTCACGCCTTACGTGGAACGGCTGCAAGCCCTTTCGTAAGCGGCTTGCTTCATTCAAAGGGCGTTCTATAATCGCCCCAGGAAGGAAAGGAGACGTCTATGCGTGCCTGGTCGCAATTGGACTTACCCACCAAAATCGGGATTGCAACGGCGCTTGCCGCTATGGCGCTGAGCCTTCTGGGCATTGCGCGCAACCCCGAGATTGACTTCAATGTGCGCACCTTTTTTGTGGCAACGGTCATCGCCGGTAGCACGTGGGGCTTTATCGCCTGGGGGATTGCGGTTGCCATCATGGACATTGAAGAAGAGGAGACCAATGAACACGACGCCGCCTAGGACGTCCCAGCGCGCCCGCCGCACGTTTGTGTGGTATGGCGTCGGGGGACTGGTGCTCGGCACGCTCTTCTGCCTGCTGACATGGCTCCTCAGCGCGCCAACATCGTGGCTGGCGTTCTTGTCTCCGGAGCGTCTTGGTTCGCCCTGGCCTACGCGCATTTTGCTGTTTGGCTTGGGGCTGATTGTGGTCAGCGAAATCCCCATGATGCTCTGGGTACTCATCCGCATGGCAAAGGAACGTCAGGTGCGCTTCCTCACCAACCTGACTCACGCCACGTACACGGCTTTCCCCGGCGTGTACGCCTTGATGGGCGGCCTGTTGACCGGGCAACGCTGGTGGGCATGGCCGATGCTCTTCATCTGTGTGTTTCGTTTCACCGTCAGCACATTAGCCGTTCCTCAACATCTGCACATTCAGACCAACATCGAGGCATAACACATGGGACATCTTGGCGCTGTCAAAGGGTATCTGCTGGACATGGACGGCGTGCTCTATCGGGGCAACACAGTGCGCCCCGGCGCACGCGAATGGATTGCATACTTGCATGAGCACAACATCCCCTACTTGTGTGTGACGAACAACGCCACACGCACCTCCGCCGAATACGAAGCCAAACTGGCGCGGCTTGGGATTCCCATCACCGCGGAGCGTATTTTGGGCTCGGCGGAAACCACCGCCGCCTGGTTGCAACGCCAGGCGCCCGGTGCAACTGTGTATGCTATCGGTACCGAAGGGTTGCGCTCAGAACTTCGGCGGCACGCCTTGCAGGTGGTGGACGGCGTTCCCCCCTCTGAGGTGAATGCCGTTGTGGTTGGGCTTGACCCAACACTCACGTATGAGAAGTTGAAAATCGCCACGCTTGCCATCAACGCGGGCGCGACATTCATCGGCACCAACCCGGACGCCACCTACCCCAGCGAAGAAGGGCTTGCCCCAGGATGCGGCGCAATTTTGGCGGCGGTGGAACGCGCGACCGGGCAACGCCCCATCATCATCGGCAAACCCGAGCCAATCATCTTCCGCGAAGCCCTGCGCCGATTGGGGCTACAAGCCGAAGAGGTGGCTATGGTCGGCGACCGCCTTGACACCGACATCGAAGGCGGCCACCGCATGGGCATGACCACGATTCTCATTCTGGGGGGCGTGACCAGTGAAGAGGAGTTGGAAATCACTCCCATCTTGCCCGATTACGTCTTCGCCGATTTAGGCGAGTTGCTGCGTGCTGTGCAAGAAGGGCGCGCGTAAGCACCAAAACGTCGGCATAGCAGACCGCCCCCGCCATGTGCGGGGGCGGTTTTGCGTCGAAGGGACTTTTGTTTGAGAAGCATGTGCTTTTGAGCATACCGCCAGCCTCGCTTTAATTTGCACATTCTTACAAACTTCCCTGTACACCTCCGTCCAACGCCAGAAAAGCACTGTTGGATGCCGTTTAGAGTTGTGCAGTGTTGGAATGGCGCCACAACCTGCTCGTCCCCCAATCAGATGTGTTGAAAGGAGTCTCGTATGGCTGCAAAGAAATCCCGCCGACGGAAGCAGACATCCCCCGCAACTGAGATGAAAATGTTGCCCATTGGCAATATCCGCGCCAAACGGCTTGCGATGGCGTACCCTATCGACCACAAAGAGGTTTTGGACAAACAAGTGGAAGACCTGTCCAAGATCTTGCCCCCCTTCGTTGACTGGCGCTGGAAACAAGTATGCGGGCAAGTCGTCAAACGCGATCCGGCCACGGGTGAACTTCATCCTGTTCCATTCGCCACTGTTCATGTCTACGATACCGACTGCTCATTCTACTTGTACGCCCCTTCGGGGTGGCCTTGGGTATGGCTCTACCCCTTCAACTGTCACCAGGAAGAAATTGCAACTGTGCAAACGGATGCTTGTGGCAACTTCTGCGTCTGGATTCCTCGTTGGGAAATTGACACCATCCTGCGCTGGCGGCGTGAACGTTTTTGCGTCCCTTGGCTTGTTCGCCCCACCATCAAAGACTTGTTGCCCAATTTCGAACAGCCCATCCCTCGCCGTCCGCCCTTCCCACCAACACCTAGACCCCTTCCCGACCCACTCCCCATCCTCGAAGAAGCCAAAGCATCGCTGGAACGCCTTGGTGCAACCGAAGCCATTCAACGCTTGGAAAAGGTGGCCGCCAATATGGGAGCAGGCGCGCCAACGCATTTGTACCAGCAAACGCTCAACGCGCCATTGTTCCCCGAGCCACTCGCTCCACCAATGCCCGCTGCCATTCCTGAGGAAGCCTATCGGTACATGAAAAAGGGCGGCACCGTTTCCCTCACCCACGCCGAAAACGCCGACCGGCCAGACGACCTTCTTGCACTACGTGCAAATTTCATCGGACCGTTCATGCGCTGCTACGACATCTTTTTACCAGAATGGACCAAGATTGTTGATGTGCCCGACATCACCTTCAAAGTGACGCAAGACGTTGATAACGATGGCGATGAAGAGGTGATTTACAGCGAAACCCTCTTCGATGTACGCTGGGACAGTAGCGATCTGGATGCTCCTGTGACGTTAGAAGCCAACGCTATGGCAATTGCGGCGGATATTTGCGACGCCCCTGAGATTGAATGTACAGATATTGGCATTCTCATGGTAGGGCTGATGAGCCTGCACACAGATTACCATGACCCAAACACGGGCTACGCCAAGCGCCCCAATCGCCCCCATCCCACAGGAACATGGGCAAGCCTGCCTCCCGGTGCTACGGAAATTGCCACTGCACCCTACCAGGGGACTTTGCAACTGTATGGATGCAACCATCACAAAGGTGCCGATTTCTACCGACTCCTCTACTCCATTGATAACGGAGCCACCTGGGTACCTTTCACCGGACATACGTGGAAAGTGTGGCGTTGGAGTGGCGGACTTGTCCACCTTACCGTTGCCCCTGATACGGCCGGATGGTACGACATTCTTTCCGATACCGATGGGTGGATGCCCGCCCATTTACTCCTCAATTGGCCTACAACGGCATACGCCAACGGGCGCTACCTCGTCAAAATGGAATTTGGGAATGCAAGCAAAAACGTCATTCACACCACCCAGCCTATTGCATTCCGCATTGACAACAGCAAGCCCGCGGTCAGCGTGCAGGTTGAATATAAGCGCGCCAGTGATACTTCCTGGCATTCTCTGCCTACAATCTGCCCCGTCATTTATCGCACAGGCATGGAGCAGGTGGACTTCCGCGTCACGTTCACGACCACCGCGCAACACCTGCTCAAAGCACGTATCGGTGCGGGTGGTTGTGGGGCTGGTGGCATTACATTGACTTCGCCAACTCCCGCCGGATGGGAAGTTGAAAGCAACACCATCTTGCGCCATTGGCACCAACACAGCGCCGATAATGCCTTCTCGTTTACATTGGAATATCAACTTGCGGCTGGTAGCGCAGCAGGAACCTACCAATTCTTCAGCACAGCATGGGAACGCTCATTCAATCCCGCCGGTGGTGACAGTGGGTTGGCCAACGATTGGCTCTATGACACCAGTCATATCTGGACGCATGTACCCATTCATTTTTCCGTCTTCTAGCAGCAGAAGACGGCTCCCCCGCCGCCCCCGCCATGTGCGGGGGCGGTTTTGCATGTGCCCCGCTTTCACACACACGATTTGCCTGATTGCCACATTTGGATATAACTAGCACACCTAACTATTGCGGGGTGCTAATAAATGTCAGCAAACAACTTTTTGCCACACGATGAACCGTCGGCTGAAGAACTCGCCGCCCACCTCATCAACATCGTGCCGCCCATTATGCATGCCGTCAGCATCGAAATGCGGCGCGAAGCCACGGTGGGCTTCCAAATGGCGCACTACCGCCTGTTGCGGCTCATTGCACAAGCGCCGCGCACCGTGAGCGAACTGGCAGCCAGCCAATCCGTCTCGGTGCCCACCATGTCGCGCTCCGTCTCCGTGTTGGTGGAGCGTGGTCTGGTGCGTCGTGTCGAAGACCCGCACGACCGCCGCCGCACGCTGCTCGAAATCACTGACGAAGGCGAAGCGCTTTTTGAGCGACTGCGTCGGCAGTTGCAACAACGCCTGGCGGAACAATTGGAAACACTCACGCCCCAAGAACGTCGGCTCGCCCTTGCGGGGCTTGAAGTGCTGGAAAAAGCCTTGCTCCTCTCCACAGAAAACAAATCTCCAACTACTGCAACAAAGGAAGCGTGAACCATGCGACGTCTCTTGCGCTACTTTCGCCCGTTTGTCTGGTCAATCGTTGCCGCTATCGTTCTGCTCTTCATCCAGGCCAACGCCGACCTCGCCCTGCCCGACTACATGTCGCGCATCGTCAACGTTGGGCTGCAACAAGGCGGCATTGAACGCGCACTTCCCGAAGCCATGCGCGCCACGACATGGCAACACCTGGCGCTCTTCATGCCCCAAGAGAGCCAAAACACCGTTCTGGCGCACTACACACGCCTGGAACCCACCTCGCCGGACGCCGCCGCCTACGTGGAACGCTACCCGGCGCTCGCCGAAGAAGCCATCTACATCTTGAACCCTGTTGACGATGCGACACGCGACGAACTTGAAGCGCTGTTGAGCCGCCCCCTGCTCATGGTGGCGGGTTTGCAGATGCTGGCCGAAAACCCCGAGCAAGCCGCGGCGCTCTTCCCCAGCAGTGGCGGCTTCGACCTGAGCAAGTTACCGCCGGGCACAGACATTTTCGCGCTGGTGGCGCGCATGCCCGAAGACCAGCGGCTGGCGCTGCTGGATGCGATTGACACGCGCTTTGAGACGCTCGGCGGAGAACGGGGTATTGTGCAAGCAGCCACCCGCGCTGTTCGCGCCGAATATGAAGCGCTCGGTATGGACGTCGGCGCCATTCAGAACCGTTACATCATTCGCGTCGGCGGCTTGATGCTGCTCGTCGCGGCGATTTCGGCAATTGCCACCATCGTTGTGGGCTTGCTCGCCGCTCGCGTCGCCGCCGGGCTGGCGCGCGATTTACGCCACTACCTCTACGAGCGCGTGATGCGCTTCTCCGGCGCGGAATTCAACCAATTCTCAACTGCTTCGCTGATTACGCGCGCCACCAACGATATCACTCAAATTCAAACCGCCGTCGCCATTCTGATTCGGCTGGTCTTCTACGCGCCGCTCATCGGTATCGGCGGCATTATCCGCGCGCTGGATAAAAGCCCATCCATGTGGTGGACGATTGCGCTGGCGGTCTTGCTTCTGCTGGGGTTGATTGGCACGGTCTTCGCCATCGCTATCCCCAAATTCAAACTCATGCAGGAGTTGATTGACCGGCTGAACCTGGTCGCGCGCGAAAACCTGGTGGGGATGATGGTGGTGCGCGCGTTCAACCGTGAAGCGTTTGAAGAAGAACGCTTCGACCGCGCCAACCGCGACCTGACGCAAACTACGCTCTTCATCAACCGCGTGTTTGTGGTCGTCTTCCCCGCGATGATGCTCCTGCTCAATGGCTCGATGATTCTGATTCTCTGGGTGGGCGCTCATCAGGTGGCGCAAGCCAGCATGCAAGTGGGCGATATGATGGCGTTCATGCAGTACGCCATGCAAATTGTGTTCGCCTTCATGATGCTCTCAATGGTCTTCATCCTCTTCCCACGCGCCGATGTTTCGGCGAACCGTGTGGCGGACGTGCTGGAAACGCCCATCACCATTCTCGACCCGCCCAATCCCAAACCGTTCCCCGAACCGTTTGAGCCAAGTATCGAATTCGACCATGTGTCGTTCCGCTATCCGGGCGCTGAGGAAGACGTGCTGCACGAGATTTCATTCCGTATCGAGCCGGGGCAAACAGTGGGCATTATGGGCACCACCGGTTCGGGCAAATCCACCGTGGTCAACCTCATTCCGCGCTTTTTTGACGTGACGGATGGCGCGATTCGCGTCAGTGGCGTGGACATTCGCGAAGTCTCGCTCCGCGAGTTGCGCGACAAAATTGGCTACGTGCCGCAAAAGAGCAACCTGTTCAAGGGAACGATCGAGAGCAACTTACGCTTTGCCGATGAGAACGCCGACGAAGAGACGCTCATCAAAGCCCTGCGCATTGCCCAAGCCGACTTTGTCTTTGAATTGCCGAACGGGTTGCAAACAGAGGTGGCGCAGGGTGGCGTGAACTTCTCCGGCGGGCAACGGCAGCGCCTGACGATTGCGCGCGCGCTGGTGAAACGCGCCCCTATCTACATTTTCGACGACAGCTTCTCGGCGCTTGACTACAAAACCGATGCCCGTTTGCGTGCCGCATTGCTCCGCGAACTGAGCGACAGCACAGTCATCATCGTCTCGCAGCGCGTCGCCACTGTGAAAAACGCCGACCAAATTCTGGTCTTCGACGCCGGGCGCTTGATTGGACGCGGCACGCATGAGGAACTGATGCAAACGTGTGACGTCTATCGCGAAATTGCCGAATCGCAGTTGAAACAGGAGGCGCTGCAATGAGCCAGGTTCGCAAAGAAGAGACCCGCACCGCACCACCCGCGCCGCGCGGTCCGATGGGGCACATGGCCGGTATGGCGCCTGTCGCCAAACCGCGCGATTTTGGCGGCACCCTGCGCAAGCTTGCCACCTACCTGACGCCCTACCGCTGGAAAATCATGGTGGTGTTTGTGCTCGCCATCGGCTCCACCGCATTCGCGATTGTTGGGCCCAAAATTCTAGGGCGCGCCACCACTGAGCTCTTTGAAGGCATTCTAGCGCAACTGGCGGGTACAGGCACCGTTCCCTTCGACACGATTGGGCGCATTCTGCTCATCGCGTTGGGGCTTTACATCTTCTCAGCCATTCTGAGTTATCTGCAAGGCTGGCTCATGACCGACGTCGCCGTCAAGGTGACGTACCAGCTGCGTCGCGAGCTGATGGAAAAAATCAATCGCCTGCCCTTCCGCTATTTTGACGGCACGACCCACGGCGAAACGCTTTCACTGCTCACCAACGACGTTGACACCATCAACCAGACGCTCAACCAAAGCCTGACGCAAATCATCACATCGTTCGTGACCGTTGTAGGCGTGCTGGGCATGATGCTTTCGATTTCATGGCAAATGACGATTGTGGCGCTGCTCATCGTGCCGCTTTCGATGGTGGTGGTGATGCTCATCATTCGCCAGTCGCAAAAATTCTTCCGCCAGCAGCAGGATTATTTGGGGCATGTCAATGGGCAGGTGGAAGAGACGTTCAGCGGGCATGTCATCGTCAAAGCGTTCAATGGAGAAGAAAAGAGCATTCGCGCGTTCGATACGTATAACGAAACGCTTTATGGCGCGGCGTGGAAAGCGCAATTTTTCTCCAGCATTATGATGCCGGTGATGCGCCTCATCAGCAATCTGGGATACGTGGGTGTGGTGGTGCTGGGGGGCTGGCTCGCTATTCGCCGCACCATCACCGTGGGTGATATTCAGGCATTCATCCAGTACGTGCAATCGTTCACGCAACCCATTACCCAGCTGGCCAACGCCTCGAATGTTCTGCAAGGAACTATCGCCGCTGCCGAGCGTGTCTTTGAGTTTCTCGAATTGGAAGAAGAAGAGCCGGACACGGAGTCGCCGGTGCAGATCGAAACGGTTCGCGGCGAAGTGGAATTCCGCAATGTGGTCTTTGGGTATGAACCTGGGAAGCCGGTCATCAAGGGCTTTTCGGCGCATATCCAGCCGGGGCAAAAAGTGGCGATTGTGGGACCAACCGGTGCGGGGAAAACCACGCTGGTGAAGCTGCTGATGCGCTTCTACGACGTGGACGAAGGCGCTATTTTGATTGACGGGCATGACATTCGCACCTTCCGCCGCGCCGATTTGCGCCGCCTGTTCGGGATGGTGTTGCAAGACACATGGTTGTTCAGCGGCACCATCATGGAAAACATCCGCTACGGGCGCCCGGATGCCACCGATGAGGAAGTCATCGCCGCCGCGCAAGCCGCCCACGCCGACCATTTCATCCGCACGCTACCGGGGGGGTATCACTTCGAGCTGAACGAGGAAGTGACAAATATCTCGCAAGGGCAAAAGCAGTTGATTACGATTGCGCGCGCCATTCTTGCCGACCCACCGATGCTCATCCTTGACGAGGCGACCAGTTCGGTGGATACGCACACTGAGCTGCTCATTCAGCAAGCAATGGACCGTCTGATGGAAGGACGCACCAGTTTTGTGATTGCGCACCGCCTGTCAACCATTCGCAACGCCGATTTGATTCTGGTGATGCGCGATGGGAACATTGTGGAACAAGGGACGCACGAGGAATTGCTCCGCCAAGGCGGTTTTTATGCCGAGTTGTACAACAGCCAGTTTGAATCCGTGGCGGCAGCGTAAGCCGCCGGTGCGCTGTTTTCCGCCTGCGTTCATCTTTTCGGCAAGCCCGCTGGTGACGATCAACAGCCAGCGGGCTTGTTGATGGAGACAATTCGGCTATTGTGGTGTACGTGCAAAGAGATGCTTGTTCACAATGAGGTTTGTTGAATGAATCAAGAAAATGCAATGCAAACATGGGGGGCTTTTGCCCTTGTTTTGTTGGCCGCGAGTGGGCTGGCATGGGCAGGAAGCCAGGGCGGCGCGTTGGTGTATGGCATGACGCTATTTGCGCTGGCCGTTGCGTTTGCGTTTGTCATCAATTGGCTGGCATTCATCCCCGCCTGGCGGCAGCGCACCGAAAAATTTTTCGACTTGATGGGGGGAATCACCTTCATCAGCACGATCGCTCTCGCCCTGCTTCTCACACCCCAGCGCGACGCACGCGCCTGGCTTCTCGCCGCGATGGTCAGTGTGTGGGCGCTCCGCTTGAGCCTGTTTCTTTTCTGGCGTATCCGCAAAACGGGTGAAGATGCCCGTTTTCGCGAGTTGAAGGCATCCTTTGCACGCTTTTTACTCACGTGGACGCTTCAGGGGCTGTGGGCGGCGGTCACACTTGCGCCGGCGCTCGCGGCTATCACCGCACCACGCGGCAACGGGTTGGACGGTTGGGCGTGGTGCGGCCTGGTGGTGTGGGGAGTGGGGTTTTTGATCGAAGCGGTGGCGGATTGGCAAAAGAGCCGCTTCAAAGCCAACCCCGCACATGCGGACGCCTTCATTCAAGAAGGGCTTTGGGCGTGGTCGCGCCATCCGAACTACTTTGGCGAAATCGTTCTGTGGATTGGCGTTACGTTGGTGACACTGCCCACACTGGACGGTTGGCGCTGGCTCACGCTTGTTTCACCGCTGTTTGTCATCCTTCTGCTCACACGGGTCAGCGGCATTCCCCTGCTCGAAGCCCGCGCCGATGCAAAATGGGGTGGGCAAGCCGACTACGAAGCCTATAAAGCTCGCACTCCCGTGCTGATACCACGTCCCCCAAAGTCAAAACCACGCAACAATTCACATTCATAACCGCCAATAAAAAGCCGCAGGCCACTCTTGCAGCCTGCGGTGCGGTTGAAACGCGCCCGGAGGGATTCGAACCCCCGACCTACGGATTCGAAGTCCGTTGCTCTCTCCTCTGAGCTACGGGCGCATAGCGGGGCGGATTGTAGCATAAGAGCCTATTTGTTTCAAAGTACGCTCCGCAGATTAACGCGCAACCAGCGGGAGATAAACGTTGTGCGATGCAACGGTCAACGTCACGGGCACCGGAGCAATCGCATATGGCGACGTGTTGTCCAGCCGCAGATACGCCGAGTATGTCGTAAAATCCAACCCCGTGGTGTCGAAGGTGAGCCACATGGTCACTTCTTCGTGCGGCGGCACAACAACCTGATTGGCGGAAAGCGTCAACCACGGTACCGCGTTCCACTCACAGGGCGACAATTCGCCCGACGTCACAATCAAGACCTCGTTATCATGCTGGTCGGCAATCGCCAGCGTGCCATCGCACAAGAGCGCCATCCCCGCCTGCCCAAAATCATCAAGCCCGGGCACATCAAAGCCGCCTAAAAGCGCGAAATCACGCGCAGCGTCGAGCACGTACACGTCAAAGCCCTCATCATCGTTCGCCAGCACAAACAGGTGTTGCGTGGTGGGGTTGATCGCCATCCCCGCCAGCGGTATGCCCACCGCCACCGAGCGCAACCGCCGCCCGGTCTCGTCGAATTGGTGAATCACACCATCGTTCCACGAGCCGCTGTAAAAAGTCGCTGTGCGCGGGTCATACGCCAGCCCACGCTGGCTTAGCCCCCACCCAGGACAAACACCTTCACCAACCTGCCCGGTCCGGGCATCAAGCGCCACGACACAATCATCGCCTTCAACCGCAACCTGCCACAAACGCCCCTCGAAGGGGTGCCACACCGCACCCGCCCGAAACCGTGCCGGCGCATGCGGCACACGCACTGTTGCTGTCAGTGGTTCTCCTGCCGCCGTGAACGCCTGCCATGTTGTACGCCCATCCTCGCTTGCAGAAACCCAGAGCGTCCCGCCAGGTTCTGCGGCCAGCCCCCATACACCATTCAAGCCGGTTGCCCACCGTTGGAGCACCTTGCCGCCACCAGACCACACAGGCGCATCCGGCGGGGGTGGAGCATACACATGCTCAGCCGTGCGATCCCCCAGATGTTTGGGAGAAATGCGCCGCATGGGGGGGGCGAATGTGTCGGCGGGTTCATTCAACGGTAAAGGCGCATTGATGCTGTTGATGGAGACTGTCAGCGTCAGCGCCCCCGTGTTGCCAATGGTGAGCGGGACAGCAACCTGCCTATCGCGGTCAAACACTAATGAAAATGCGGTTGGAGTGATGACCGGCCGTGGAGCGGGTAGCGCAAAATCCTGCCAAAGTGGAACGGCGTCCTGAATGGTGAGCGTGGTCTGTTGCGCGCCATAGCCGTTGTCACCCGTTGCCTGCACGGTATGCGTACCTTCCGGCAAAAAAAGCATGTAGAACCCATCCGCCAGCGCGGGGTCGGTTGTGGCTTCTGTTTGTACCGTCATGCTCACACCAGCCGAAACCTGGGCATCCACAATCGGCTCGCCGGTGTTAGCATCGTACACATGTCCCATGAGGAACGCCCCCGCTACAGGCTCGCACTTAGGCACACTGCCAATTTGCACCGCATCCACCTGCCACCACCACTCAAAATCCGCGTCGAAGTAGTGGAAACGGGCTTGCAAAGTGGTTGCGCCTGCCGTCCGGTCGCTCAGGTCCAGACTAACACGCCCGTTGACATTGCTACTACCGCTCTTATTCTCCCAGACGGTTTGCCACGCGCCGCCGTCCACACGAACATCCACACGCATGACTTCACTACTGTTCCGCTGGACATCCGTATTGAACGCCAGCATCACCCCATCCAGCCCCGCAATGTTGAGGACAGGCGTTCGTAATTCAGTGTCCTGGAAACTATTACGACCGTAAAAGTCGCTATCCACGATGGCAAACCCGCCAACGCTTCCCGTCAGGTTGCCGCGTCCACCTGGGTCATCGAAACGCCATACCGCCCCACCGCCGCGGTTATCGAGCACCTGCCAGCCCGTCGGCGTGGTCCCCGTCTCAAAGTGTTCATCCAGCACCAGCGTTTGCACCCGATGATAGCCCGGCGCGTTGCACGTTGTTTCATTCACCAGCAAGGCAAAATCTTCCTGCTGGGGGGCTGTCAGCGGTCCAACGGCGCGCCGTTCTGTGTTGTAGCCATCCACCCACGCATGGACTTCAAAAGTGTAGGCGATTTGTGCGGCTAAGGTCACGCTGTAAAAGCCGGTAGTGGGATTGGTCCACACAGCCCCCACAGGGGCTTGGGGAATGAGAATTTGGGCGTACAGCGGTTGCCCGGTGCGTGCATCGCGCACGGTGCCGCTCACCACGTAGGTGGGGGCGCTTGTGAGCGTGAAGGCAAGCGTGGTTGTGATACCATCGCTGACCACGACGTTGGTTTGCGTCACCGGCACGTACCCATACGCCGAAACCGTCACGGTATACGTGCCCGTGGGGACATTCTCCAACCGAAAGTGCCCATCGCTCTGCGATTCGGCCGAGAAGAACCCAATCTGAACGCGCGCCCCCACAACAGGCGTCCCATCTGCTTCACGCACAGTACCCGCCACGGAGCCCGTAGGTCCGGTTGTGCAGGTTGGAAAGCGAAACGCCCCAATGCGTGTACGCCAGTTGGACGTTCCCGGCGCTGCGTAGTACTCCTGCGTGTACCAGAACGTGCAATCATCCTGTGGGTCGAGCGTGAGCATGCTGTAATCCCCAAAACGCCCCGAGGACGACATTTGATAGCCGCCACCTTCGACCAACGAGGCTTCAGCAAGCGTCATCTCCCCCAGCGGGTCGCCCGCAAAACGCCCCGTGTAGCGCACCGAGGGGGATGTCGTCGGGCTGCTGACAGCGTACCCTAAAGCGATGTTCCCCTGCTTGTCCATGGCGATACTGCCCATCCAGCGGTGGGCGCTATCAGGTGCGAACGTACCTTGTTGGTAAATGTTCCACGTCCCGGCGACGTGCCGCAATTCATACCATCGAATCCCCGCATGGTCGCTTCCGTCGGCGTCCACCGTATGGTTGAGCACCATTGCGCCATAGGAACCGAACCAGCGATACGCCGCGCGATACATCAGACGGTCGGCAATCGCATCAAGCGGCACCCCGCCTGGTTGCGGAATGCAATTGCGGCTCCCGCCACATATGCTGGCGTCAAATGGCTGCGTATCCAGAATTTGATTGGGCGCTCCATCTACGCCAAAAGTGGCACTTTCAGGGGCGTTCCAGTCCACTGAGAGATGCCAGAGACTCAAACGATCGGTTGCCCATCCCCAGGCATCATCATCCATTTCGACAAAGACGGCGGGCGTGCCAGACGGCGGCGGGGGACCATCCAGATCAGCGGGCAACATGCCGCCAAAGTTGGGGTTGACATCGTACAAATCGAAGAAGACCATGCGCGCATTTTGCCCCTCAAGCATGCGCGCACGCTCCAAAGCCGCTACACCTTGCCCACGCCATGCCAGCGTCGAACCGTCAAACTGGTTCACGGTGAGCAAGTACGCATTAGGCCAAACCGCCAGTTTGGGGTAATCATTCATGGCATCGCCCATGTCGAAATCGTAGCGATACCATGCGCCGGTGGGGTCGGCTGTTTGTGAGACCGCCAGGCACTGGTGGAAGTTCGAGGGAAAATCGAGCGCAAATTGCCCCACAAGCCAGCGCTGCGCCAGATGGTCGAACAAGACAATCGGGTCGCCGTCGTTGTTGGTTTCACACAACCCGCCAAACCCCGCCCACAGGGTATTGCCCGCCACCGGTCCAATCAACAAAGTGGGGGTGAGCGTGCTCACATCCCAAATCGCGAACGCCGTGTTCACCCACTGCATGAAGAACTTGCGCCCCGTCGCAGCGTCATACCCAATCGCCCCGCTGGGGTCAGGCGGGAGAATGGTGGTGAGGTTGGCAATGCCATCGAAACTCATGAGCGGTTCCGGCATGGTGATGTCGGGCATAACCGTCTGGACAACGGGGTCGCGTTGTCGGGCGAAGGGCGTTGGTGCAGTGGCGCTTGGCTTCCGCAAGTGCAGGCGTTCCCACGTTGATGGGGCGATCATCGGCGCATCTTGCGCCAACGTGCCGAGAGGCGGCGACGTATCAAAACGCTCCGCATAGCGGACAACAGGCGCCAAGGTCGTGGATTGGGCATGCAAGGCGAGCGGGCGTTGCCACACGAACGGAATCAACACGCCCAGAAAACCAATCAGCACCACCAGGCTACGCTGCACTGCGGAACGAGGCATAAGCACACGCTTCCTCAATCTTGTGTCAG
The DNA here is from genome assembly GCF_001306175.1 of Ardenticatena maritima. Lineage (NCBI taxonomy): Bacteria > Bacillati > Chloroflexota > Ardenticatenia > Ardenticatenales > Ardenticatenaceae > Ardenticatena > Ardenticatena maritima. The sequence goes on from NZ_LGKN01000009.1 coordinate 79,518, forward strand.
GTTTGGGATAGGCTTCATTGTATTGTCAGCCCAACAAGGCGCAAACTATTCTCCCATCCCACGGCGCGCGTCTCTTCAAAAAGAAGAAAAAAGGGCACCGCCGCAGCGGTGCCCTTGCTGAAAAGCCCAGTTCAGCTGGCTTAGCCGGGGAAATTGAACCATGATTGCGACGCCATCAGTGTCTGCAAATCACCCTCGGCTTTCAGTTTGCCGGTCATGAACGCCACGGCACCGTTGACATTTCCGCTCAAAATGCCTTTCCACGTTTCGCTATCCACCGTGACTTTCACATCGGCGTTGTCCACGGTGCCTTCTTCAACGGTCAACTCACCGTCTGAACACGCACCACATAATCGCCGGCTTCGTCCCCGGTAATGTGGAACTGCACGACCTTGTTGACACCTTGAATCTTGTCCTTGTTGACGTACTGGGGCATGGATTCAAAAATTTCCTTGATTGTGGGCATGGGGTTCCTCCCTTATTGTGTGTCAGTTGCCGGACGACGTGTTCATTATACCGTGCCTCACGCCCACTGCCAAATCATAACCAAACGTTTGTTTGGCTAGGCGGATTCGCTGTACAACGCTTCCTGGATATTCGCAATTTCCTGGCGCAACGCGGCAATCATCTCAGCATTGCCATTTTCATTCCCCAAAAGCCGAAACTGCCGCTTTTTGAACGCCAATTCTGCCGCGAGCAAGCAAATTTTATCAAGCAACCGCGCACGCTGGCGTTGCCCGTTGCGCATCAAATGATTGCGGGCTTGCATGCGGGCACGATAACTCGCCGCCGCTTCCACTTGCCGGGGCGTGAGCAAGCCGCTTTCCACTTCGTCTTGCAATTCTTGCCGAATGAGCCGTGCTTCCTCTCGCAACGCCCACCACACAAGCGCCAACCAGCCCAACACACCGCCCCACGCCACAAACAACGACCCCAAACAAATCAAAGACCCCGTGCTGTTGAGGAAGTTATGCAACATGTGAATGAAAATTGCGAGCGCCAACCCGCCCAGCGGCGCCAATGCGCGCGTTGCTTGTGAGGTGGCGTACCGCGCTAGCGCCAGCCCAAGCCCAAACATGGAACTATACAGGGCATGGTTCAGCCCAAAGACGAAGGCTCGCAGCACAATGGTGCCCAGAAAAGCCGCCCCACCTTGTGATGAGCTTCCCAAGAAGTAAAAGAAGTTCTCGGTCATCGCAAAGCCAAAGCCCACCAGAGCGCCATACAGCAACCCATCCATCAACCCATCAAATTCATGGCGGAAGAAGATGAAGATGAACACCAGGGGGATGGCTTTGAAGATTTCTTCTACAATTGGAGCAATCAGCGCCACGCTCAAGAAACCCGCATTGGGGGAAGAAAAGGCAAGCCGCAAAGGGACGTCAAACAACAATTCGGCAAACAAGGACAAAACAACTGCGGGGACCGCCCCCCACAAAAAAGTGACCGCCAACAACCATAACGGTTCTTTTTCGTGGTGATCAAGCGACCACGCCACATAGGCATAGAAAAGCATGGGGATCACCGCCGCCACAAATGAAACCAACGCAACGATCAGCAGCATCATAGATGGGGCCTCCTACGGTCAGGTTTGGCGTGGGGGGCGCACTTTGCGCAGAATTTTGGGCCATGTCGAGTACCATTTGACATGCCATCCACTTGGCCGCCCACCCCAACGCCCCCGACGCAGCGCATCAAGAAACGTTTGCGGTGAGGTGAAGGGGGGAATATCCACGTATCCGTTACCAATTTCACTGGGGTGATGGGCATCGCTCCCTGCGCTCAGCGGTTTGCCATACTCGGCTGCAATCGTCCGCGCCTGTGCGTTGTCATCCTGCCGCAGGCACCGCGCATTGAACCCTTCAATAATATCCACCTGGTCAATCACCCGCAACAACGCTTCACGCCCTATGGAAGATGAACCCCGCAACGTGTCGAGTGGGTGCGGTATCGCCACCAGCCCCCCCTGAGCGTGAATGCGCTCAATCGTCTCTTCCACAGACAAGCCGCGAGGGATTTCTTCCTCAATGAAGTACCCGATGACATCTCCCTCAGCAGTCGCGACTTCCTCACCGACAATCACCGGAAAAGGTGCGCGCTCCCGCATTTCAAGCGCCCCCCGGATGGTATTGTGGTCGGTAATCGCGATCCCATCCAGACCACGCCGTTGTACAGCGGCAATAATGGCCTCGTAGGTGCTCAGGCAATCCGGCGAGTGAAAGGTGTGCATGTGCAGGTCGAATTTCATGGTTCCTCGTGCGTGAGTTTGTCCTTGCTGACCGGTATGATATCGCAGTGTATCATATTCGCTTTTTGATGCCAACGCGGTGACCAATGGTCAAACATGGTTTCACACAAGCGTTTGCCGCAACATTGCAAGTACGAGTACAATGTGCGCCACACATGGCAGAACAAGCCGTCCGCGTGCGTCTGAGAAGACGAGCGCGTGAAGGAGGAAACCGAATGAAAGAAGAAAGCCCTACTCTCTCGGTTATTGTTCCAATTTATAATGAAGAGGTGGTGATTCCCGAGCTCTACCGCCGACTTACGAGCGTTTTAGAGCGCATTGGCGAATCATTTGAAGTTATCTGCGTGAATGACGGGAGTCGCGATAACTCATTAGCCCTTTTACACGACATTCACCGCCGTGATGCACGTTGGAAAGTCATTAGCTTTGCACGCAACTTTGGACACCAGGCCGCCATCACCGCCGGCCTTGATTATGCACGGGGACAAGCGGTTGTCATCATTGACGCCGACCTGCAAGACCCCCCCGAATTGATCGCTGACCTGCTCGCCAAATGGCGCGAAGGGTACGAGGTCGTGTACGCTGTGCGCACCGAGCGCGAAGGTGAAACGTGGTTCAAAGAGTTTACCGCCAAACTCTTCTACCGACTCATGCACGCTATTACCAATGTCGAAATTCCCATTGATACGGGCGATTTTCGCTTGATGGACCGCACCGTTGTGGAAACATTGCGCGCCATGCGCGAACGCCACCGCTTCATGCGCGGCATGGCGGCCTGGGTGGGTTTCCGCCAAATTGGCGTGCCGTACCGCCGCCATGCACGCTACGCCGGCGAAACCAAATACCCCCTTCGTAAAATGCTGCGCTTCGCGCTGGACGGCATCACCAGCTTTAGTTACTTTCCACTGCAACTTGCCACCTATTTTGGCTTTGCCATCGCCCTGCTCAGCGTCATCTTCATTGTTGTTGTGGTCGCAATGCGCCTCTCCGGCTTACATGCTTTTGAAGGGCAAGCCACAACGCTTATCGCCGTCCTCTTCCTGGGGAGCATTCAACTCATCTCGCTGGGGATTTTAGGCGAATATATCGGGCGCATCTACGAAGAAAGCAAAGGTCGGCCGCTCTACGTGGTCGCCCAAGCATGGGGGCTCGACCGGCCGATGATTTCGCTCATGCCGCCCCACTCGCACATCACGGACGTGAGCGCCTGGCACGATCAGACGCGCCACAGCACACCAGATGAAACTGACAAAATACCCGAACAGAATGTTCTTCCTAATTCGCGAAGCAACAGCTGAGGACATCCCAGCCATTCAACACGTGCATCGGTGCGCCTTCGCTCCCAGCACTACAGAAGCGAAGTTGGTGGCCGCGCTCTACGATGCTGGCGCTTGGGACGTATCGCTCGTAGCATTCGTGCAGGAACAGGTTGTCGGACACATTCTTTTTTCGCCTGTCACACTTACTCCACCTGCGCCCCATCGTGTGGGCGTTGGGCTTGCACCACTTGGCGTTCTGCCAGCGTGGCAAAAACGCGGTATTGGGAGCGCACTTGTTCGCGCGGGGTTGCAAGCAGTGCAACGCAACGGAGCAACCTTTGTCGTCGTTTTGGGCGCTCCGCAGTATTACACACGGTTCGGATTTGAATGCGCTTTATCCCATGGAGTACAGAATGAATTCGGGGCTGATGATGCATTCATGGTGATGTGGTTTGACGCCACCACACGAGGCACAGGCACCGTACACTATCACCCCGAGTTTGCCAAGATGTAAGAAAACAAATATTTTTGTGAGCACATTGGCACGATTCGGCGACACGCTCCCATTGACCTGTGCCTTGAAAGTCTGTACAATAGTACCACTGGCCTATCTGGCTGAGGGATGCGCAGCAGACCGGGTAAGGTACATGCCTGACCACCCGACGCCTCAATCGAACATCGCACAACGGAGGAGGATTCACATGGAAGTTTTGAAGGTCTCTGCTCGTTCGCGCTCAACAGCAGTCGCTGGTGCGATTGCGGGCGTCATCCGCGAAGGGAACGTGGCCGAAGTGCAAGCGATTGGCGCAGGTGCAGTCAATCAAGCCGTCAAAGCCGTCGCCATTGCGCGGACGTATCTTGAAGAAGATGGCATTGACATTGTCTGCATCCCCTCGTTTGTCGAAATTGATATTGATGGTCAGGAACGTACCGCCGTCAAACTCACGGTCCGCCGCGCTTCCTAACAGAAGAAATGCAACGCAGCATTGCAAACAAAAAGGCCCATCATTGCATGGAGATGGGCCTTTTGTGTATGTTCCTACATCAAAATCAAACGCGCAATGGTGAAATAAATCGCCAGCCCCGTCGCATCCACCGAGGTGCTAATAAACGGGCCTGAAATCACTGTGGGGTCAATTCCCAATCGGTCGGCCACTAACGGAATCATCGCCCCGATGATGGCCGCCCACACTGTAATGAAGGGCAACGATAACGCCACGACCCAGGCGATTTCATACCCTGTGTGCCACAATAACGCCCGTACAAATGCAATCCCCCCCAAAATCAACCCTATTGTAGAAGCGGTTGTCGCCTCGCGCAGAACCACATGAAAAATCTCGTGGAACTCCACTTCCCCCAACGCCAACGCCCGAATAACCGTCGCCACGGTTTGCGAACCAGCATTGCCCCCTGTCCCAATCAGCAGCGGAATGAAAATCGTCAGCGCAGTAAATTGCGTTGTAATGTCCTCGAACAAACGAATAACACTGCCAGTCAACGTGCCCCCCACAAAAAGCAGCATGAGCCACCCAATCCGCTTGCGAATCATGGTACGAATGGGTGTGGCAAAATAGGCGGTCCCCAGCGGCTCCGACCCACCCAAACGTTGAATATCCTCCGTCGCTTCCTCTTCCAACACGTCCACCAGGTCGTCAATCGTAATGACACCCACAAGGCGCTCTTCACTATCCACCACCGGCAAGGCAACAAAGTTGTACTTGGCTGCCAGGTCGGCGACAATTTCCTGGTCATCAAAAACATTCACACGCACCACATTGGGTGTCATGATTTCGCGAATCGTCTTCTCCGGCGCCGCCGTCACCAACGCCCGCAGCGGCACCACCCCCACAAGATGGTCGTCCTCGTCAACAACATAGAGATAGTAAACGGAGCCTAGCGTTTGCGCGGCATGGCGCAAATAATCCAGTGTTTCGGCGACAGTCCAGCGGCGGCGCAAACGCACAACATCCGCCGTCATCAAGCGCCCTGCACTGTTTTCGGGGTATGAAAGCCGCTCACGCACATCTTCGGCTTCTTCGGCTTCCATCAGGGCGATGACTTCTTCACGCAAGGCATCGGGCACATCTTCCAGCAAAGCCGCTGCATCATCATCCTGAATATCTTCGAGAATATCCGCCAGGCGCTCCGGCGAGATGTCATCCAGGATTTCACGCGCGCTGCTCTCTTCCATTTCCGCCAGCACTTCGCCGGCCACTTCGTCGGGGAGCAAGCGCAAAGCAAGCAAACGCTCCGACGGCTCAAGGTCTTCGAGCACTTCCGCAATATCGGCGGGGTGCCAGCGAAGCAAGTCAACCGATAAGGTGCGATATTTGCGTTCACGGAGTAATTGACGCACATGCGTCACGCGGGATGTTTCCATGCGCATCTCGGGCATATGACCCTCCTCAGGGGAACATTCACTGGGCGCAACGAAAGCATATCCTAAACGCTATGATGACAAAATAAAAGCCACGGCAACAAAAAAGGCGGGGATTGCTCCCCGCCGCTCACCGGCTTTGCACGCCTTACGGTTTTTGCACAGCCGGCAAAAACGCGCCAAACAGTGGCGGTGGTGTGTAAAACACGCGCATCCCACACAACTGCATAGTGCTTCCACTCACAACGGGGCGCCAGTTCAACACATAACTAAAACTTTCATAATCCACCGTGTCAGTGAAATAGGTAGTGGTGAACCCGAATCCAGACTCACCATTACTCGACACCGACCATTCCTGTTCGATATTCCCATACAAATCATACTTGGTCACCCACGCTGTTGAGTTGGATAGAGACGTGTCATTGTAGTACAATCGCACGCCCTGAATGGTAGAACCATAGGGAAGGTTCAAATTCGCATTGAAAACTTCAGCGGTAGAACCAGATGAGTGGTAAATGCATCCACCGCTCCGTGAATATCCGACACTACTCACGCGAGGGCGAAACACCAAGCCCGCGACACGATACGAACGCCATGTTACGCCCAGTAGACTATTGGGGTCATTGGTGTTATCTTCAAGCCCAACATGGGCTGTCTCGGGGCTATCAGGTGGGCTTGCCATTTCAGTCGTCACTGTCGTCGGGTCGGCATCACTGGCAGGCACACCTTTTTGATCAACCGTGGGGGCTGGTCCTTGCGCCACAACATGTGAATGCAACGCCAGCACGTACCCACCGCTCAAAAGAGCAACTGCCAATACGAAGGGGAATAACATCTTCTGAAAATCATGGGAGGGCTCCTTTCGCACACTGTGCATAGAACAAACCGCCGCAAGCAGACATCCATGGCTAAAAAGGGGAGATTTGTTGGATGCCATTCCACTAAATGCAAAAAGGCGTTGTTTTGTTTCTTTCAAAAAAACATGCGCTTGATTTACTAGAATTAAAAACCAATGAAACTGATTTTATTTGACATTGATAAAACTATCCTCGACGCCCACGGTGCAGGACGACGGGCGTTGGAACGCACCTTGCTCCACATTCTGGGGCATACTGCGGGGCTCGATCAGGTCGCGTTTGGTGGCAAAACCGACCCCATGATTGTGCGCGAAGCGTTGGCATTGGGGGGGCTTCCATCCGCTGACGTGCCCCACCTCTCACGCCAAATCCTGCGCCACTATCCGGGCGAACTCGCCCGCGAATTTGCCGCCACACCCGCCAACAGGCGCATCACGGTGCTGCCGGGAGCCCGCACACTGATTGAGACGCTTTCAAAGCGCGATGATGTGCTCCTGGGTTTGCTGACCGGAAATCTCGAAGCCTGTGCATGGCTCAAACTCCAGGTAGCCCATCTGCATACTTTCTTCACGTTTGGTGCATTTGGCGACGATGGCGAAACGCGCGACGATTTGCCCACGGTGGCCTTACAACGCGCCTGGGAAGAAAGCGAACACCATTTCAAAGCAGCCGATGTTATCCTCATTGGCGATACGCCGCGCGATGTGCGTTGCGCACACATCATTGGCGGGCGGAGCCTCGCCGTCGCCACAGGGCCGTTCAACGCCGAAGCGTTGCGCGCCGCGGGCGCGGACATTGTGCTGCCTTCACTTGCCGACACAGAACAGGTCATGCAAGCCCTCGGGCTTGCTGAGCCCCCCCAAGCGGAGTAAGGCGCCCATGTTCTTCGACCTGTACTGCCCCCAGCGCGGCTGGCTTCACAGACTCGACCCACGCACCAAATTTGGGGTCGCCCTGTTTGGCGCGACCCTCTACATCACCCAAAACGATGTGCGCCTGCTTGTCGCGTTGCTGGCGCTCCAGCATCTGCTCTTCCTCAGCGGCCGTATTCCCATGGCGCGCCTGCTCTGGGTTTGGCGGCAACTCGTGCGCTTGCTCCTCTTCATCATGCTCGTGTGGCCCTGGTTCGCCGGACGCGGTGGGCACGTTTGGGTAGAAATCGGCCCCTTGGCGCTGACATCCGCCGGCGTGGCGGACGCCGCCGCCATTGCCATCCGCATTGTCGGCATGTCATTGTGGGTCTTCTTCATTCTCTTCACCACGCGCCAATCGCACCTTGTCCAAGGGCTTGTACAACTCGGCCTGCCCTTTGAGTGGGGGCTCATTCTGGCGATTGCCCTGCGCTACATTCCCACCTTCTTCTTCACCATCCAACACATTCGCGACGCCCAAGCGGCGCGCGCCTGGGAGCCACGCGGTAATATCGTGGAACGCTTGCGCGGGATGATTCCGCTTCTGGTCGCCTTTATCGTCAACGTGGTACGCACAGGCGACACACTCGCCATGGCGCTCGCCACACGCGGCGTTGGGCGCGGCACACCGCGCACCAGCCGCATCCAACTGCGTATGCACCCACTCGATTGGAGCATGCTCAGCGTGAGCCTCATCCTCGCCATCACACTCACCCTTTTGGCCTGAAGATCGCCGCCGCGGGAACACTTCACCCACCTTTGACGTTCCATTGGCGCAATCGCTTGCCTGTCAACAAATACCCAGCAAGAAGGAGTGTTTTATGTCAACAAAAATCGTTTCACGTCTGGTCAGGCAATTGTTCCTGGTTGTGTTGGTCTTTGTCGGCGCATGCAGCCTCGTCAAAGAGACATCCCAACCCACGCCAACGACCACCACCAGCTCGCGCCGCGCACCGGAGACAGATTCCGCCGGCTTGATCCCCAGCGCTCAAGCCCAAAACGAAAACATGGCGCTCACCGTCTACAATCAGGATTTGGCGCTCGTGCGTGATGTGCGCTCGCTTTCGCTCAGCGCCGGCGTCAACGAAGTGCGGTTCGCCGATGTGGCCGAGCGAATTGACCCCACAAGTGTGCATGTGCGCTCCCTCACCGACCCCACGGGCACACGCATTCTGGAACAGAACTTCGATTATGACCTCGTCGGGAGCCAAAAGGTGCTCGAAAAATACATTGACCGCGCCATTGGACTGGTCACCGACGACGGGACAACCTACGAAGGCACGCTCTTGTCGGCGCAAAACGATATCGTCTTGCAAACGGAAACAGGCATCGTCGTGGTACGCCGCGACGCTATTCGCCAATTTGATTTTCCTGAACTCCCCGAAGGGCTGATTACACGCCCTTCGCTCGTCTGGCTGGTTGAGACCGAGCAAACGGGCGAACAGGACATCGAAGTCACGTACATGACCGGCGGCATTTCCTGGCGCGCCGATTATGTGGTGCAACTCAACGAAGACGACACCCAAGCCGACCTGAACGGCTGGGTGACGGTTGAAAACCAGAGCGGCGCCACGTATGAAAACGCCAAATTGAAACTGGTGGCGGGAGATGTGAACGTCGTCCAAGAGAAGTTAGGCGTCATGCGCGACGTCATGGCTGAAGAAATGGCCGTCGCAACGCCCCAGGTCGAAGAACGCCAACTCTTTGAGTACCATCTCTACGATGTCCAGCGCCCGGTCACCGTCCGCAACAACCAGACCAAGCAAATTGAATTTACCAGCGCCTCAGGCATCAACGTCGAAAAAATCTTCGTGTATGACGGCGCGCCCGGCTTTGGCTTCTACGGCTACGCCATCACCGACCCATCCTATGGGGCATCCTCAACCCCCGATGTGAACATCTACCTGGACATGGCAAATTCCGAAGAGAACGGGTTGGGCATTCCGCTTCCCGCAGGGCGCGTCCGTGTGTACAAAGCCGACGTGGACGGCACGTTGCAATTCATCGGTGAAGACGAAATTGACCACACGCCGCGCGATGAACAAGTGCGCCTGCGCTTGGGCAACGCATTCGACATCGTTGGCGAACGCCGCCAAACCAACTTCCGCAAACTGGGCGATGATGTGATTGAAGAATCGTTCGAGATTACCATTCGCAACCACAAGGACGAAGCCGTGGAAGTGCGGGTTGTTGAACACATGTTCCGCTGGAGCGAGTGGGAAATTACACGCGAAAGCGCCGAGCACACCAAACTCGACCAGGGGACGGTTGAATGGCGTGTGAATGTGCCGGCGAACGGCGAAGCAACCGTCACGTACACCGTGCGCTACGAATTCTAACCACACACGCGCGCAAAAAGGAGGGGCAACGCTGCGTGCCCCTCTTTTTGCTTTTTCAGCATGCTTTGACACCCACCTACCCATACAGTACAATCGGGCGCGCTTTGAAGAATCAACATACAGAAACCGAGTTCTCGATGTCATCAGAATTCAACTACGGCGGACAAGCGGTCATCGAAGGGGTCATGATGCGTGGCGCGCGCCATATGGCGGTAGCGGTGCGCGCACCCAACGGCCGCATTGAAATCCTGAGCGAACCGCTTACGTCCCCGATTTACACCAGCCGCTGGGGCAAACTGCCCTTTGTGCGCGGTGTCGCCCTTTTGTGGGACGCGCTCGGTCTGGGTACACGCGCGCTCATCTGGTCGGCGAATATCGCGCTTGAGGAGGAAGAAGAGGCACAGCAACTTGAAGGGGCCAGCGCCTGGGGAATGGTAGCGGTTTCACTCTTGTTGGGGATTGGCCTTTTCTTCGTCGTGCCCTTGCTCATCACCCATTGGCTGGACCAATTCATCACCTCGCCACTGGTCAGCAACCTTGTGGAGGGGCTGATTCGGCTTGCCATGCTGATTGGCTACATCGCCGCTATTGGGCGCATGGAAGATGTGCAACGTGTATTCGCCTATCACGGCGCAGAGCACAAAACCATCAACGCCTTTGAAGACGGCGCACCTCTGACACCCCAACATGTGCGCCCGTACAGCCTGCTCCACCCCCGTTGTGGAACCGGCTTCTTGCTGGTGGTAGTGGTTGTCAGCATTCTCGTGTTTGCCCTGCTGGGACGCCCTGCCTTGCCGGCGCGCCTTGCCTCGCGCATTGGACTGATTCCACTGATTGCCGGCATCAGCTACGAATTCATCCGTTGGAGCGCCCGGCACAGCACAAACCGCTGGGTGCGCCTGCTCATCTGGCCCAGCCTGATGCTGCAAAAACTCACAACCCGCGAGCCGGACGACAGCATGCTGGAAGTTGCGATTGCCGCGCTGCAAGACGTCCTCGCGCACGAAGGTGTGCACGAGGACGAAAGCCGTGACGCCGTATCGCCGCAAACCGTTCTGACCCAATCATAACATCACAGCAAAGAGGAGGCGCTATGGACTTCAAAACATTCACCGTTCCAAGTGAAGGCGAACGTATTACGTGGGAAGGCGACCGCCTGGTCGTCCCTGACAAACCCATCATCCCCTTCATCATGGGCGACGGCATCGGCACAGACGTGACGCCCGCCATGCAACGCATTCTGGATGCCGCCGTCGAAAAAGCCTACAACGGCGCGCGCAAAATCGTCTGGGTGGAAGTCTATGCCGGTGAACGCGCCCGCGACAAAACGGGCGAATGGCTGCCCGACGAAACGCTGAAAGCCTTTGAATACTTCTACGTCGGTATCAAGGGGCCGCTCACCACGCCCGTCGGCGGCGGTATTCGCAGCCTGAATGTCGCCATTCGCCAGCGGCTCGACCTGTACGCCAACGTGCGCCCGGTTTACTACATCCCCGGTTTGCCCAGCCCGGTGAAGCACCCCGAAAAGATGAACATGGTGCTCTTCCGCGAAGCCACCGAAGACGTGTACGCCGGGATTGAATGGCAAGCCGGCACGCCCGAAGCCGTGAAATTCCTCACGTTCTTGCGCGATGAAATGGGCGTGAACCTTGACAACATCGAAGCCACCGGCGTGGGCGTCAAGCCCATCAGCGAATTCAAGACCAAGCGGCTGGTGCGCCAAGCCATTCGCTACGCCCTGCAACGCAACCGCTCCAGCGTGACCCTGGTGCACAAAGGCAACATCATGAAATTCACTGAAGGCGCCTTCCGCGACTGGGGCTACGAACTGGCGCGCGAAGAATTTGGCGACCAGACCATCACCGAAGATGAGTTGTGGGAAAAATACAACGGGGAACGCCCGGCAGGCAAAGTTGTCATGAAAGACCGCATCGCCGACAACATGCTCCAACAGTTGCTCACCCGCACCGACGAATACGACGTGCTGGCGCTTCCCAACCTCAACGGTGACTACCTGAGCGACGCCGCCGCTGCACAAGTCGGCGGTTTGGGGATTGCCCACGGCGCTAACATTGGCGACCGCGTGGCGGTCTTTGAAGCCGTCCACGGGACAGCCCCCAAGTATGCCGGGCAAAACAAGGTCAACCCCACAGCGCTCACGCTCAGCGGCGTAATGATGCTGGAACACATGGGCTGGGACGAAGCCGCGCAATTGGTGCGCAAGGGGATTGCCGCCGCCATTCAAGACAAGGTGGTGACGTATGACCTCGCGCGCCAAATGGAAGGCGCGACCAAAGTCGGCACTGCCGAATTTGCCGACGCGGTCATCGAACGCATGTAAAAACCGCCGCACAGCAGAACGGGCACCCTGACAGGGTGCCCGTTTTTATTTTTGCGCAACATGGGTGGGAGCAGCCGCCCGACATTCATCTTCAATTTGGCGCATTTGCCACTCTTCATATGCTCTCGACGGTACATGCACCGAGCCCAGGAGTCATCTATGACCACACACGACCATACGGAGCCTATCGGCTATCTGGAACTTATTCGCGAAAACCGTAACTTTCGCGCCCTTTGGCTGGGGCAAATTGTCAGCCTGCTGGGGGATTGGTTCAACCTGATTGGTTCCGCCTCGCTCGTTGCCACGCTCACCCAATCGGGGTTTGCCGTAGGCGGTCTCTTCATCGTGCGCATGCTGGCGCCCTTCATCGTGAGCCCGGTGGCGGGGGTGGTCGCCGACCGCTATAACCGCAAGCAGGTGCTCATCATCACCGACCTGGCGCGCGCTGTGATCGTGCTGGGGTTCTTGCTGGTGCGCCGCCCTGAACATGTGTGGTTGCTGTACGCCCTCACCGCCCTGCAACTCAGCGTCAGCGGCTTTTTCTTTCCCACCCGCTCCGCCATTCTGCCGGACATCGTCCCACGCAACGGGCTGGGCGCCGCCAACGCCATCAGCTCCGCCACCTGGTCGGTCATGTTGTCGCTTGGCGCGGCGTTAGGGGGGCTGGTCGCCGGGCAATTTGGTATTTACACCGCCTTTGTGGTGGACGCGCTCACCTTTCTTCTGTCGGCGTTCTTCATTATGCAAGTGCGCTATACCAGCGTCCCCACGCTTGACGGCACCATGACGCTTGCCACCGCCATACGCGATTACATCGAAGGGCTGGCGTATCTGCGGCACCATTTCGATATTTTGATGATTGCCCTGCAAAAAACCTTCGTCGCGCTGGCTGTTTCAGGCGGGTTTCAAGTTGTGCAGGTTGTGATGGCGGAGCAGATTTACCCCATCGGCGAAGGCGGCAGCACCAGCTTGGGGCTCATGTACGCCGTCGTGGGGGTCGGCACGGGCGTTGGGCCCATTTTGGCACGCGCATTCACGGGCGACCGCGAATGGCCCTTGCGGTGGGCTATCCTCGTCTCCTACTTCCTCTCGGCGGTTGGATTGCTCCTCATTGCGCCGCTGGGCGCGTTTTGGGTGGTGCTTCTGGGCATGTTGTTGCGCGGCGTGGGGGGCGGCATTGGGTGGGTCTTCTCCACCCAGCTCCTGCTCGACCTGTTACCCGACCGTGTGCGCGGGCGTGTCTTTTCCACCGAGTTTGCCATGTTCACCCTCGCCAACGCCGTCGGCGCGGCTGTGGTGGGGCGTGCGCTAGACCTTTCGATCTCGCTCAGTCTGCTCATGCTGGCGATGGCGGGGCTTTCGATTGTGTCGGCGCTGGTCTGGGGCGCGTGGTTGTTGATGATGCGCCGCCGAGCATAAAAAAAGACCTGTCAGGCGCATACGGCTCGACCTGACAGGTCGCCATGTTGCGAGCAAAAGCGTTATCCATCGCGAAGACGCAACACCCGCAAGCGAAAATCTTTGCCTGGGTTGGGCAACGGTAGCGGCTTCACGCTGGCGGTAAAATCCGGTGGGTCCAGTGCCAGCTCAGCCGTGTGCAGAATGGTCGCGAACGTCATCATCAGCTGCAATTCCGCAAACCCCGCCCCCAGGCAGGTGTGCGTCCCCAGTGAGAACGGTGTAAACACCCCAGGACGGCGGTGCTCGGCGCGCTCCGGCGTATAGCGGTCAATGTCGAACACCTCAGGGTTGGGGAAAAATTCGGGGAGCATGTGCGTGACGCCCGTCGCAAACATCACTTCAACGCCGGCGGGAATGTCAACGCCTTCGATTTCAAACGGTTCAACCACAATGCGCGGCGTCACCGGCACCACGGGATACATGCGCATCGTTTCCAAGGCGAGCCCATACAGCGCCGAGCATGCTTTGAGCGTATGGCGGTCAATCGCGTCCAGCGGCATCGCAAACAATTTCTCGACATCTTCGCGGACACGTTCCAGAATGTGCGGATGCTTGAACGCGGCATACAACATAAAACTGAGCGTGCTCGCCAAAGTGTCGAGGCTGGAAAAGAAGACCCCCGCAAATGATTTCGCCAACGCCGACTCTGGAATAGGACGCCCATTCTCATCACGAAAAGCCAGCACATGCGCTGCAAAGCGTGATGGCAACGGCTCGCCACGCGCCAATCGCTCGCGTTCAACCGCTATCAAGCGGCGCATGTAAGCCCAGACGCGCCGCTTGGCTCGCACATACGGCGGCCATTTGGTGAAAATGGAGGGCACCAACGGGATAGAAGAGGTGCGAATTGCCATAGCGAAGACCAGACGCACATCTTCAAAAATTTCTTTGGAAGAATGCCCCAGCACAGCGTGCCCAACCTGCTCACACGCAATCCGTTGCACCTCATCCACCACGGGGATACTCGTTCCAGGTAGCCACCGCTCGCGAATATGCGCCTGCGTGAGCGCCACCATCTGCGGAATTTGTCTTTCGTACACCTCGCGCTTGTACCCCGGTGCATGGGCTTTCCGCAATTGCCGATGCCATGCCCCATCTTGCGCCAGCAAAAAGTATTCCGGCGCGCCCAATTCAGCCCCCATCTTCCATAAACTGCGACTGCTCAAACACCGGTCGCCGTCACGCGCCAAAAACTGATTGGCTTCCAACCCAGCCAACACCCAATACTCCCGATTCAACAACCGAATGCGATACACGGGACCATAGGTCTGGTAGTGCTGCACACAGAACCCCAGCACATCGCGTGCGAATGCCGGCAAATTCCCCAAGAGGGGCACCCCAGGGACAAGCGGGGGACGTGTACGTGCCACAGCCCGCGCAGGACGAACCGCCAAACGTGACATGGCATTGCTCCTTTCTCAGTTGATTGCACAGGTACGGGAAAAGTCGCCCATCCTTGGGCGCAAGAAGAGAGGGAACGTCTTTCAATCTATGCGCTATCAGAGTTGTACAAGAGCAAGAAAAGCGTAGAACAACAGAGGAGAGTGCCAAGCATTTTTATTTTAAAACCCTCAAAAACTATATTCCATTTCTTGAAATGTTCAAATAGGAACAAACGCCAATACCCGGCAGACTTTTGACACCACACAGCAAGCGGGGCGACGCACGGTTGCGGTACGTCGCCCTTGCGGCTTACGCCTTGATATCCAGCACACGCATTTTGAAATCGAAGCCGGGGGTTGGAAGCGGCGAAAACTTCATGCGCACCGTGGTATCGGGTGGGTCGAGCGCCAGTTGCGCCGTATGCAAAATGGTGGCAACAGTAATCATCAGCTGCGCTTCGGCAATGCCCGCCCCCAAACAGGTGTGCGGTCCCAGTGTGAAGGGGGCGAAAACGCCCGGTTGGCGATGCTCAGCGCGTTCAGGCGTGTAGCGGTCAATGTCGAACGTGTCCGGGTTCGGGAAGTATTCTTCCAGCATGTGCGGCAACGCATTCGCCACCAGAATATCCACCCCTTTGGGAATTTCGTAGCCGGCAAATTCAAATGTTTGCGCCACCACACGTGGCGTAATGGGCGCAACGGGAAACATGCGCAAGACTTCCAGCACAAAGCCGTAAAGCGCTTGTGCGTTTTTGAGCGTCTGGCGGTCAATCGTCTCCGGCGGCTGAGCCAATAAGGCTTCCGCATCCGCCAGCACTCGCTCCAACACCCCCGGAAACTTGTGCGCCGCGTAGAGCGCAAATGTCATCGTGCCGGCTACGGTGTCCATCCCCGCAAAATAGACGCTCACAATCGAAGCCTGCAACGCTTCTTCAGGCACGGGGTTGCCATGCTCATCACGAAACGCAAGCAAATCCGCCACCAAACGGCTCGAAGGCGCTTCTCCCCGCGCCACACGCGCCCGCTCCAATTCCAGCAATTTCGCCCCCAGACGCTGCACACGTTGTTTGGCGAAGAGATACCGCGGCCATTTCGTCAAAAACGACGGCGCCAGCGGAATAGTCGAGGTGCGAATCGCCATGTTGAGGTAATACCGGATATCCTCGAAAAATTCGGGGGGCGGTGGATACCCCAGGATGATTTCGCCCAACTGCGCCGTGATAATGCGTTGCATCTCGTGCATGACGGTGATACGACTACCGGGCTGCCATTCACGCACAAAGCGGCGTGTGATTTCAATCGCGCGCGGTATCTCCTGCTCATACACCCGCCGATTGTAGCCGGGGCTCAACAAGCGGCGCAGGGTGCGGTGCCATTCGCCATCCTGCGCAATCAAGAAGTAATCAGCATGCCCCAACTGTTCCCCCAAGGGGTAGAGGTTGCGACTACTCAAAACGGTGCCATCGGCACGCGCCAGAAACTGATTGGCTTCAACACCTGCTAAAACCCAGTATTCTTTTGTGAACAATTTCACTCGAAAAACAGGCCCGAATGCACGATACTGTGTGCGCAGAAAACCAAGCACATCGCCCAAGAAGGCAAAGGCGTTGCCCGCCACAGGAACGCCCGGCACACGTGGAACATCACGCGCAGCAGGAGTAGTTGTTGTATTCATGCGCTCACTCCTTCTGCTTGATAGCCCCAGCGGTCGAGCAAAAAGCCAAGGTGGCTTTCAACCAGGGTGCGGTCGCGCTCGCTGGGGGTGAATTGATTGGTTCGGTAATCGCCCAATTGGCGCAAGTAGGCTTCCCACTTCGGCACAACCGGTGTGGGGTCAAGTCCCAGGTGTGTGTAGATGGCGCGCAATGTTGGGATTGGTTCCGCCACCAGCCGCTCATACGGTACTTCGATGACGCGCGCGGGGTCAATCATGGGCATATCGCGATACCAGCGCTGCATCACCTGGGCGTAGGATTCCAGAATATGGCGTTCTATATCTTCATCGCTCACACGGTGCCACCAGGCCGGCGGCATGATTTTGCGGAACATGTGCCGCATCGAGCGAAACACGCGGTGCGGATTACGGTAAATGTGAATGAAGCGCGCCTGCGGGAACAGACGGAGCAAGTGCCCCGCACGCCCGGTATGCGTGGGTGCTTTCAACACGAGCGGTTTGCCGCCGTGCAGGTATGTGGCGGTTTTGAGCACGTACAACCAGGCTTCGCGCCATTCGTTGTACTCATGCAATGGTATCTCATCCAGCAATGTGTATTTGCGGAACAGACGCCCACTCCACCGTGGCACAACAAGCTGGTAAATGACGCTATGCACACTCACATTCGCCAACGCCACTTCATCTTCCTGCGGCGCATCCAGCCGCACGGCGACGTTGTCCATGGGGCGCGTTGCCGGCAACAGGCGCGGCAACAAGCGCTCAAAAGCGGGTCCCGCGGTGTTGATGAAGGTGGGAATGAGGGCTTGCAAGGTCGAAACGTAGCCGTAGCGTGGGTCGAGCGCCAGCAAGTTGTGCAGGTGGGTGGTGCCACTCCGCGCCTGCCCCACAATGAAAATCGGTTCGGGGTGAATGTCCGTGGCAAGGATGCGCGGCGCGTAACGCTGGCGTTCCCAAAGACGCAAAGGTTCGGTCAGCGCCGAAACGGCGAGCGATTGGGCGACACGCGGCCAATACCGTTTTTCGATGGTTGGCGATTGCTGCAAAAGCCGCACCCAATTTGCCAGGCGATTGAAGATGAGTGGCGAAGTCATATACACGCCTCAACCGGTTGATGGATTTGAGCAAGTTGTTGCTTCTGGATATACTGTTTCCTAACAAGTGTTTGTTAGGAAATGAGGAAGTATGAGCAGAAAACTTTTTTAAGAAACAGCAACGCAGGAGAGTATACAATGCCTTACGGAGAACGCAAAACCCAAATTATTGAGACAGCCGCACAATTATTCAGCGAACGAGGCTATCATGCCACCTCGGTTCGGGATATTGCCGCGGCGCTGGATTTGCAAGGCGGGAGTCTCTACGCGCACATTCAAAGCAAAGAAGAAGTGCTCTGGTTGATTGTGGAGCGTGCCGCGGAGCAGTTTTTTGAGGCGGTGCGCCCCTTAGCCGAAAGCGACCTGCCCCCCGATGAAAAATTGCGCCGCGCCGTACACGCCCATATCCGCGTCATCACCGACGACCTCGCCGCCGCCACGGTCTATTTCCACGAATGGCGCTTTCTGGAAGAAGAGCACCGCAACACGTTCCTGGAACAACGCCGCGAATATGAGCACCTCTGGCGGGAGATGGTGCGCGAAGGGATGGAGAAGGGCGTTCTGCGCAATGACGAAGACCCCAAGTACATGGCGATTCTGATTCTGTCCGCGATGAACTGGCTCTACCACTGGTATCGCCCGGACGGTCCGCTGTCCCCGGACGAAATCGCCGAGCGGTTCTGGCGTATGCTTCTCGAAGGCTTGCAAGCGCCTGTGTTTGAAGTCCCAACAGCATAAATGCGAAGGAGGGAGAGTGCCATGAGTAGCCCGCAAACCGACCCGCGCTATGAAGAAAAGTTAGCCGAATTTGAAGCCCGTATCGCCCGTGGCGAGAAAATCGAGCCGGACGACTGGATGCCCGATGAGTATCGCCGCCAGCTGATTCGCCTCATTCAGCAACACGCCAACAGTGAAGTGATTGGCGCCCTGCCTGAAGGGACGTGGATTCCATACGCCCCCACGTTCAAGCGCAAGAAGGCGCTGGTGGCGAAGGTGCAGGACGAAGTGGGGCATGGGCTGATGCTCTACCGCGCCGCTGAAACGCTGGGCAAGCCGCGCGAAGAGATGATCGAGGAGATGCTCTCAGGCAAGTCCAAGTGGTCGCTGGTGTTTGCCTATCCCGCCGAAACGTGGGCGGACGTGGCGATCATCGCCTGGTTGATTGACGGCGGGGCGATTGTCAATCAGACCATCATGGCAACGGGCTCATATGCGCCCTACTGCCGCGCCCTGAAACGCATCATCTACGAAGAATCATTCCACCTGAAACATGGGTTCGACATGGTGGTGACGCTCGCCGAGGGCACGAAACGCCAGCGCGATATGCTCCAAGACGCGCTCAACCGCTGGTGGGAACCCATCATCATGTTCTTCGGGCCGCCCGATACGCTCTCGAAGCATACACCCGTGTTGAAACGCTGGGGCGTCAAGCCGAAGACGAACGACGAGCAACGCCAGATCTTCTTGCGCAAGTTTGTGCCCCAAATCCTCGACCTGGGGCTCACCATTCCCGACCCCAATCTGCGCTACGATGAAGAAAACGACCGCTGGCTCTACACCGAACCGGACTGGGACAAGTTCTTTGACATCATCCGCGGCAATGGGCCGATGAGCAAGGAACGCCTGGCGGTACGCCGCCTGGCGCACGAAGAGGGGCGCTGGGTGCGCGAGGCGCTGGAAGCAACAGGCATCGCCCGCCAATTGCGCGAGGCGGCTGTTGCCGCGCCTTCATCGAGTGTGGTGGCGTAAGAAAGGAGTGAACCATGTCGCCCAAAACCTGGCACTTCAACCCATACCATCAACGCATTGACGAAGCCATGCAGTTGATGGACAAACCGCCCCACGCCGATACGGAGTGGATTTTGTTCGAGGTATTTGTGCGTGAAAAACGGGGCGAGCACCCCGTCCATGTGGGTGCACTCCACGCCCCCGACCCCGAAATGGCGATTATCCTCGCCAAAGAGCAGTATCTGCGCCGTGGTGAAGCCGTGCAGTTGTGGGTTGTGCCTTCAGCCTGCATCACCGCAACGCCCATCGAAGAAGCGGACATTTTCACGCACACGACCGACAAGAGCTACCGCGAAGCCTACGGCTACCGCGTCGCCGAACGTGTGCGCCAATTGCGCGGGGAGGAGAAAGATGAATGAGATGACACCGGCTTACAAAGCCGCACTCATCGAGTATCTCTACATGCTGGCAGATGATGAGCTCTTGCTGGGGCATCGCGCCTCAGAATGGACGGGCATTGGTCCCATTTTGGAAGCTGATATTGCCCTGTCGAGTATCGCCCAGGATGAGATGGGGCACGCCGAGGTGCTCTACGGGTTGCTGGAAGCGTTGGGCGAAGGTCATCCCGATGAGCTGGCGTTTGCGCGCGACCTGCCGTATTGGCGCAACGCCATTTTCAGCGAACTTCCCCGCGGCGATTGGGGGTTCACCATTGTGCGCCACTACTTGCACGACGTTGCCGAACAGGTGCGCTGGCAAGCGCTCGCCGCGTCGTCATACGCGCCGCTGGCGCAGGTGGCGCGCAAGTTGCTGGTGGAAGAAAAGTACCACCTGGTGCACAGCCAAACGTGGGTGCGGAAACTGGGGAACGCCACAGAGGAAAGCCATCGCCGCATGCAAGCCGCACTCGACCGCGCCTTTCCCTACGCGCTGGGGCTGTTTGAACCGACCGAACTGGAAGCGGTGCGCGTGAGCGAGGGGATTGCCCCCGCCGAAGCAGACCTGCAACAACAATGGTTGAACGAAGTCGTGCCTTTCCTGCAACAAGCGGGGTTGCACGTGCCCGCCGAAGAGACCGCCGAGGGCTGGCGTCCCACTGTCGAACCAGTGTACGGGGGGCGGCAAGGCACGCACACGGAATACATGGAACAGCTGCTGGACGCGATGCAGTTTGTCTATCGGCTGGAACCGGGGGCGAAATGGTAAGCCCCCATGCACGGTTGAGCCGCTCAAAAGGAGTTGCGCATGATCAATGAAGAGATGGTGTGGCAAGCCCTGAATGAGGTCAAAGACCCCGAAATTCCCGTGGTCTCCGTGGTGGAAATGGGACTTATCAACAGCGTGGAAATAGAGGGCAACCATGTGGTGGTCAATATGACGCCCACGTTTGCCGGGTGTCCGGCACTGCACATCATGCGTGACGAGATTTGCGCACGCCTGGCGGAACTGGGCGCGGAAGCCACCGTCAACTTTGTGTTTGATCCGCCATGGACATCGGACCGCATTCAGGAGAGTGCGCGCGAAAAGATGAAGACGATTGGACTGGCGCCGCCGGCGCGCCATGGCGGGCTGATAGAGGTGGACATGCTTGGGGTTGTTGCCTGCCCCTACTGCGGCTCGGACAACACCAATATGGAAAGCCCCTTCGGGACGACCATTTGCCGCGCCATTTACTACTGCCACAATTGCAAGCAATCGTTCGAGAAGTTCAAGGCGTTATAACGCTATCGCCAGCACCACGCCGCAAACAAAAAGCCCCCTATGGGGGCTTTTGCTTTTCTCCTGCTCTTCAATGCCACACCCGTATCCCCTGCGGATCGAATACGGCTGAAAGCATTCATGCCAAGCGCTATAAGCAAGTAATGTATAATGGTTTGAGTATCCCCCCGCACGGTGGCGCTCATGCGCCTATGGCTTGCACGCCCAGCCAATCACCGCATCCATCGGCAACACCAGCGTCCCATCACGGGCGCAATAGGTGCGCGCCTTTGCGCAGGCACACGCGCGCACTGCCGCATATTCGCGCGGCGTCAGTTGGTTCAGCAAGAGCGCCAGCCGCCCACTGTACGCGGTTTGCGTTTCCCAAAACGCTTCCACCGACGCAAACCGTCGCGGCAAGGGGATGTGCTCTTCCCCCAACGGCACAAACCCCGCCCGCCGAAACGCACCTGCCAACGCCCCCGGCGCACCAAACGAAAACCAAAGCGGTCCCTCATCGCGCAGCAGGTGTGGGGCTATCTGCTCGATACATTCCACGATGATACCCAACGGGCGCACACGTTCACGCGCCCCCCACACACTGACAACCACCCGCCCGCCGGGGCGCAGCAGGTCATACCAGGCGCGCAAAGCGCGGTCGGGGTGGGGGAAGTGGATCAGTCCAAAGCGGCACAAGAGCGCGTCGGCAGAGGCGGGGGGCAAGGCGGGTGCTTCGGCATCCATGACAGCGCAGGCGATGTTGTCAAGCGCGTGGTGGTCGGCTTGCTCGGCGGCGACCTGCACCATACCTTCGGCAATATCCGCGGCAATCACCAGCCCATCGGGACGCACGCGGCGCGCCATTTCAAGCGCCGTCCAGCCCGGACCGCACGCCATATCCACCACTACCTGTCCGGGGCGCACGTGCAAATGGGGAAACATGCGCTCGCTGACGGGGCGCAAGCCATCGCCCCGTGCCAGCCAAATGCGCGCACGTTCCGAATAGGCGGCGGCTTCATCTTGCTTGAATGTGGACGCTCCCATACGGCTTCCCTCTCGTTCTGAACGGTTTTCGCAGACAAAAACAAAAACTGTCAGGCTCGGCGAACCTGACAGTTGGGCACGCAATACTCACAAAGGACAATTCAGTGGTGTTTTTCTTGCAATTGCGCCAAACCGTTCTGCACCTGGCGGGAAAAACGTTGCAGATAAGCATCCAAATCCTGCAACACACTAACGGCGTACTCGTCCGCTCCCCGTTTGATGTCTTCGGCTTCGGCGCGCGCCGCCGCCAAAATCTGCTCGGCTTGCGCCTGCGCCTGGCGCACAATCTCTTCCTCCGCGACCAGTTGTTGTGCTTTCAAGCGGGCTTCGGCAATAATGCGCTCCGCCTCTTTGCGGGCTTCTTCCAAAACGCGGTCGCGTTCTTGCATCAGCCGCTGGGCTTCGTGCAGTTCGCGGGGAATCGAAACGCGCATTTTGTCGAGAATGTTGAGAAACTCATCCTCGTCAATTACCGCGTTCGTGGTAAACGGCACACGGTAGCCCCGCTCCAACAATGCTTCCAACTGGTCAACCAGGTACATGATGTCCGCCATGGCGGCTTCCTCCCCAACCTCAGGTGTTGCGAATCGAAACGACTTCGACGGAGTCATCGCCGTTATCCCCCAGCTCGCGAATGCGCGCATACAAACGCTCGGCAACATGGGGCGGCACAAACTCGCTCACATCGCCACCCAGCAACGCCACTTCTTTGACAATGCCACTGCTCAGGTAGGTGTGTTCGATATTGGTCATCAGACACACAAAATCAATGTCCGGTGCAAGTTGGCGGTTCATGAGCGCCATTTGAAACTCATGTTCAAAGTCGCTCACCACGCGCAAGCCCCGCACAATCGCATGTGCGCCAATCTGGCGCGCAAACTCCACCGTGAGGCCATCATACGCCACGACGGTGATGTTCGCAACATTTTTGAACGTTTGCTGCGCCATATCCACCCGCTCTTCGGCGCTGAACAACACCTTGCGGTTGGGGCGCGCATAGACGCCAACCACCACCTCGTCAAAGAGTTTGGCGGCGCGCATGGCAATGTCAATCTGCCCGTTGGTGATGGGGTCGAACGCCCCCGGATAGAAAACTTTGGTCACGGCTCGTGTTCCTCCTCTTCCGCACGCTGATCGTTCTCATCACGGGCTTCATAAATGGCAACCCGCGTGCGCCCATACTGGCGGTCGCGTAGCATGTGCAGGCGCCCCACGTGTTCGGGCAAATGCCCCAACTCACGCGGGTATTCCACCAGCACAATGGTACCCGGCTTGACAAACGGCGACACCGCCACCGCCGGCACCAGCCAGTTGTAATCCACTTCCTGGTAAGGGGGGGTGACGCTGATGAGGTCGAAAGGCTCGCTCGTTCCGAGTAAATGCGGTTTGGTGAGCACGTCCTCCACATTGCGGCGGTGCACCTGCGCCTGCTTGTCGAACCCCAGCGCCCGCAAATTCTGCCAGATAACCGCCACAGCGCGCGGGTCGCGTTCCACGAAATGGGCTTCCTCCATGCCGCGGCTCAGCGCTTCCATGCCCACAGCGCCCGTCCCCGAATAGAGGTCCAGCACGCGCCCATGCAAGGCGTCGAGATGCGTCAACATGCTGAAAACGGCTTCGCGCACGCGGTCCATCATGGGGCGCACATCCAACCCTTTGGGTGAAACCAGTTTGCGCCCTTTGGCGGTGCCTCCGATAATGCGCATGGTTCGCCCCCTCAACTCAGGTCGCCCTGAGCGTTCGCCCAGAAGCGTTCCATGTGTTTGCGCAACAAGGCGTGTTGCGGCGCGTCCAACGTGGGGTCGCGTTCGAGGATGGCTTGCGCCGCACGGCGCGCCAGGTCCAACGTGCGCGAATCGCCCAGGCGCGCCACGCGCAAATCGGGTAAGCCGCTCTGGCGTGTGCCGAAAAACTCACCGGGACCGCGCATTTTCAGGTCTTCCTCCGCCAGGCGGAAGCCGTCGTTCGTTTCAGCCATAATGCGCAACCGCGCTTCACCTTCAGCGGAGAGGTTTTCTTCGGCAACCAGGATACAATAACTCTGGTACTGCCCACGCCCGACACGCCCGCGGAATTGGTGCAACTGCGCCAGCCCAAAACGGTTGGCGCTTTCAATGAGCATGACGGTCGCGTTGGGCACGTCAATCCCCACTTCCACAACAGCCGTAGAAACGAGAATGTGAATCTCGCCGGCGTAGAACGCCCGCATGACCGCATCTTTTTCTTCGGCGCTCATGCGTCCGTGCAACAATCCCAACCGAAACTCAGGGAACACCTCGCGGCTAAGGCGGGCATGTTCTTCCACCGCCGCACGGGCTTCGATTTTCTCGCTTTCTTCCACCAGCGGGCAAATGATGAACGCCTGGCGGCCTTCGTTCACCTGTTTGCGGATAAACGTGTACGCCCGCTCGCGCTCGCTGGCACGAATAACGTAGGTTTTGATGGGCTGGCGTCCCTTGGGCAATTCATCAATGATGCTCAAATCAAGATCGCCGTAGATGGTCAACGCGAGACTGCGCGGAATGGGCGTGGCGCTCATCACAAGCATGTGCGGGTTATATCCTTTTTCGCGCAAGGTTGCCCGCTGGCGCACGCCAAAGCGGTGCTGTTCGTCCACAATCGCCAAGCCCAGGCGGTGAAAGTGCACATCGTCCTGAATGAGCGCATGCGTCCCCACAACGACATCCACCGCGCCGCTCGCCAGGTCTTCCAACACAGCGGCGCGTTCACCCGCCGAAAGGCTGCCGGTGAGCAACGCTACACGAATGGGACGCCCATCAGCCAGCAAAGGCGTTTCGGGGTTGAGCAATTTTTCAAGCGAGCGTGCATGTTGTTCGGCAAGGATTTCGGTCGGCGCCATAAGCGCCCCTTGAAACCCGTTCGCCACAGCGTTGAGGAGCGCCGCAGCCGCCACAACCGTTTTGCCGGCGCCGACATCACCTTGCAACAGGCGGCTCATTGCCGACGGTTGCGCCATATCGTCCAGAATTTCGCGCAAAGCGCGCTGCTGCGCCCCCGTCATCTCGAACGGGAGCGACGCCTGAAAACGCGCCAGCGCGGCTTCATCGGTGGGAATGGGAACACCCTGCACACTCTTCCATGCTGCGCGCTGTTGCAACACCCCCAATTGGATGATGAGGAGTTCATCGAACGCCAGGCGGCGGCGGCCTTCTTCAATGTCGCTCTGCGTCTTGGGGGCGTGTACCTGGCGCAAGGCTTTGTGGAGCGTCGGCAGGTTGAACTGCTGACGCACCCACGCCGGCACGGGGTCGGGCAGGTGCGGCAGGAAAGCGTCCAACGTTTGGCGAATCGTCGCACGCAGCCATTTGATGGGCACGCCCTGCGTGAGCGGATAGACGGGCACAATGCCGCCCGTGTGCAGTTGCTCGCTGTCCAGCGGCTCCCATTCGGGGCTTTCCATGACAAGGCGTCCCATGTATTGCCCCACACGTCCACTCAGGCGCACCGCACGGCCGGCGCGCAATTGGCGCGCCAGGTGGGGTTGGTTGAACCACGTCGCCTGAATGACGCCGGTGCCATCGCTAATCAGCGAGGTGATGATGAGCGTCCCGCGCCGTTTGCCTTGGCGCGTTTGGGTCTGTTCCACCGTGCCGGTGATGGTCGCTACATCGCCGTACATGAGTTCGCTGATGGTTTTGAGGCGGCTGAAATCATCGTAGCGGTGTGGCAAATGGTAGAGCAGGTCGCGCACGGTGTGGATGCCCAAACGCTGCAAATGTTTCGCCCATTTTGCCCCCACACGTGGCGCAGCGGTCACCGGTTCGTCAAAGCGGGCATCCGCCGCAAGTAAAGCGTCCGCGTCCACGGCGGTGGTTGCGGGCGCAGGCGCGGGTTTGGCTTTGGGGGCTGCCGAGGCAGCCGGCTTGGGCGCTTTCTGTTCAGGCGAAGGCGCAGACGGCGGCGGAGACGGCTCGGCAGGAGTTGGTTTGGTATGCGTTTCTTCGGTACGCGGTTGAGGTGGAGCGTCTTTCCGAGTGGAAGGCACCGGCGGCGCGGGGTATCCCAAACGGGTCAACACATCAGCGACCACGCGCGCCCGGTCCTCAGGAGAGAGCGCGCTGTAACTCCGAAGCGCCGTCACAATCTCATCCACACGCAACACGTCCTCGCCGCGCGCCGTTGCATGCGCTTCCTGAAACCAAAACGTCAAGAAACTATCAATGCCACCAATCACGGCGCTATTGGTATAGCCCCGCTGGACTTCCAATTGGAGAATTTTCACCAATTTGTCGTAAAGGTTTTTCATAGGTGTCGTCATCGTTTTCCGTCACTTCTCATCATCGTCTGATGGCATGGGCAGAAAAGCAACCCCCACCGCACCAGGGCCCGCATGAGCCCCAAGCACCGCCCCCGCTGTGGTCTGTACATATTCAGTATCGGGCGAGATGTGCGATTGCACGCACTGCGCCAGTTGGTCCGCCAAATCGGGGGCGTCGGTATGCAAAACCGCCACGCCAAAGTGGGGGCTTGATTCCGCCACCGCGGCGCACAGCCATTCTACAGCCTTGCGGCGGCTGCGCGTCCGCGCCATGAGTGTGACTTCGTTTTGCGCCACGCGCAAGATGGGTTTGATATTGAGCACACCCGCTACAAACTCGGCCAAGCGCCCCACGCGCCCACCACGCCGGGCAAATTCGAGCGTATCCAGCATGGCGAGGAGGGCGGCGCGGTCGGCCAGCGCTTGCACCTCTTGCGCCAGCGCATCCAGCGCGACGCCCTGACGGGCGCGGCGAGCGGCGTAAATCGCCAGCCAGCCCAGCGCCATCGAAGCGGTGCCGCTATCCACAAAGGCGGTGGGAATGGGGAGTTCGCGGGCATACAATTGGGAGGCGCTCAACAGCCCACTGAACCCGCTCCCGATATGCACAGCCAGAATGCCGTCTGCGCCGCGTGCAAGGGCTTCTTGATACACAGCCGCAAAATCATCACCGCGCGGGAGCGATGTCTTCGGGAGAAATGCACCTTCCCGTAAGATACGAAAGAGGTGGTCACTTGTCAGTTCCACCCCTTCCCGATACGACTGCTCGCCGACAATCACCTGTGCCGGAACAACCAGCAATCCCTCACGGTCGGCAATCTCCGGCGGAATATCGGCTGTGCTGTCTGTGAGCACCTGAATCATGGGCGTTATTTCGCCACCACAGCGCAGATACCGACGGCGCCCGGACCAACGTGGCCACCCATTGCCACGCCGGTTTGCGCAATCAAAATGTTCTGGCGCGGGTGGACGTCGGCCAGCATATCAGCCAGTTTTTCAGCCATTTCAGGCGCATGCGTATGCATCACGGCAATATCCTCAAAGGGCGCCAGCTCGCGCGCCATCGCGGCGAGACGTTCCAGAGCACGCCCACGTGTGCGCACTTTTTCCAGCGGCACCACCTTGCCGTCTTCAATCGCGAGAATAGGCTTCACATCCAGCACCGTTCCCAAAAACGCTTCGGCGGAACCAATACGCCCACCGTAGCGCACGTATTCCAGCGTTTCCAGGAAGCTGGGAATGCGCAAGCGCGGCAACATATCCAGGATAATTTCAACGATTTCATCGCGGTCGTCACCACGCATGGCGGCTTCGGCTGCGGCGATACACACCCACCCCAAGCACATCGACACGTTGCGCGAGTCAATCACCGTAATGCGGTCGGGCGCCAGTTCCTGCGCCGCCAACCGCGCGTTGTTGTAGGTGGTGCTAAACGCCGCCGAGACGTGAATGGAGATGATGTCGTCACCTTCATCAAGGATTTCCTGGTACACTTTCATGAAGTCGGCGGGAGAAGGCGCCGACGTTTTCGGCAGGTTGGGGGCTTCGGCTTCCATGCGCCGATAAAATTCCTCATGCGTAATGTCAATACCTTCGCGATAGGTATCTTCCCCGAAATGAATGTAGAGCGGTACAACCGTGATATCGAGTGCATCGGCGACGGGTTGCGGCAAATCCGCCGAGCTGTCGGTGACGATACGAATGTTGCTCATCCTTTAATCCCCCTTGACTCAAATTGATTACACATCCCACGGGTTGTCGGTCAACCCTTCGGAAACCATCACGCCCAGCGCGTCTGGCCCCACATGCACAGCCAAAACCGGCCCGTACTCGCGCACATCAAGCGAGACATCCGGGCGCTGATTGCGAATCAGCGTAATCAGGTGTTCGATTTCGTTTGGGTCGCCATGGTGGTGCAGGATGGTAATGTGTTCGATATACCCAAACTCGGCGACAAACTCCGCCAACTTTTCAATGGCTTTCTCGCGCGTGCGCACTTTTTCAAGCGGCTCAATTTGCCCTTCTTCAATCATCAGGATGGGCTTGATGTTGAGCATCGTCCCCAACAAGACCTGCGCAGGCCCGATTTGTCCACCACGTTGCAGAAAGTCCAGCGTTTCGACGAAAAAGACAATGTACACGTGATTGACAAGCCCGCGCAGCATGCGCACGGCCTCTTCAATCGAATAGCCGGCTTGGATCGCCTTGGCGGCCTCTTTCGCAAGCAACCCAAGCCCCACGCTGGTCAACCGCGAGTCCACAATGTGCACATTGGCACGCCCCACCATCTGCAACGCCGCTTGCTGAGCGACTTCGATGGTTTTACTCATCTCGCGCGAAATGTGAAGCGAGATGATATCCACCACCTCGTTCGGGTCGTCGGTCAAAGCATCAACCGCCTGTGTGTACACATCCACAAACTGCTGTACCGTCGGCGGCGACGTGTAGGGCGTCGGCATGGACGGGTCGCGCAGCATGTGAAAGAACGACTCGCGGTCTAAATCAACGCCATCCTGATACACCTTGTCGCCAATGTGAATATTCAACGGGACAACGTGAATCCCAAACTCCGCTTGTTCAGCAGGTGTCAAATCGGCTGTGCTGTCGGTGATAATCGCTATTTTGCTCATAAACCTTCAATCTTCCTTACATCCCTGCAATACTTGCATGATTTTGTCTTCATTGTGTGCTAAACGGCAAAATTGCCAAACGGCTGGCTTATTCCAGCGAGAAAAAGAAGTGGTAATTGGGTTGTCCACCATAGACCACTTCCATCTCCAACTCGGGGAACTCCGCCCGCAATGTTTCAATCACGCGGTGCGCTTCCTCTTCGGACAAATCCGCTCCATAGTAGAAGGTGGCAATCTCAAAGCGTGCAGGGTCGGCGGTTTTGAGCATCGAACGCACCACTTCCGTCAAATCTTTGGCGGCAACCACCAAACGCCCATCCAGAATGCCGATGAAGTCCCCTTCCTGCACTTCAACACCATCAATTTGCGTGGTGCGCACCGCGCGGGTCACTTCCCCACTGACGACATGTTCCGCCGCTTCCTGCATATTTTGCACGTTGCTTTCAACATCGCTCTTGAAATTGAACGCCATCATCGCGGCGATACCTTGCGGCACTGTGCGGGTTGGCACGACATACACCGTTTTCTCGCTCAATTCCGCCGCCTGCTGCGCCGCAAGGATGATATTCTTGTTGTTGGGCAACACAATGACTGTATCGCTTTCCACAGCATTGATGGCTTCCAGCAAATCCTGCGTGCTGGGGTTCATGGTTTGCCCACCAGGAACAATGGCGCTCACATTGAGGCTCTCAAAAACCTCGCGCAAACCATCCCCCGGCACAACCGCCACCGTCGCGATACCGGTTGCCGCTTCCGTACTCACGCGCTTGGTGGGCATAGGGGGCGTAGTCGGCGCATGCTCGGCTTGCTGTTTGAATTGTTCATACTGTAAGTCCATGTTTTCGACCACAATATCATCGAGCATGCCAAGGTTTGCCCCGTATTCCAACGCCGGACCGGGGTTGAGACAGTGCACATGCACCTTGACAACGTTGCTATCGCCGACCACCAGCGCACAATCCCCCATGCTGGTAATCACTTCACGGATGGCATCGACATCCAGGTTCTCACCCCGAATGAGGAACTGGATATCGTAGCCGTAGCGCCCGTCTGCCAGCGGTTCAGGCGGCGCATCCAATTCAGGCAAATGGTCGGGAATAGCGCTCGTTTCAGATGGTTGTTCCACAGGTTCTCCTTTCAAATAGCGCACCATCCCTTCAAAAAGGAAGACCAGCCCTTGCCCACCGCTATCCACAACACCGGCGTCTTTGAGCACTTGCAGCATCTCCGGTGTGCGGCGCAAGGCCTCTTGGGCAGCGTTCAATACATTTTCAAGCAACTGCACAATATCATCGGTCGCTGCGGCGCTCCGTTCGGCTTCCTCAGCCGCTTCACGCGCCACGGTGAGGATCGTCCCTTCGACGGGCTTCATCACGGCGCTGTACGCAGCCTTGCTCGCCATTTGGAAGGCAACGGCAATGTCCGCTGTGGTTGCTGTTTCCTTGCCTTCAAGCCCACGTGCAAACCCGCGCAGCAACTGCGAAAGAATCACCCCAGAATTGCCGCGCGCTCCCAGCAACGCCCCTTGCGCCACCACCTTCGCTACTTCATCCAGGCGCGTCGCCGGGCTCGCTTCCAGTTCCTTGAGCGCACTGCGCATGGTCAGGTTCATATTCGTTCCTGTATCCCCATCGGGAACAGGGAACACATTCAGCGCGTTGACTTTTTCCTTATTGCGGTTGAGCCACGCCGCCGCGGCTTTGACCAATTCACGCAACAAGCCGCCATCCAACACGGTCAAAGATTCATGCACACGCAGGCTCGAAGGAGTTTTGTTGTCAGCCACCGTTTCCGATCCTCCTCAATTATTCAGTCGCCTCAACCGGCCGCACTGATTGAATATGGACATTGATTTGTTTGACCGGTATCCCCACGGTATTTTCAACCGCAAAGCGCACGTTTTCCTTGATATTATTCGCTACTTCGGACAAGCGGAGACCATACGCAAGAACGACGTAAACGTCAACTATCACCCCGTCATCAAGGCTGTGGACAATCACGCCGCGCTTGGAATGATCGCGGCTCAGCATCTCCACCAATCCATCGCGCAGGCTGGGAAGCGCCATGCCCACCACGCCATAGGTTTGCAACACAGCCCGCGACGCCACACCGGCAATAGCAGTTGGCGAGATCGTGATGGTTCCCAGGTCGGTCTGGATTTGGATGGTATTCGCTTCTTTTGTCATTTGCCGCCACATGTCCTTTATGATATAGTTTGTTGGCAGCCCCGTGGTCTTGCCTCGGGGCGTTTGTCTGTCATCGGCGAGCCGTCTGGCTCAAAACTAAGTAGCAAAGAGGTGATACCAATGGCCAAATGCGAAGTTTGTGGAAAGGGTCCGGCGACTGGCCACAACGTCAGTCACGCGCACAATCGCACCAAGCGTCTGTTTGCTCCGAACATTCAGCAGAAGCGCGTGTTCATCAACGGGAAGTTTCAACGTGTGAAAATTTGCACGCGCTGCTTGCGCACGCTGACGCGCAAAGGTTCGATTTCGGCGTAAGTCGCCCGAACGCTGAGAACGGCTCCCGCACGGGGGCCGTTTTTCTTTGCTCCACTTCCGGCTTGTCAAGGTACATCCCCAATTCGTCATGAGACGCGCGCCAAGGCGTCTTCAGCACGTTGGCGCAGATGCTGAATGGCACCGGCGACGCCAAGCGGCGACGCATACACCGCCGAACCGGCAACAAGCCAGCGCGCGCCGGCTTCCACCACGCGCGGCGCAGTTTCGGCGTTGATGCCGCCGTCCACTTCAATGGGCACATCCGAGCGCCCCAGCGCGTCCAGCATGGTACGCAATCGGCGAATTTTTGGCAACATCGTTTCGATAAAGGCTTGCCCGCCAAACCCCGGATTGACGGTCATCACCAGCACCAGGTCCACATCAGGCAAAATGTATTCGACGGCTTCGGGGGGCGTTGCCGGATTGAGCGCCACGCCCGCCTTGATGCCCCGTTGGCGAATGTGCTGGATTGTCCGATGCAGATGCCGGTCGGCTTCGACGTGGACGGTGAGGATATCAGCCCCCGCCTCAATGAAAGCGTCCACATAGCGCGCCGGCTCTTCAATCATCAGGTGCACATCCAAAGGCAAGCGGATGCGCTGACGCAACGCTGCCACAACCGGAATGCCGACTGTGATATTGGGCACGAAATGCCCATCCATCACATCAATCTGGATAGCATCCGCACCGCCGCTTTCGGCGGCTTGGGCGGCTTCTCCCAACGCTGTGAAATCAGCGCTCAAGATTGAGGGAACAATCCAAATGCTCATGCGCCATCCTTTCGGTCTCGTCCGCCTCATGTATGCCGTCGGGCGGCGGCGCGCGCCGCTTCGGCATGGGTGGGATAGGCGTCAAGCGGTACGATACTGCGACCGCGACGTTCCACCTGGGCATAGAGTTGCCCACACCCGGCGGCAATATCAATGCCACGCCGCACCCGCACGGTCACGGGGACGTTATACGACGCTTGAAGCACGTCTGCAAATGCACGAACCCGCTCACGCGGGGAGCCTTGCCACGGCGAACCCGGTACCGCATTGAGCGGAATGAGGTTGACATGCGCCAGCATACCTTTCAGCAAACGCCCCAATTCGTGCGCCAGCGCCACATCGTCATTGATGCCGTCAATCATGGCATACTCGAACGTTACACGGCGGTTGGTTTTGCGAATGTACTCGCGCACGGCTTCCATAAGTTCGGCGATGGGATATTGCGCGTTGATGGGGAGCAACGCCGCGCGCAAATCATCACGGGGCGCATGCAACGAAATCGCCAGGTTGACCTGGAGCGGTTCTTCCGCCAGGCGGCGAATGGCGGGCACCAGCCCAACGGTGCTCAGGGTCATGCGACGCGCCCCAAACGCCATGCCTTCGCGATGATTGAGGATGCGAATGGCTTTCAGCGTCTCACGATAGTTGCTCAGCGGTTCGCCCATGCCCATGAAGACGATATTCGTCAACGCATGACCCTCAGTGGGGCGTTCCCCCGCGTCGCGCAAAACGCGCTCGATATGCACAATTTGCGCCACAATCTCGCCGGCGGCAAGGTTGCGTATCAACCCCATCTGCCCCGTGGCGCAAAACGCGCACGCATACGCGCATCCTACCTGCACGGAGATGCAGGCGGTGTTGCGCGTATCATATTCCATCAAAACCGCCTCAATATGTTCGCCATCGGGTAAACGCAACAACCACTTGCGCGTATGCCCATCTGTGGATTGCAACTGCGTGACCGGCGTCAAAATGTCGAAGTCAAACGTCTCCGCCAGTCGGCGGCGCAACGCCTTGGGGAGATTGGTCATGGCGTCTGCATCACGCGCCAAATGGCGATAGAGCCACTGCCATATCTGGCGAGCACGATACGCCGGCTCACCCCATTCAGCCAATACGTCGCGCCATTCTTCAAGTGTGAGAGTGTACGGGTTACGCAAAATGGTCTCCATGCTCCCTACTCATACAAAAAGCGCACCACTCAACGATGCGCTTGTGATACGTTCATTGTAGCACGGGCGACGGGCTTGGGTCAATTTGGCACAGGCGCCTGCCATTTGCATCACCCAAACAGTCCCCCTCTTGCTCACCCAAACGGACCATGCCTTTGAGCATGCGCATTAGACAAACACTCTGCTCTCGATATAATCTGCTCTTGTGAATGCACTCGCACTTCAACAAACTGGAAACTTTTTCGCCAAGAGGACAGCGTAGCACGCATGCGAATTGGAATTGATGCACGCATCCTGGCCTATCGGCGTGCGGGGATTGGGCAATACACCCTACGCCTCGTCGAACATCTTGCCAGGATTGACCGCAACAACGAGTACATCCTCTTGCAAAGTCGCAAGGACCCTTCCATCTACGTCTCTCAGCCGAATTTCAAACGCGCAACACTCTGGACACCCAGCCACCACCGTTTGGAACCATGGGCGCTTTCCCTTGAAACTGCGCGGCTGGGACTCGATTTGCTTCATTCACCGGATTTTATTCCGCCGTTTTGGCGTACCTACAAGTCGGTCATCACCATTCACGATTTGGGCTTCCTCATCTTTCCCCACTTTGTTCAGGAAGACGCCGCCCGCCACTATGGCAAAATTGACCGTGCGGCACGCCACGCCGACCATATCATCGCCGTCTCGCACAGCACCAAGCAAGACATCATGAAGTTGCTGGGGGTCCCGTCCGACCGTATCACGGTGATTCACGAAGCCGCCAACCCCATCTACCGCCCGATTCAGGACCGCGAGCAACTGGACGCCGTTCGCCGCAAGTACAATTTGCCCGAAACCTTTGTGCTCTTCGTCAGCACCATTGAACCACGCAAGAACCTGCCCACGCTCTTGAAAGCCCTGCACCGCCTGAAAAACGAGTATCGTACCGAACTGGTGCTGGCGGTTGCCGGCGAAAAAGGCTGGCTCTATGAAGACGTGTTCCAACTGGTGCATCGTCTCAAATTGGGCAAACAAGTGCGCTTTCTTGGGCGCGTCCCGCTGGAAGACCTGCCACTGCTCTACAATGCGGCGACCGTTCATGTGCACCCCAGTTATTACGAAGGCTTTGGGCTCACGCCGCTGGAAGCCATGGCATGCGGCACGCCCACCATCGTGAGCAACGTCTCCAGCCTGCCCGAAGTGGTGGGCGACGCCGGGTTGCGTGTGAACCCCGAAGATGATGAGGAACTTGCCGTTGCGATCTGGCGCGTGCTGAACGATTCCGCCCTGCGCGATATGTTGCGTGAAAAAGGCTTGAAACGCGCCCGCATGTTCTCATGGGAAAAAGCCGCCCGCGAGCATCTGCGTGTGTACATGCAGGTACTCGGCAAACCCTTGCCCGACACGCTTTCCACTGAGGAGTAGGCGTCTATGCGTCTGCTCTTCATGACGCCGCAACTGCCGTATCCCCCGCATCAAGGCGCAAGCCTGCGGAATTGGGCGTTCATCCGTGAATTGGCGCGCCGCCACGAAGTCCATCTGTTCACACTGCTTGCACCGGGGCAATCCATCGCCGACCACGCCACGCAAACCGTGCGCGACCATGTGGCGTCGCTGACGGCGTTGCCCCAGCCCACCCGCTCAACCGCACGGCGGCTCTGGCAACTGCTGGCATCCCCGCGCCCCGACCTGGCGCTACGGCTCTGGCATCCGCAGATTGCTTCCGCTTTGGCGCAGACGTTGAGCGAAGGCGCGTTCGACATCGTGCAAGTGGAAGGGCTGGAACTCATGGCGCTCTGTGAACCCTGGTTGGGGCAAGCCCGTGGTCCCCGCTGGGTGTACGACGCCCACAACGCCGAAGCCGACCTACAAGCCAGCGCCTGGCACGCCGACCGGCGCAATCCTCGCCGCTGGCACGCCGCCGCCTACTCGTTCATTCAGTGGCACAAATTGCGCCGCTACGAAGCCACCATGTTGCCCCGCTTCGACGGGCTTACCTGTGTGAGCAACGCCGACGCCGAGAGCCTCGCCGCGTTGAGTGGACGCCAGCCCCTCGTCGTTCCCAATGGTGTGGACACTGCGCGCTTTGCGCCGGGGCGCGTGGCGCCTCACGCCAGACTGCGCGACCACCCCGCCGTGGTGTTCACCGGCAAAATGGATTTTCGCCCGAACGTGGACGCTGTGCTCTGGTTCGCCCATGAGATTTGGCCACGCATTCGCGCGGCTGTTCCGCAAGCCCGTTTCTGGATTGTGGGGCAACGCCCCACGGCGGCGGTACAGGCGCTGGGCGAGATAGAGGGCATCCACGTCACGGGGGCTGTGCCCGATATTGAGCCGTACCTTGAAGGGGCGTCCGTCGTCATCGCGCCTTTGCGCATGGGGAGCGGCACACGGCTGAAGGTGTTGCAGGCGCTCAGCATGGCGCGCCCCATGGTGAGCACCACGCTCGGCTGCGCCGGGCTGGGTGTGCGGCACAATGAGCACCTTGCCATCGCCGATACCCCCGAGACCTTTGCGGCGCACACGATAGACCTGCTCACCAATCCCAACGCCGCCCGTGCCATGGCCGCCCGTGGGCGTGAATATGTGCGCGCGCATTACGATTGGCGCGTGCTGGTGCCCCGTTTGGAAACGCTCTACGAAACACTGCTCGAACACGCCCGCGCACCATGATACCCCTGCGCCCCCCCAACCTGCGCGCCACTGCGCGCCTGCTCCTGTTGCACGCCGCTGCACGTCTGGCGGCTCGCCGCCCCACACCACCACCGCCCGACACGCCGCGCCGACTCGTGCTCATCCGTCCCGACCATCTGGGCGACATTCTGTTCCTGACACCCGTTTTGCCGCTGTTGCGCGAAGCGTTGCCGCACACGCACATCACCGCGCTGGTGGGGCGTTGGGCGGCTCCACTGCTCACCGGTCATCCCGCGCTTGACGCTGTGGAAACGCTCGATTTTCCCTGGTTCGACCGCCAACCACGGCGCTCATTGTGGGACCCCTACGCGCGCCTCTTTCGCGCGGCACAGACGCTCGCCGGGCGCTTCGACACCGCCGTCATTCTGCGTTTCGACCATTGGTGGGGCGGCTGGTTGGCGGCACAAGCGGGTATCCCGCGCCGCATCGGCTACGCCACACCGGCGCTCGCACCGTTTCTGACCGACGCCGTTCCCTACACCGAGGGGCTTCACGAAGTGGTGCAGAACGCCCGCCTGCTGAACCGGTTTGGCGTTCCCGCCACGCTTTCGCCGCACATAGCCCCACTCTTCTTCCCGCTCGACGACGCCGCCCGTGCACGGGCGCGCACCCTTCCAACACCCCCCGGCAGTGGTCCACTGGTCGCCATTCACCCAGGCAGTGGCGCGCCCGTCAAGCGCTGGCGTCCGGAAAAATGGGGGGCGCTCGCCACCATGCTCCACACCCGCTACGGGGCGCGGTTCGTGCTGACGGGGGGACCCGCCGAGCGCGACCTTGCCGCGGCTGTAGCCGCACACACAGACGCCCCGCTCGTCAACCTTGCCGGGCAAACCGACCTGCCCACACTGGCGGCGCTCTTTGAACGCTGCGCCCTCGTGATTGGACCAGACAGCGGTCCATTGCACATTGCGGTTGCCGTGGGAACGCCCACCGTGCATCTCTACGGTCCCGTCAGCCCCGCCACCTTTGGTCCCTGGGGACCACCTGAGCGGCATCGCGTCGTCACACGCGCCCTCGCCTGCCAGTACTGCCACCGTCTCGATTGGCCTGAAGAGGTGCTTGCTGACCATCCCTGCGTCCACGGTATCTCCGTTGAAGCGGTGTTGGCGGCGGCGGAAACGTTATTGCGGGGCTAACAGCACGCCCCGCTTTTGCGTTATGTCAACAAAATCGACAAATGGGTGAGAAGCAGAGCATGGCAGAATCATTTTCCAGCACCATTTCCACCACAGCCGCCGAAGCCCCCTTCATCCTGAGCCTGGACATCGGCACATCTTCCGTGCGCGCCCTGCTCTTCGACCGCCACGCACGCCACATCGAAGGCACACTCGTGCGCGCCACCTACCCTCTTCGCACCGCCACAGACGGCACCGCCGAAACCGACGCCGACGCCGTTTTGAACGCTCTATGCCACTGCCTCGACACGCTCACCGCCCAACACGCCCACCTGCTAAAACATGTCGCCGCGGTCGGCGCATGCACACTTGCCGCCACCATCGTCGGGCTGGATGAGCACCAACGCCCCCTCACACCTCTCTTCATCTACGCCGACACACGCCCCGCTGCGGACGTTGAAACCCTGCGCCAGACCCTTCCGGAGCAAGAAACGTTCCAGCGCACCGGCTGCCCCTTCCACACCGCCTACTTTCCCGCGCGCTTGCTCTGGTTGCGCCGAACAGCCCCCCATCTCGCGGCACGGGTGCGCACCTGGGCGACGATTGACGCGTACCTGATGGCGCGTTTTTTTGGCGAACTGCGCGTTTCACTTTCCAACGCGTCATGGCTGGGGATACTCAACCGCCACACGCTCACATGGGACACCCCGCTCCTCGCCGCGCTCGACCTCGCGCCACATGCCTTGCCCACGCTGACTGACGCCGACAACCCGCTCCACGGCTTGCGCGAGCCGTGGGCGCAACGCTGGCCGCACCTGCGCAGTGTGCCCTGGCTGCCTCCCATAGGCGACGGCGCAGCGGCGAATATCGGCAGTGGTTGTACCTCGCCCGCCCATGTTGCGCTTACCGTAGGCACATCCTCCGCCCTGCGTTTCATGACCACCACCCCGCCCGAAACCCTGCCCTGGGGGCTCTGGTGCTACCGCGTCACGCGCCGCCATGCGCTGATTGGCGGGGCATTGAGCGAAGGCGGCAATATCCTT
Organism: Ardenticatena maritima; assembly: GCF_001306175.1. Taxonomy (NCBI): domain Bacteria; kingdom Bacillati; phylum Chloroflexota; class Ardenticatenia; order Ardenticatenales; family Ardenticatenaceae; genus Ardenticatena; species Ardenticatena maritima. Next base: position 118,115 of record NZ_LGKN01000009.1, read on the forward strand.
GATTGGGCGCGCCGCACGTTCGCCCTGAACAGCGCCGATGTGCAAAGCATCCTCGAAACCCGTCCCGCCGATGGCCACGGGCTCACCATCCTGCCGTTTTGGGCGGGGGAACGCAGCCCCGGCTGGCGCGCCGACGCCCGCGCCACCATCCACGGGCTAACCCTTGCCCACACCCCCGCCGACATCGTGCAAGCCATTCTCGAAGCCATCGCCTACCGCTGGGCGGCCATCTTCGACCGCTGCGCCCCCTTCCTTGCGCACAACGCCAGCGTGATTGGCAGCGGTGGCGCGCTTCAGCATCTGCCTGCATGGGCGGCAATAGCGGCAGACGTTCTCGAACGCCCCGTTGGGCTTCCACACCCCATCGAAACCTCGGCGCGCGGCGTCGCCCTGCTTGCGCTCGATACGCTGGGCGCGCTCACACTCGACGCAGCGCCTCCTCTCCCCCTCGCAAGGCGCTATCATCCGCGCCCAGAGCAGAGCGAACGCTACCGCCAAGCCCGCCAACGTCAATATCGGCTGGATGAGCAATTGCACGCCAGGGTTGTTTGACAGACCTTCGCCTTGCTTCTACATTTAGGCAGACAAACTATTTCACAGGGGGGAATCAACCGTGAACGAGTTAGAATTAGCCGCGAAGGTCATTGAAGTGGTGCCCTACCTTTCACGCAGCCTGAACGCCGCCGCACGTGAAGAGTTGGGCAACACGTTGACTTTACAGCAACTCCGTGTGCTGGCGTTTCTGCGCCGCCATCCAGGGTCGTCGTTGGGCGACCTTGCCCGCTGGCGTGATGTTTCCATGCCCACGATGAGCAAGATGATTCAAAGTTTGGTCGCCAGTGGGTATGTCAACCGCGAAACCAACGCCCAAAATCGGCGCACCCTCGTTCTGACGCTCACGCCCAAAGGTGAAGAAGTCTACCTCGCCATTTTGACGCGGCTCCAAAAGCGGCTTGCCGCCATGCTGGCTGATATTCCCCCCGAAACACGCGAACGCATCGCCGATAGCCTTGAAGTGCTAGCCGACGCCGTCGCCGATGTCGGCGAAGTGCGCCAACATTTGCCGCTCATGACGCGTCATGCCCCCTCGCAGGAATGAAAAAAGCGCCCCGCACATGGGGCGCTTTTCCATGTCGCACAGGCGCTTCAGGTGTTGAAGCGGTTCATGGCGGCTTGCAACCCTTCGCGCAGCCATGTTTCGATGGCGTCCGCCGCCCGTTCGCGCACTTCTTCCATGATGGTTTCTTCGTCAGGCGAAAAGTTTTGCAAGACATACGCCGCCGCATCCATGCGGCCGGGTGGGCGTCCAATCCCCACACGCAACCGCGGGAACACTTCCGTCCCCAAATGGTGGATGATGGACTGCATGCCGCGCTGCCCACCTGAGCCCCCTTTGGGGCGCAAACGCAAAGCCCCCTGCGGCAAATCCATGTCGTCGTACACCACCAACACCTGCTCAATCGGGATGTTGAAATAGCGCACCAACGCCCCTACGGCTTCGCCGCTGTTGTTCATGTAGGTGAGCGGCTTCGCCAGAATGACACGCCGCCCATCAATGCGCCCTTCGGCCACCAAAGCGCGGTGCATGGTGCGTGAAAATGAAAGCCCATGCCGCGCCGCCAGCCGGTCAAGCACCTGAAACCCAACGTTATGCCGATTGCGTGCATACTGCGGGCCGGGGTTCCCCAACCCAACAATCAGATACGGCGCCGCCATCAGAGCATTTGCCTCAACACGCGGCGAATCAGGAGCAGCGCGCCGACGAAGAGGAAAATGGTCAACGTCAATCCCGCCCCAAAGAGGCACGCCGAGCGAATTGCCGCAAGGCTAAACGCCGAGGTGACTTCGTCAATGTCCACGGGGGCGTTGGGCAAGGGCGCCGACGTGGGCGCAACCGCCACGGCTTCACGGGTGGCTTGCGGTGTGGCTGTGGGCGGTGCCTGAATGGTTGGCTGGCTGATGATGGGCGTTTGCGGGACAGGCGTCAACGTGGCCACCACGCCCGCCGGCACAGTCAACGTTGGTGGCGGTGTGGGCGTGCCTTCGGGGGTGGGTGTCGGCTCAGGGCCGCTGTTCTGCACGCTCACCGGTCGCACGATGATTTCCTCGTAGTTGCCATCGCGCCGCACCACGCGCAGACGCAAACTGTAAGTGCCGTCGGGCACCGTCGCCGTGTTCCACACCGCCAACTGCCCATTCACCACCGGCTGCTCACTCACCAGCAAAACCGACCAGGCTTCGTTGGGTGGATTGAGCCCCGGCGCGAAATGGACTTCGTACTTCCAAAAATCGGGATGGGTGGCGGTGCCTTGAATGCTCACCGTGCCGCGCAAAACAGCGTTGGGGCGCGGCGATGTCACTTCGATATTGGCTTGCAAGTTGGGTGCGGCGGTTGTGACACGGGTTGAAACGGCAAACACCGCCACCACCAACAGGCTCAAAAGCAAAAGTAGTCGCTTGTTCATAAGCGTCATCCTCATTCAACAGGTTGCCATCTCATGCACTCGTGTTCATCAAACGCGGTACGGCTCGTGTTTGGTGCACCGAGTATCAGGCAAAAGCGGGCGCAAGTGTAGCATGGGAGCGTAGAGCAAGCAAGGTTTTCAATCTTCATCGCATTCAACCATGTTCGCAAATCCCAATCTCGTGCTATACTTCGCGCTGGCAATTCAAGCAAGAGGTGGCTGTGTGCAATGAGAATTCACAAGAGACCGTGGCATGTCTTCGTTGTCAGTCTATTGGCGATTTGGATGTCGGTGTGGGGCACGGCATGCGCCTTCACGCGCCCGGTGTTGTACGATGTGACCGTCGCCCCTGCTGAAATCACGCCCAACGCCGATGGCGACAACGATGTGACCGTCATCACGTATCATATCGGCAAAACCGCGCTGGTGACGATTACGTTTGAGCGCACAGACGGCGAGAGCGCCGGGGAACGTTATGTCTGGCGTGAAAACGCCCTGCGCTCGCCGGGGCGCTACGAAGGGTGGTTTTCGGGCGTCGTCAACGACCGCATGATTCCCAACGGCACGTACCGCGTCATCATCGAAGCCACACCCGTTGACCGCGACGGGCGCCCGACCGGCGATACGGTGCGCGCCGAAGCATCGCTCGTCATTCGCGACGCCGACACGCAAATGCCCGAAATTCTCAATCTCGATGTGTCGCCGCGCGTTTTCACTCCCAACCGCGACGGGATTGATGACCGCGTGACCATTTCGTACTGGCTTGCCAAAGATGTGGACCGCCTCGAAGTCTATCTGCTTGGGCCGGACGGCGAGACCTATCCAGTTCCTGAGGACAAAATTCACGAACCCAAAGCGGCGGGTCCACACATTCACGATTATGACGGCGGGGTTGATTTGGGGGCTGAACCACCGCCAGACGGCGAGTATACCGTTGTTGTGGAAGCGCAAGACCGCGTGGGCAACCGCGTTGTGGCGACGGATACGCTGCGCATCGAGCAAGGCGGGGTGCCGCGTGTCGCCATCACACGCCACGATGTCATTTTCAACACCGACGCGGTGGTATTGGGCGAAACGATTTTCTTCACCACCACCGTCACCAATATCGGCAACGTCCCCGTGCGCACCCATGGTCCCGAACCAGGCACTATTTACACCACGCGCGAAAACTACAACAACAAAAACGAACCCATCAGCGATGGCTCCTTCCGCCTGGGGCTTGATTTTGAAGGCAATCTCACGCACAACGGGCGCGCCTACCCGTTCCGCTGGCAACTTGGGCGCGATGATGAACTCTACATTGACCCCATCACCGGCGAAAAATACCTCATGCCAGGGCAAACGGTCACGGTGTGGGGCGGGCTCACCATTCTGGACCTGCCGCCACGCGAAGAACCGGCGTTCTGGATTGGGCTTATTCATGAAAATGTAGAAGTCGTCGAGAACCGTATTGGCAACACGTACATTCGTATCAGCGCCCCCATCACCGAGACAGAGAGCCAAACACCATGACACCAACACTCGATTGGCAACTGATCGAACAACTGCAAGAGCGCCTGCGCCACCCACTGCCCGGTTTGCAAGCGCATCTGACCATGGCGCCCTCATCACGGGCGACACCTGAAAGCCTGCTGGTACAGGGGAAGCCCTGCCGTGAAGCAGCGGTGTTAGTGCTTCTTTTTCCTGTGGACGGTGCGCCGCATACACTGCTCACCGTGCGGCGCGCCCACCTCTCGCATCATGCGGGGCAAGTTTCATTTCCGGGTGGTCGGTGTGAAGAAGGCGAAACCTTTGCGCAAACTGCGCTGCGCGAAGCCCATGAGGAAATCGGCTTATCCGCCGAGAGCGTCAACCTGATTGGCACGCTCTCGCCGATTTACGTGCCACCTTCCAATTTTTGCGTTTATCCACAAGTGGCGCTCGCCGACACACCACCGCGCGTGCTCTCGGAAAGCGACGAAGTGCAATGTGTGCTGTTTGTGCCGCTGGCGCACTTTCTCACGCCTCGCCACATTGGCATCGAGCGCTGGAACTTGCGCGACGCGCCTGTGCATGTGCCGGTTTACTACGTTGAACCGTACAAAGTGTGGGGCGCAACCGCCATGATTTTGGCGGAACTCTTGACCATTCTCCGCGAACTCAGTTTGAAAACCAACCCAACGAATACGTAAGGAGCACGTCAGGCATGTTATTGGGGGCAGTATTCGGCCGTTTTTTACGCGACCTGTGGGATGAAGCCTTTTTGATTTTGCTGATGGGGATTGTCGGCGGTCTGCTTGGGATGACGGTGGTGCTCATTCCGCTGGTGCTCATGGCGCACGCCACACTGGCATGGCGCATCGTCAACGGTTATGCCGTCTCGTGGCGCGATTGGGTGAAGGGCGCACGCCAACACTGGATTTTTGGCTACACATGGGCGTTTATCGTGCTCGCCGTCACCATGGTGTTGCTCGTCAACTGGCAATTTTACGCCATCCGCGACGCCGCGTGGGCGCGCCTCATGCAAGGCATCATCGTTGGGGCGTTTTTCGTGGCGCTCGCCGTGCTCCCCATGGCGCCGCTCTTCTACGTCATCAACCAAACGCACCGCCTGGCGTGGCGCAATAGCGTGCTGTTGGGCATTCGCGCAATGGGGTCTATGCTTCTGCTTTGGCTGTTCGTGGGGCTCGTCTCACTGGTGGTGTATCTGTTCGTGCCCCCCTTCATCGCCATTGCCCCGCTGCTCTTCTTCCTCGCAGGCGGGCACATGATTCGCGCCGTGCTCGACGCGCAAGAAAACGCCTCGGCAACCGACACCACCCGGACGCCATAAGCACGCCCCGGTGGTGTCGGTCTCGCTCTATTGACGCACGCCCCATTCGCGGTAGAACGCATCCAGCGAACACGCGCACGCTTCTTCAAACGCATTCAACAATGCGTCGGGCGGCGCCAGGCGATATTGCCACTCGCGATAGTAGGTTTGCAACGCGGCGAAAAAGTGTTCATCGCCCAAACGCTCCCGCAACGCCTGGAAAAAGAGCGCCCCTTTGAGATAGACCACGACGCCATACGCTTCACCGCGCCCCTCAAACGCCGCCAAGGGCTGGGCAATCGGTTCCGCCCCTCGCGCTTCAAACTCTTCTACACGCTGTCGGTAAACGTCAAGCAGTTGCGTGTAAAAAGACGGGTCATGCACCTCGAAGTAGAGGAAGGATGAAAACGTGGTCAGCGCTTCATCTTGCCAGGGCGCCGCCAGCACATCGCTCCCCACCACAGCGTACCACCACTGATGAGCAACCTCGTGCGCCAGCGCCACCGGCAAAAAGCGCCGCCCGCCTTCCGTTTCGTACAGGTTCTGTGCGGCAATCGCCAAGCCCGGATATTCAACACCCGCCGCGGCTTGCATGGGCATTGCCGCGGCATCCAATTCGGCGTAGGGATAGGCGCCAAAACGCTCATCGAACAAGCGCAACGCGTCCACCGCCACACGCAACGCGCTTTCAGCCAGTTGCGTATCATCGGTGAAGCCCCAATGGTGAACGCGCACGCCATCTACCACTTGCTCGTGGTGCCGATACGCCGGCGACGCCAAAATCGTAAAATCGCGCGCAGGGCCACTCACCAGCACCTTCTTTGTTGGGGTTTCATCCAAAGCCACGCCTGTGCTCACAATCTGCCACTCCGGCGGGTGCTCAACCTGAACACGGTAGAGCGACGTCAGGCTGACAACGGCGTCCCCTTCGGCGTAAACCGGGCGCACATCCCACGCGCCATTGCGCCAGGCGGCAAGCATGGGATACCAGTTTGCAAGGGCGGCTATTGGTTCGCGGCGGCTCAGGTGGAAAATGCCGTAAATGTCGTCGGCGGGAAAATCAACAGGAAGCGTGCCGCGAAACGTCACATGCAACGTGTGCAGGGAGTCGGGCGCCAGCGGGGTATCAAGGGGAATACGCCACGCTGTTCCATCGTCCAATATCGCTTCTCCTGAACGGTTCACGCCATCCACCGCAACCGAGAGCAATTCCAGCGCGCCGCCGTAAATCACATCAGCGTTGGGATAGAGCCGCAACACAATATCCGCGAGCGGTGCGCCACTCCCGTTGAGAAACGTGATGACGCCTTTGCCCTCATAAGTCCCCTCTTCAATCGAGCGCAAATCCAGCCAGAGGTCATAGCAGGCTTGCAAAGGCAACTGCTCCCACGCAAGCGCCACACCTTCACGCATGGCGTGCTGCTGCTCGTCCACAGGACAGGCTGCCAGCAGCCCTGTCTGAGCGTGGGAGGTAGGTGTCGGCGTGGGTGTGTTGGTGGCAGTTGGCGTCGCTGTGGGTGTCGGCGTGGGTGGTGTTTGGCGGCAGGCTACGCTCAACCAGAGCAGCAGAAGCAGAGATGTAGCCACTGTTTTGCGCATGAGCATACTCCATGTGAGGTTTACGGGTTGGGGCGAACAAAAAAAGCCACCCAGCACGGTGGCTTCAACAGTACCCCCGGCAGGACTCGAACCTGCGCACCCGGCTCCGGAGGCCGGTGCTCTATCCACTGAGCTACGGGGGCGTATCCGCTGCTTAGTATATTCAAAAGCAGGGCTTGTTCAAATTTTCAGCCGTAGAGATTTGTCTTTCACGGCATTCGCGCGCAACCTACACATGCAGCGTTGCGTATGGCAAGCATGCAAACACAAGAGGAAAACAGGTGGGGCAATGTCCACACGTGAAACCATTGAGCAGGAACTGGCGTGGGTACAAGCCGCGTTGAATGGAGACGAAGCCGCATTTACGGCGCTCGTCGAAGCCTACGCGACGCCAGTGTACAACCTCTGCTATCGGATGCTGGGCGATGCGGCGGAAGCCGAAGACGCCGCTCAGGAAACGTTTGTTCGCCTCTACCGCCGACTGCACACATACGACCAAAGCCGCAAATTTTCTTCATGGGTGCTGGCTATTGCCTCGCACCACTGCATTGACCGCCTGCGCCGTCGGCGCTTGAAACAGGTTTCGATTGAGGAACTTCCACCCTGGCAACCACTGGTCTCGCGCCGGGCGCGCCCGGAAGAGGTTGTTGCCGAGCGCGACCGCGACGAACGCCTGCAAGCGCTGTTGATGGAGTTGCCGGAGGATTATCGGCTCCCGCTGGTGTTGCACTACTGGTACGGCTACTCCTACGAAGAAATTTGCGAGATAACCGGTTTGAGCCTGAGCGCGTTGAAAAGCCGCTTGCATCGCGCCCGCCATCGCCTGGCGAAACTGATGCGCGAAAAAAGCCCAGACCTGCTCCCGCCGCATGCTCGTACAAACGGCAAAGACCGCTCATCACAGCCGGTCAATTCGACGAAACGACAAAATGAAACGTATTCCTAAGATGATTGCGTTGGGGGAACGATGATGAGTGAGTTTACAACCAACACCATATCTTGTGATGAGGTGCAAATCATGATGTCGCACGCACTCGACCATGAATTGGGGGATGAACAATGGCAATTGTTGCGCGCGCACATTCGCGCTTGCCAGGAATGCATGGAGACGTGGCAGGCGTTGCGCCACCTGGATACGGTGCTGCGCGCGGCTCCGATAGCCACACCACCGCCCGGCTTTGCACAACGCGCCGCTGCGCATGCGTTCAACGCACAGCGACGCCGTGAACGCTTGTGGCTGTTGCTTGCCTTGATGGGCGGCACATTTGCGCTGGGCAGTTTCTTGTTGGCGATGGTTTTGCTCTCGTCGGGGACATGGCTGGGGCTGCTCACCATGCCCGATGTCTTTGTCGAAAGTGGACGCACGTTGATGGAAGGTGCGCAATTGCTGGGTGAAGGAATTCTCACCTTCCTCGTCCAGCTCAACCAAGTGATGTTTGACCAGTTCTTGTGGCTTACAACCAGCCTGAGCATTCTGGCATGTTTGACTTGGCTCATGCTTCTACGCATTGTGCAACGCACTTCCCCTGTTCTGGTCGAGGCGTAAAAGAAAGGAGGCTTGCAATGAAGCGCACATTTTGGATGTTGCTCGGGCTTTTGGCGATTGTCGCCACTCTAGCCGCCACCCCAGTCTGGGCGGATACGTGCGACCGCACAGAGGATGTTGCCCTGTTGGGGCAAAACATGACGATTGAAAGCGGTGAGACCTTCTGCGGCGATATCGCCATTATGGGCGGGTCGCTTGTCGTGGAACAAGACGCCAAAGTGCGCGGCGATATTGCCATTGCCGGCGGGTCGGCAACAGTGGATGGGACTGTAGACGGCGATATCGCCGTCTTTGGCGGGCAAGTGACGTTGGGCGAAACGGCGCTTGTCACGGGTGATGTCGCACTGGCAGGCGGCACGCTCAATCGTGAAGCCGGCGCACGGGTCGAAGGGCGGGTTGCCGAAGCAGGCGATTTCCCCGATTTGGGCTTCAACTTCACGCCCGGCACGTTCAACTTCCTGGAAGGTGGGGCTGTTCGGGCGCGTGGTCCCATGGAGATGGTGCTTGCCGCGATGTGGTGGGGTTTTCGCACCGTCATGAAGATTTTCATCCTGGGTGCCCTGGCGTTCTTGCTAGCGTTGCTTGCCCCCAACGCCCTGCGCAACGCCACACGCACCGCCGAACAAAGCCCGATTGAAAGTTTTGCAGTCGGCTGTCTGGGCATCCTCGCCATGGTTCTGCTCATCATTTTGTCAGCCATCACCATTATCGGCATCCCCGTGGCGCTCGTGCTGGTTGTGATTCTTGTCGCCGGCTTGCTCTACGGCCTCATCGTGACTGGAACCTTGCTCGGCGAGCGCTTGCTGAAAGGGTTGAACGTGACGGCTGTGCGCCTCACGACGGCGGCGGTTGTCGGGGTCGTGCTTATCGAGATTTTGCGCGCCCTGACAGACGTTGTGCCGCTCATGGGCGGGTTGCTCAGTTTCACCGTCTCGGTGCTCGTCATCAGCCTGGGGGCAGGCGCAGTGGTTTTGAGCCGCGGGGGGCAACAGGTGTATGGCGGCAAAGGCATCTCGGCTTTTTTGCCGGGCGATAGCGGCAACACGCCACCACCGCCAGCGACGCCGACGCCGACACCGCCAGCGCCACCAGCGCCACCAGCACCAACCGGTCCCGACCCTCTGGATGAACTCTTCGCAGACCTGGAAACAGAGGCAACAGACGAAGAGGCGGAAGAAGACAAACCGACTGACGACGAAGCGACAGACGACGATACCCCAACCTCACCTTCCGCTTCGTAAAGCGGTTCCCCTCTTATGGAAAGGCGGCCACATGGCCGCCTTTTTTGCTGGGCGCAAGTTTTCAATTTTTTGACGGGTAGAACAAAAATTGTACCAAAAAATGAGCAAAATTTTGCTTGACATTGTTCAAAGGCGCATGATACAATTTTGACACACGACCGACATGAAGGTTGCGCAGGCTCTGGACGAAAGGATGGGCAATGGCAACACGTATTGATTTAGTCGAAGATGTGCTTCCCATTTCAGAGTTGCGGCTGCGTGCCGCAGAAGTCATCAAAAAAATTCGCGAAACGCAACGCCCCCTCGTGATTACCCAGTACGGACGGGCGGTTGCCGTTTTGCTGGATGTGAACCAGTTTCAGACGCTGCAAGATACGCTGACCGAGATGGAAAACCAAATCGAAGCCCTGCATGCTCGCCTGGCTGAGCTGCAAAACGAGGCGAACGACGAAACAGATGATGAAGCCGCGGCAACCGACGTTGAAGCGGCTGCTTCCTGAGAAGTGGGAACAGATGAAAAAAGTGGCGACACATGTCGCCACTTTTTTGTTGCCCGACCGGCGCGTGTTCACAGCCGCATGCTCAACGCAATGCGCCCCCGCTCTTTATCCACGCTGAGCACGCGCACTTTCACCACATCGCCCACACGCACCACCTCATGGGGGTCGCGCACAAAACGGTCGGCCATTTCGGAAATGTGCACCAACCCATCCTGCTTGACGCCGATATCCACAAAAGCGCCAAACGCCACCACGTTGCGCACCGTGCCTTGCAACACCATGCCTTCGCGCAAATCGTCCATGCTCAGCACATCGCGGCGCAGAATAGGCGGCGGCAAATCGTCGCGCGGGTCGCGCCCTGGTTTGGCGAGCGCATCCAGAATGTCATGCAACGTCGGCTCGCCAACACCCAGTTGCGCAGCCAATTCAGGCACACGCGCTTTCAAATCAGCCAGCGGCAAGCGGCGCAATGTCTCGGATGTGATGCGTGTTTCACCAAAGGCGGCGAGCAATTGTTCCACCACCGCATAACTTTCGGGGTGAATGGCGGTGTTGTCGAGCGGATTGTCGCCGTCGGGAATGCGCAAGAAACCGGCGGCTTGCTCGAAGGCTTTGGGGCCCAGCCCTTTCACATCCAGCAACGCCTGGCGCGTGCGGAATGGTCCATGCGCATCGCGATGGGCGACGATGTTCGCCGCGGTGCGCTTCGTCAAACCGGCTACCCGTTCCAGCAGGGCGGGCGAGGCGGTATTCACATTCACGCCCACACTGTTGACGACAGATTCCACCACAGCGTCGAGCGCCTCGGCCAGCGCTTTCTGGTCCACATCATGCTGGTACAAGCCGACGCCAATGCTTTTGGGGTCAATCTTCACCAATTCGGCCAGGGGGTCTTGCAGGCGGCGTGCAATCGAGACCGCGCCGCGCAGGGAAACGTCCAGGTCGGGGAGTTCCTGGCGCGCCAATGGTGAAGCCGAATACACACTTGCGCCCGCTTCATTGACAATGGCATACGCCGTTTCGCCGCCCAGTTCCCCTAGCAGTTCGGCAACCAACGCTTCTGTTTCGCGGCTTGCTGTGCCGTTGCCAATCGCGATCGCACGCACCTGATACGTCTCAATCCACTGACGCAGCATCGCCTTGGCTTCTTCCCACTGCTTTTGCGGCTCATGCGGGTAGATCGTCCCCGTGGCCAGCACTTTGCCCGTCGGGTCACATACGGCGACTTTGCACCCAGTGCGGTAGCCTGGGTCTATGCCGAGGACCGTAGCGCCTTTGAGCGGCGGCTGTAAGAGCAGGTTGCGCAAATTTTCTTTGAACGTTGCGATTGCCACCGTGTCGGCGCTTTCGGTTAGCAAACGCCGCACTTCCCGTTCGACCGAGGGGGCAATCAGGCGGTAGAACCCATCTTCAACCGCCGCCTGAAATTCCGCCGCAAAAGGTGACGCCGCCCGTATGCCACTGAGCGCCGCAATCTCTTCCACCAGGCGGTCTGTATCCAACTCAAACGCCACACGCAAGACGCCCTCTTTTTCCCCTCGGTTGATGGCCAGCACCTGATAGGCTTGTAGCTCACGCACGGGGGCGCGAAAATCGTAGTAGAGCGCGTATTTGCGCTGGGGGTCAGCGGTTTCGTCGGCGCATTCGACGCGCAAGACGGCTTCTTTCTGCAAGCGTTCACGCACCAATTGGCGCACCGCCGCTGTTTCAGCCACCACTTCGGCGACGATATCGCGCGCCCCCGCCAAAGCGGCTTCAACGTCGGGCACTTCCTCGGAAAGGTACGCCATGGCGACTGTCTCCGGGTCGCCCGTGTCAGGTTGCGCCAAAATCACGTCGGCGAGCGGCTCCAAACCACGCTCGCGGGCGATAGTGGCGCGTGTGCGGCGTTTCGGCTTATACGGCAAATAGAGGTCTTCAACTTCCTGGAGCGTTTCGGCAGCTTCAATTGCGGCTCGCAAGTCTTCGGTCAACTTCCCCTGCTCGGCGATCGAAGCCAGCACAGTCTGTTTGCGGGCTTCGAGATTGCGCAGATAGTCAAGGCGCGCGGCAACAGCACGCAACTGCTCTTCATCGAGCAAGCCGGTCATCTCTTTTCGATAGCGCGCAATGAACGGAATGGTATTGCCTTCATCCAGCAAACGCACAGCGCCGGCAACCTGGGTTTCTCGTAAGCCGAGGTCGGTAGCGATACGTTGAATCAGCGTCTCCATACCCCTCAATTCCCATCTTGATTGGTTGGTGCAGAGTCAGCGCGCGGATTATACGCAGGCACACTATTTGCCCAAACGCATTTCCCCGAAAATGGAACATGGTTTCGTTTATTGGAGCAGAGAGCCCCATTCCACGTTTTTTATTTTGTTATATAAATTGTAAGATTTTACATTTAAAATGAGAGCATCCTATTCAAGCGAGCCCACTAGCCTGTAATCGCGCCAAATTGCAAAGACAGGAGTTGTTGTCATGACAGCTGAGCGAACAGTCCCCCTCATCCTTATTGTTGAAGACGACCCAGCGTCAGCGAAGTTGATTCGCTGGACATTGGTGCAAGAAGGCTACAACGTCATCATGAGCGAAAGTGGGCCTGACGCCCACGAAAAAGCGATCCAGTACGAACCCGACCTGGTCATCATTGACGTCATGCTGAAAGGCATTGATGGGCTTACATTGACACGCCAAATCCGGTCTACGCCCTCGATTATGCGCGTGCCTATCCTCATCGTCAGCGCCAAAGCGGACATCAGCGATAAAGTGGCCGGTTTTGAAGCCGGCGCAGACGATTACCTCGCCAAACCTTTCAGCCCCGAGGAACTGTTATTGCGTGTCAAGGCGCTGCTTGCCCGCGTGTATGGCACACGCATGGTCGAGCCGGACAAGCAACCTGAGAAAGAAGGGCGTGTTATCTGCTTCTTTGGTCCCAAGGGCGGCGTAGGCAAAACCACTTTGCTGGTCAACCTTGCCATCGCCCTACGCGAGCAATCGGGGCAAAGTGTTGTGGTGATGGACGCTGATTTCTACTTCGGGACCGTTGGGGTGCATTTGAACATTCCACCGACTGTTTCGATTATTGACATCATCCAAAGCCCCACCTTCACCCCTGAAACGATTGAATCAGCACTGATTACGCACAAGCAAAGTGGTGTGCGCGTGTTGCTCAATCCCTTTTTCCCCGAACAAGCCGAATTGGTACGTCCCGACCATGTGCAAGCCATCATCACGTATCTGACAACGGCGTATGATTACGTGCTGATTGATTGCCAATCGAGCTATGATGAACGCACACTAGTTGCGCTTGAAAACGCCCACGATATCATGCTTGTCATCACCCCCGAAGTTGGCACCATCAAAAACGCAAGCCGCTTCCTGGAACTTGTGGACAAGCTGGAAATGCCGCTTGAAAGCGTTCATCTGTTGCTCAATCGCGCCGACTCCAACGTGGGGGTCCAACCCCGAGAAATCGAGCGCTCGCTAGGGAAACCCATCGCCTTCCAGTTTGGGAGCGGCGGGCGGCCAGTGGCGTTGTCAGTCAATCGGGGGGTGCCGATTGTGTTGGACCGCCCCAAGCATCCATTTGCGCAACAAATTCGCCGCATGGCTGAAAAAATCATCACCCAAACGGTTGAACAAGCCACCGAGGGCGGGGGGCTGCGCCGTCTGTTGTGGCGGTAAGCCTATGCAGCAGGCATGCGAAAAACAAAGAGCGGCTCGTGTGAGCCGCTCTTTTGCTTGCCCCGTGGTGTTCAGTATTCCAGAACAGGCGCAAGCGACTTGGCTTGTTCAACCCACTTCTGCACCATATTGAGCGAGGGCACACGCCCGGCAAGACGCATTTCGGCGTTGAGTTTGACAATCGCCTCATGCAAGTTTTCGGGATTGCGGCGGGCGAGTTCTTTCACCGTATCCACGCCAGCGGCTTCCAGCAAATCGGAATAGACGCCCCCAATGCCACGCACACGCGCCAAATCGGCACGATTGGCCAATTCCAACACGATACTCGGGTCAACCCCCAGTTTCGCCGCCAAATCACGCCGTGCGGCCGGCGTTTTGACATGTTCCAACAAGTCGTCGCTGTTCTTGATGCCCAGCGCTTTCAGTTTCGTTTCGAGTTGCGGGTTCATGCCACGCAATTCACGCAGAGTGACGCCCATACCTTACTCCTTCGTCGTCTCTTCGTTACCGCCAAACAGGTTGCCCAGCCCCTTCATGAGAGACTGTGCATCACCCATATCAAAACCGCCACTTCCGCCGCCGCTGCCCAACAAAGCCTGCACCTGCCCGCGGAACGGTTCAGGCACACGCTCTTCCAGGTATTCCCAGACAACAGCGACAACTTTTTCAGCCACATCTTCGCTGAGGCCCGTTCGTTCGGCAATGAGTTTGCTCAATTCGTCCATGCAATACGCCTCCTTTCATACACATTCAGGTACACCTTTACCATACGCAATGAATATTACAGAAAAAATTACGAAACGGCGCGGTATGATGCCCGCGCCGTTTTTTTCAGCACACACGCACACCTTTCCACCTACATGTCCACCACCTCATCCGGCGGACGCGGCGCCGCCCAGACGGTTTGCTCGTTGCGATAGGTGACCAACCCCGGATGAGCCCCCGGCACACGGCGCACATAGCGCCGCTCGGTGTAATCCACCAATACCTCACTGCCCCCCTTGCGCGCCGGCGAATACCAGGCCGCCAGGCTTGCCACTCGTTCAATCACATCCTGCGGTACGGGACGCCCCGCATTTTTGAGAATGACATGCGCGCCAGGCATACCACGCACGTGAAACCACAAATCATCCCCTGAGGCACGCTTGAACGTCACTTCATCGTTCTGCCGCGCGTTGCGCCCCACATAGACGGGAAACCCGCCCACTTCAAAGCGCAGTGGTCGCCCGACCGGCGCACCTTTGCGCCGCCTGGAAGTTGTTTCAAAACCCGCTTCAATCAGCGCATCACGCACGGCGTCAATTTCCATGCGGTCTTCGGCCAATTCCAGGTCGGCCAAGAGTTGCTGCAAAAACGCCCGCTCGGTTTCAAATTGCGCAATGCGTTTTGGCACTTCTTCCGCCGCACGGCGCAGTTTTTCGTAGCGCTCAAAGTAGGCTTGCGCATTTTCAACCGGCGTTTTGGTGGGGTCGAGTGTGATGGTGCGCGGCTGGCCTTCGTAATCGGGCAGGGTTGCCTCGCGTGCGCCGCGCGGCACTTGCCACTGGTACGCCAGCAGCAGTTCGCCCGCTTCGCGCAGGCGGGTTATCTCTTCTTCGGGGACGATTTGCTCGCGCAATTGGTCAAGCGAGCGTTCCACACGCGCCAATGCGTCCTCAATGCGTGCGCGCACCTGCTGACGCGCGGCGGCGTAGGGGTCGGTATCCAGGCGGGCGCTGAAATAGCGCCACATGGCGGTGCTGATATCGTCCACCGGTTCACGGCGGGGCTGATGCCGCAGTTCGTAGGGGGCAAACGCCACCACCGTTCCCTCTTCATCCAATGCAACATGCGGCGCCCACGCCCCTGTTTCAGGCAAGCGGTACAACGCAGCCAGGGCGTCGAGAAGCGCCGCGGGTTCAACGTCATGCGGGGTTGCGTCGGCGGAACCGGTTGCGCGATAGACCGCTTCGCGTGCGGCTGTGGGGCTGACGCCCAAGAGCCAGCGCGGCAAGAGGCGCGCCACTTCTTCATCAGCGGGGGCGTTGGCGAGCAAGCGCGCCAAGGTATCCGGTGTGAGGTCGAGCGGCGCGATTTTGTCAGCGGGCGGGGGCGGCGGGACGTAGGGTTTGCCGGGCAATGTGACGCGGTAGCGGTTCATGTCAGGCCCAATGCGTTTGAGGGCGTCCAGCACGCGCCCGTCATGTACCAGCACAAGATTGCTGTACCGCCCCATGATTTCAGCAATCAGAACGCACGCCCCGGCCTCACCTTCAAAATGCAATTCCAGCACGCGCTCCCATTCGGGTTGGCGCACGTCAACCAGCCGCGCGCCACGCACCCACTTGCGCAACAACAAGAGCAGCGGGGTCTCCGTATCCAGCCCACGCCGCAATTTTTGCGGCACAAACAACATGCGGGCGTACTGTGGATGCGCCGAAAGCAAGAGATACGCGCGTCGCCCAGCGTACAATTCGAGTTCGATGCTCCATTCATCAGGGAACACCACTTGTTGCACACGCGCCCCTAAAAACGTATCGAGGTCGTCGCGCAAACAGGCGAGTGTGAGATAATCAACATGCATGGTCGCGCTCCTACGGCTTGATGAACCAGAGAACGGCGGCGGGAATGAGCACGCCGGCCAGCGCACCGGCGACCAGTTGGGCGGGCGTATGTTTGCGCCGTTCAAGGCGCGCCCAAGCCACCGGCACCAGGGCAAGGTAGCCCCACGCCCAGCCCAACCCAAACACATAGACCAAAACGGTCATGAAGCCGGCCACGCTCACCATGTGCAGGCTAATTTTCCAGACACTGGA
The DNA here is from genome assembly GCF_001306175.1 of Ardenticatena maritima. Taxonomy (NCBI): domain Bacteria; kingdom Bacillati; phylum Chloroflexota; class Ardenticatenia; order Ardenticatenales; family Ardenticatenaceae; genus Ardenticatena; species Ardenticatena maritima. The sequence continues at coordinate 134,721 of NZ_LGKN01000009.1, forward strand.
AATGAGCAACATGCTCACGCCCAGACAGGCGTAAATCAGGGCGAACGCCCAGACCAGGCGGGGCGCCCCACCCATGCCGAGGAGAACGAGCGCCAGCAGGTCGCTGGCGAGGCTCACCGCAATGAAGCGTGGACGTTCGCGGCGGTCGCTCAGTTCCCAATCCGAAACCCAGCCGCGCCGACGCCCGATGATGAGATACGCGAGCGGTACGCCGTTCAAAAGAAGCATGGCGATGAGCGCCCACACGAGACCACGCGCCCCGCCCGCATGCCAGCCCACCAGTGGAAAAACCCAGAGCGAGAGCACGGAACTATCCGAGAGGATGGAGATGAGACGCGCCAGCGCTGCACGGTTCATGCGTCGCCCCCCTGCAACGCCCGCCAGACGCGTTGCGGTGTCATGGGCAAGTCGGAGAGGCGCACACCGGTCGCATGCGCTATGGCGTTCGCCACCGCCGCCGCCGTCGCCACCACGGGCGGCTCGCCGACACCACGCGCGCCAAATGGACCATGCTCCGAGGGGACTTCGACCAGAATGCACTCGATTGCTTCGGCAACATGGGGTGCACGCGGCACGCTGTAATCCATCCATGAGGCGGTCAGCACCTGCCCGTTTTCATCATAGGCAATCTGCTCGTGCAACGCCCAGCCAAGGCCTTGCACCGCGCCCCCCATCATCTGCCCTTCAATCAGCAAGGGGTTGATGGCACGCCCCACGTCTTGCGCGAGCACAAGCCGATGCACCCGCACCACGCCGGTGTCGGGGTCTACGCTCACCTCGGCAAGTTGGGCGCAGAAACCGGGCGCTTGTTCTGTGATGGCGGTACGCCCATGCCCCAACACGGGCGCATACCGCCCACCAAAACGCATGGTTTTGCCCGCAATCTCCGCCAGCGAGAGCGAACGCCCCGGCACGCCCCGCACATGCACCGCCCCGTCGCGCAATTCCAGGTCGCCGGGATCGGCTTCGAGTTCTTCGGCGGCAATGGCAAGCACCTGTTGTTTGGCTTCTTCCACCGCTTGCAACACGGCTGCGCCGACCGTGTAGGTGATTTTGCTTCCGCCGGTCGCCCCGGCATAGGGCGCAGTGAGCGTATCGCCCGTGACGATGCGGATTTTTTCAGGCGGCACGTCAAAAACTTCGGCGGCAATCAACGCAAAGGCGGTTGTCGAACCGGTCAGGTCCACTGAGCCGACGTTGATGGTGAGCGTACCATCACGCTGCAAAAGGCAGGTCGCCGCCGCCGGCTCTATGCCGCCGGGCCATCCGCCAACCGCCACGCCCACACCACGCCCTTCGGCGCGCGCCTGTTCGCGGTTCTGCCAGAGCGGATGCTCGCGGATGGCTTCCAGCACGTTGCGCAACCCAATGCGCGGCCAGGGACGCCCGCGAATGGTGGGGTCGCCTGTGGCGGATGCGTGGCGCAAGCGAAGTTCGATCGCGTCCACGCCCAGGCGTTGGGCGAGTTCGTCCATAGCGCTTTCGATGGCAAACGTGGCTTGGGGCGCACCCGGCGCGCGGTAGGCGTCGTTGGATGCCTTGAAGGTCAGCACTTCCACGCCTTCAATCTCGACGTTGGGGATTTGGTAATAACTGCCGAGCAAGAAAGCGGCAACCCCCACAGGTGTGCCGGGATAACAGCCACTATCAAACAGAAGATGCGCGCGCAATACGGTAATCGTACCGTCGCGGCGCGCCCCCAGTTGCACGTGGATGCGTGCCGCGGGCGCGGGCTTGGTTGCCAACAATTCTTCCATGCGCGTCAGTTTGAGCCGCACAGGGCGGCGCAATTTCTGCGCGGCAAACGCCACCAGCGGCTCGAACAGCAAGAATTTGCCGCCAAAACCGCCCCCCACTGGTGTTGGAATGACGCGCACGTCGCTTTCGGTCATGCCGAGAAGGTCGGCGACTTCGCTTTGCACAAAGAACGGCGCTTGCGTGCTCGTCCAAATGGTGATGCCTTCCGGTTCAGGACGCGCCACAACGGTTTGGGGTTCCAGGTAGTTTTGGTGCACGCGCGATGTGGTGTAGGTGCGTTCCACCACAACCTCAGCCTCGGCGAGCGCCTGTGCGGCGTCGCCCCGCGCAAAATGCACCCGGTTGGAGATGTTGCTCCGCGTCGGTTGCACGTCTTCCCCGCCGACGTCGGCGCCGTGCGCGGCGGCGGTTTCATCATCGCTTCCGGGGATACCCTCAGGCCAGACCAGCGGCGCATCGGGCGCCATGGCGGCTTCGGGGTCCACCACCGCCGGCAAGGGGTCGTAGTCCACAAAAACCAGGTCGGCGGCGTCTTGCGCTGTGGCTTCATCCTCGGCAACGACCAGCGCCACCGGCTGCCCCGCAAAAATCACCCGGTCGCGCGCCAGCAGCAAGCGGTGGCGAGACGTGGGCACGATGTCGGGCAAATCCTCCGCCGTCAAAACAGCCACCACGCCGGGCACGGCCCGCGCCTGGCTTGTGTCAATCGCCCGTATCGCGGCGTGCGGATAGGGGCTCAACACCAGGCGCGCATGCAACAAACCGGGCAACGCCACATCGCCCGCGTAGTTGACACGCCCGGCGGCTTTGCTTGCACCATCACGCAGGGGAACACGTTTGCCAATTGCCGTCATCGGTTGCCTCCATGCAACGTTCTCGGCTTCTTCACACAGTTAGCGAGGCTCATTATAAAAGAAAGCAGGGTTTGCAGAAAAACCGCTTTCCTCAGGCTCTCGTCCGGAACGGCGGTCTTGTCCAAATGGCAAGGCGTGCTATCTTTGCGCCATCAGACCAAAGGCGAGGGAGACACAATGCTGCCAACACTTTTGGGGAGTGTACGGCGTCTGCTGAGCGATAAACGCATTGAAACCGCGCTCATCGTCATCAACGTGCTGGGGTTTTTGATTGGCGCGATTTACTGGTACGGGCCGCAAATGCGTATCGTGCCGCCCTATTTGTGGCCCTGGCTGGTGGATTCGCCGCTCTCGGTTTTGGGCTTTGCCATCGCCCTACCCTGGATTCGACGCCGCCCGCATGACTGGGGCGCACAAATGGCTGCCACGTGGGCGGTGTTCAGCAATGTGAAATATGGGCTGTGGACGGTCTTGTTCTGGATTTTGTGGTGGCGTGGTCCCGGCTGGTTCACGCTGGAAAGCATTACCATGACCTTCACCCACAGCGCGATGGTGCTCATGGGGTTGAGTTTGCTGCTTTTCTACCGCCCCAAGCCCCTGCACGTCTTTTTGGCGGCGGGCTGGTTTGGGCTGAACGACTACCTGGACTATTGGCGCGGTATTGCGCCCACCGTGCCCGCCGGTGTGGATTTGCGCATTTTGCAGTGGGAACAAGTGCTGATGACCACCCTGCTCACCGTGGGGATGCTCTGGCTGGCGCGTTCAGCAAAGCCAAACGAGCGTTGACATGTCATCGGGCGAATTGTACAATCGCGCTGAGTACGCCCACACACCTTCAACTTCCTATCGTAACCCAAACACCAAGAGCGGGTTTTTGTCAATGGCAGACGGTATCACAATGTTGTGAAGGGGGGATTTGCTTGTGACGCTCATCATCGCCATTCTCATCGGCTATCTTGTTGGCTCTATTCCGAACGGTGTGCTGATTGGTCGCTACCTTTTTGGGGTTGACCCCCGCACAGTCGGCAGTGGCCGCACCGGCGGGACCAACGTCTATCGCGCCGCCGGTCCCAAAGCGGGCATTCTCACCGCGATTACGGACGCTTTCAAAGGCATTTTGGCGGTTTTGCTGGTGCGTATGCTCATCACCGACAATGAAATGGCCGCCCAACTGGCCGGCTTGTTCGCCGTGGTGGGGCACAACTGGTCTATCTTCCTCAAATTCAAAGGCGGCGCCGGCACCATGCCCAACCTAGGCGCAATGGCGACCCTTTCGGCGACGATGTTTGTCCCGGCGGGGTTGTTGGGGCTGATTTCGCTCTACGTCTGGCGCATGGCCTCGCTGGCGTCGCTGGTGGTCGCGTGGACGGGCTTGCTGGCGGCGCTTTTGTTCGCCCGCGAATACTGGTTGTACGCCATCGGGCAAGCGCTGGTCGTCACATGGGCGCTTCGTCCCAATATCAAACGCATTTTGAACGGAACAGAACGCCGCATCGGTGAACGCAACAAAACGCCCGTGAATTGATTCACGGGCGTTTTGCCATACCAACAGAAGGACGCACGCCATGCCCCCTCACCTCAGTCGCTTGAAAACATGTTGGCAACACTTTATCACCACCGGTACACTTGACGAAGCAGAGATTGCCGCGCTTTCGCACCCCATTTACCGCTCGTGGCAACGGTGCGCCCTGCGCCTCTCCCCCACGCGCCCGCCCCGCTTGCCGCAGGCGCGTACCGACGTGTTGGAACAGGTGCGGCTCGCGCTGTTTGAGATGCTGGCAACCGCCCGCCCCTGTCTGGAAGATGTGCTCCAATTCAGTGAAGGTTCGGGCTTTGTGCTGGTGTTGACCGACGGCACCGGTTGCGTGCTGGATGTCCTGGGCGAACCCGATGCGGTACGCGCCATGTCCACCTACCATCTCCGCCCCGGCGCGTATTGGAGCGAAGGCGCGGCGGGGACGAACGCCATCGCGCTGGCACTGCTCGATGCAATGCCCATCGAAGTGGTTGGACCGGCGCACTATCTGCAAGCCTTCCACACGCTGACAAGCGCCGCCGCGCCGATTCACGATGTGCGCGGGCATATCATCGGCACGGTTGCCATGGTGGGACCAGTAGACCGCTACAACGCTCATACGCTTGCCACCGTCATGGCAACCACCAAAGCCATCCACAACCAACTCCATACCGACTACTACCTGGCCACCGCGAACCGCCACCTGACGGAGTTGCAAAGCGTCTTCCGCGCCATTTCGGATGGTGTGATTTCGTGGAATCCCGATGGGCGCATCATGCACATCAACGAACGCGCCGGCGACCTTTTAGGCATTGCACCAGAACAAGCACGCGGGCGTTTTCTGCATGACGTGGTGCAACTCCCCCCGCTGGTGCAACAGGCGCAGCAGGAAGAACGCACCCTGCTGGACGCCGAAGTGACGCTTTGGGTTGGGCGTCGCAGTTTCGACGTCATGCTCTGCTTCCACCCCATTCGCCACGGGGCGCACTGCCTTGGCTATCTGGCAACCATTCGCCCCGCCCAGCGTGTACGCAACATGGTGCAACGCATCGTCAGCATGCCCACGACGCTCACCCTCGACGATATTCCCGCCCATGCGCCCGCCTCGCGCCGCCTGGTGCGCCTGGCACGCCAAGCCGCCCGCGGGCGCGCCCCCGTTCTGCTCTACGGGGAAAGCGGTGTCGGCAAAAGCCCACTCGCCGCCGCCATTCACAACAGCAGCCCGCGCGCCGATCACCCCTTCATCACAGTGCATTGCCGCGCCATCCCACACGAGTTGATGATTGCCGAATTTCTGGGCATTGACCAAAGCGCCGACCAGAGCCGCCCCAGCAAGTTTGAACTGGCGGACGGCGGCACGCTCCACCTGACGGATATCGAATACCTCTCGCTGGAAATGCAAAGCGCGCTCCTGCATGTCATTGACAGCGGCATGGTCATGCGGCTGGCGGGAACGCGCGCCATCCCTGTGGACGTGCGCATCATCGCCACCACCACCGCCGACCTCGACGCACTGGTCGGCGCAGGGCACTTTCACGCCGACTTGCTCTATCGCTTCAACGCATTCCGCATCTTTGTGCCCCCCCTGCGCGAACGCACAGAAGACCTGGAAACGCTCATCGAACGCACCGCCGCCCGTATCGGCCGCCAAGCCCAACGGCGTGTGCACATTACCCCCGAAGCGATGGAACTGCTTCGCCGCTACACGTGGCACGGCAACATCCGCGAACTCGAATCGGTCATGGAGCGCATCATCCTGACGAACGACCGCTCGGTCATACGCCCCGAAGACCTGCCGTCGAATATTCGCTTTGCCACGGCGCGGACATCGGCAAATGCCGCTTCCCCCGCTTTGCCGGTGCGCTCTCTCGACGACCTGGAACGTGAAGCCATTGAACGCGCCGGCTGGGCATGTCGCGGCAATGTCTCACGCATGGCGGCGCAACTCGGTATCAGCCGCACTACACTCTGGCGGCGCTTGAAACAGTACGGCATTGACCCCAACCGCTTCCGCGCACCTTCACGCTCATAACATCCGTTTCAATTTGAAACACCATCGCATCGAAAGCGTTTCAATCTGAAACACTTTTAGCAAAACGCTCGCATTTCTGCGCCACATTTCGTACACTGGAAAACGTGCCGGTTGTCTTGCCGTCCTCTTGTTCTCTCATGTGCCGCACACAATCCACCAGCCGCTCAAACGCGAAAGGGGGTGATGCCGCCCTGCCAACAACGGAGTTGTGAGTTGCACACACGCGTTGTGCCGCTTGTCCTTCTACTCGATCAACTGCGAAAAATGGAGGAGGGTTCTCATGAACGTCTATTTGGCCGAACTGATCGGCACCATGATTCTCATCATCCTCGGTGACGGCGTCGTGGCGAACGTGGTGCTCAACAAATCCAAAGGGCAAAATTCAGGCTGGATTGTCATTACCACAGGCTGGGGTTTGGCGGTCGCCGTCGCCGTCTATGCTGTGGGGTGGATTAGTGGTGCGCACATCAACCCCGCTGTGACGGTGGGGCTGGCCGCCATCGGGCAGTTTGATTGGGGCATGGTGCCCGGCTACATCATCGCGCAGATTGTGGGCGCGTTCCTCGGCGCGGTCATCGTCTGGCTGGCGTATTTGCCCCACTGGGAAGCGACCGAAGACCCCGGCGCGAAACTGGCTGTCTTCTCAACCGGTCCCGCCATCCGCAACACAGCCGCGAACTTCATCACAGAAGTCATCGGCACGGCGGTGCTGGTGGGCGGCGTGCTCTGGATTGGCAACGCCAACAACGGCATCGGCAACGGGCTCGGTCCGCTGTTGGTCGGTTTCCTCGTGTGGAGCATCGGTCTCTCGCTTGGTGGTCCCACCGGCTACGCCATCAACCCCGCCCGCGACCTTGGCCCACGCATTGCCCACCAACTGCTCCCCATTCCAGGCAAAGGCGATTCGGATTGGGCGTATGGCTGGATTCCGGTCGTCGCGCCCATTGTTGGCGGGGTGATTGGTGCGCTGTTCTACAACATTTTCTGGCCGTAATCGTGCGTCCATCCGCGCGCCTCTTCCCCCTATGAAGGGACGCGCCCCCAATCAACATCAGGAGGCCCCCCATGAAAAAACTCATCAACAAGGTCGAAAATGTGGTGCGTGAAAGCCTTGAAGGCATGGCGCTGGCGCACAGCGACCTGATTCGCGTCCACTTCGACCCCACCTTTGTGTATCGCGCGGACGCCCCCGTCGCCAACAAAGTCGCCGTCATCTCCGGCGGTGGGAGTGGGCACGAACCCATGCATGGCGGTTTCGTGGGCGTCGGCATGCTCGACGCGGCATGCCCCGGCGAAGTCTTCACATCCCCCACCCCCGACCAAATGCTGGAAGCCGCCCGCACGGTCAACAGCGGCGCAGGGGTGCTCTACATCGTCAAAAACTACACGGGCGACGTGATGAACTTTGAAATGGCGGCGGAGTTGGCCGCATCCGAGGGCATCCCTGTGCAAAATATCCTCATTGACGACGACGTTGCCGTGAAAGACAGCCTCTACACCGCCGGGCGGCGTGGTGTCGGCACAACGGTGCTTGCCGAAAAAATTGTGGGCGCCGCCGCAGAAGAAGGGCGCGACCTGAAAGCCCTCGCCGACCTCTGTCGGCGCGTCAACATCAATGGGCGCAGTATGGGCATGGCGCTCACATCCTGCACCGTGCCTGCCAAAGGCTCGCCCACGTTTGAACTGGGCGACGACGAAATGGAAATCGGTATCGGCATTCACGGCGAACCGGGGCGCGAGCGCATGAAGCTGAAAAGCGCCGATGAAATCACCGAAATGCTGGCGCTCGCCATCATCGAAGACGACGCCTACACCCGCACCGTCCGCGAATTCGACCTGGACAAGGGGACGTGGGTTGACGTCGAACTCACTGACCCGCCCTTCCAGCCGGGCGACAATGTGCTGGCGTTTGTCAACAGCATGGGCGGCACCCCTGTTTCTGAACTCTACATCGTGTACCGCAAGTTGCACGAAATCTGCGAGAAGAAGGGGCTGCGCATCGTCCGCAACCTTGTCGGCGCTTACATCACCTCGCTCGAAATGCAAGGCGTCTCCATCACGCTCTTGCGTATGGACGATGAGATGATTCGCCTGTGGGACGCCCCCGTCAACACCCCCGCCCTGCGCTGGGGTCCCGGAAGCACCGCCGCCCTGAGCAAACCGCTGGCGTAGAGAAGGAGCACACTATGACGTTGACCAAAACCGACGTACTCGCCTGGCTGAAACGTGTCGCCGAGGTCATTGCCGAAAACAAGGAGTACCTGACCCAACTCGACGCCGCCATTGGCGACGCCGACCACGGCATCAACATGGATCGCGGCTTCCAGCGGGTTATGAGCCAACTCCCCACGGTGGAAGACAAAGACATCGGCACCATCCTGAAAACCACCGGCATGGCGCTCCTCTCCAGCGTTGGGGGGGCTGGGGGACCACTCTACGGCACGTTCTTCATGCGCATGGGCATGGCTGTTGCCGGCAAAGAAGAACTTTCACCCGAAGAAGTCCTGACCATGCTCAAAGCCGGCCTGGATGGCGTTGTGCAACGCGGCAAAGCCGAAGTGGGCGACAAAACCATGGTTGACACGCTGACGCCCGCCATCCGCACGCTGGAAGACGCCCTCGCCGCCGGACACCAATTCGACGACGCGCTCGACCGCATGGTCGCCGCCGCCGAAGAAGGCATGAAAGCCACCATTCCGCTGGTGGCACGCAAAGGGCGCGCCAGCTATCTCGGTCAACGGAGCGCCGGGCATCAAGACCCTGGGGCAACATCGTCCTATCTCATCCTGGCGACGCTGCGCGACACGTTCAAATCACGCGAGTAAGCGGCAAATCCTACCAACCAGCACCATGACCAAAGGAGGTCAACATGAGTAAGTATGTCGGGGCAATTGACCAGGGCACAACCAGCACCCGCTTCATGGTCTTCGACCACAGCGGGCTGGAAGTTGCCAAGCACCAGCTCGAACACGAGCAAATCTACCCGCAGGCGGGCTGGGTTGAACACGACCCGCTGGAAATCTGGGCACGCACGCAGGACGTCATCAAGGGCGCCATGCAAAAAGCCGGCCTGGACGCCTCGCAACTGGTCGCTATCGGCGTGACCAACCAGCGCGAGACAACCGTTGTCTGGAACAAGCAGACCGGCAAGCCCTACTACAACGCCATCGTCTGGCAAGATACGCGCACCGACCGCATCTGCAACCAGCTGGAACGCGACGGGCTCGCCGACCTCTTCCGCCGCAAAACCGGCTTGCCCATCGCCACCTACTTCTCCGGTCCCAAAATCAAGTGGATTTTGGACAATGTGGAAGGCGTGCGCGAAGCCGCCGAACGTGGCGACGCCCTCTTTGGCAACATTGACACCTGGATTATCTGGAACCTCACCGGCGGTCCCAACGGCGGCAAACACATCACCGACGTGACCAACGCCAGCCGCACCATGCTCATGAACCTGGAAACACTCGACTGGGACGATGAACTTCTGCGCATTCTGGGTATCCCGCGCCAAATGCTGCCCGAAATCCGCCCATCGAGCGACCCCAGCATCTACGGCATGACTGCCGCGAATGGTCCGTTCGGCGCTGAAATCCCCGTTTGTGGCGACCTCGGCGACCAGCAAGCCGCCACGGTGGGGCAAACCTGCTTCGACGTGGGCGAAGCCAAGAACACCTACGGCACCGGCTGTTTCATGCTGCTCAACACCGGCACCGAAATTGTGCCCAGCAAGAGCGGCTTGCTCACCACCGTCTGCTACAAATTCGGCGACGAACCCGCCGTGTACGCGCTGGAAGGCTCCATCGCCATCACCGGCGCGCTCGTGCAATGGCTGCGCGACAACCTGGACTTCTTCGACTTCTCGCACCACATTGAAGACTACGCCCGCACTGTCGAGGATAACGGCGGCGTCTACTTCGTGCCCGCCTTCTCCGGCTTGTTCGCCCCCTACTGGCGCAGTGACGCCCGCGGCGTCATCGTCGGGCTGACCCGCTACGCCAACAAGGGGCACATCTGCCGCGCCGCGCTCGAAGCCACCGCCTACCAGACGCGCGAAGTGCTGGACGCCATGAAAGCCGACTCCGGCGTAGACCTGGCCGCGCTGAAAGTGGACGGGGGCATGGTTTACAACGAACTGCTCATGCAATTCCAGGCCGACATCCTCAACGTGCCGGTCGTGCGCCCGCAAGTCGCCGAAACCACCTCACTGGGGGCGGCGTATGCCGCCGGTCTGGCGGTTGGCTTCTGGTCGAACCTGGACGACTTGCGCCAAAACTGGCAAGTGGATAAAACCTGGACTCCCGCCATGGACGCCGAGAAACGCGAAAAACTCTATCGCGATTGGAAACGCGCCGTCGAGCGCACATTCGGGTGGGTTGAACAGGACTGAGCGGCGCAACTGTGGGGGAGCGCGCACCGTCGCTCCCCCACTCTCCACGACCCGACACCTGCGCCAAAAGGTCTTGGCTCGTGGAGAGTGAAGAGTGGCAATCAACCAACCAAAGGGACATGCCGAGGAAACCATGCGGACAGTTCAAACCGAAGTGCTTGTCATTGGGGGTGGCGCAACCGGCGCCGGCATCATTCGCGACCTCGCCATGCGCGGCTTCGACGCCATCCTTGTCGAAAAGCGCGACCTGACGCACGGCACTACCGGACGCTACCACGGGCTTTTGCACAGCGGCGGGCGCTACGCCGTCAAAGACCCCAAAGCGGCGGTCGAATGCATCGAAGAAAACCGCATTTTGCGGCGCATCATGCCCCACTGCCTGGAAGACACCGGCGGCTTTTTCGTCGTCACCCCGTGGGACGACCCCGACTTCGGCGACACCTTCATGGAAGGGTGCCGCAAGGCGGGCATTCCTGTGGAAGAAATCAGCGTCGCCCAAATGCTGCGCGAAGAACCGCTCCTCAACCCCAACATCTCGCGCTGTTTCCGCGTGCCCGACGCCGCCGCCGACTCATTCCTGGCAACGCGCCTCAACGCCGAATCGGCGCGCGAATACGGCGCACACATCTGGACGTACCACGAAGTGCGCGACCTGATGATGGACGGGCAACGCGTCATCGGCGCCGTCTGCCACGACCTGGTGCGCGATGAAGAAGTGCGCATCTACGCCGACATGGTGGTCAACGCCGCCGGGGCGTGGGCGGGCAAAATCGCCGCCATGGCGGGGCTGGACGTCCACATCACCCCCGGCAAAGGCGTCATGGTCGCCATCAACCACCGCGTGCTCAATACCGTCGTCAACCGGTGCAAAATGCCGTCCGACGGGGACATCATCGTCCCCATCCACACGGTCGCCGTCATTGGTACCACCGACGTCAAAGTCAGCGACCCCGAACACTTCGCCATCGAACCCTGGGAAATCGAACTCATGCTGGACGAGGGCGAAAAATTGGTGCCCGGCGTCAAAAACATGCGCATTTTGCGCGCCTGGGCGGGCGTGCGCCCACTCTACCAGGAAACCAAAGCGGTGGATACGCGCGACATCACTCGCGCCTACACCCTGCTGGACCACGAAACGCGCGACGGCGTCAGCGGCATCATCACCATGACCGGCGGGAAATGGACCACCTACCGCCAAATGGCGCAAGTGACCGTTGACCGTGTCTGCGAAAAATTCGGCGTCCAACGCGAATGCCGCACCCACCTTGAACCGCTGCCCGGTGCGGAAAAGCACGGCGGCTACCACTGGCTGGGCGCACGTTTCGCCGACGTGGAACGCCGCCAAGCCTACGGCGACCTCATCTGCGAATGCGAACTCGCCACCCGTGAAGACGTGGAACGCGCCATCGTCCAAGGCGACGCCAAAACCATTGACGATATTCGGCGCATGGTGCGGCTCGGTATGGGACCCTGCCAGGGCGGCTTCTGCACGTTCCGCGCCGTGGGGTTGCTGCACCGCCTGCGCCACCCCGACGTGGAAGACGCCAACGCCGCCCTGCGCGATTTTCTGCAAGAACGCTGGAAAGGGCTGTTGCCCATTCTCTGGGGGCAACAACTGCGCCAGGAGCGCCTGGATGAACTCATCTACCTGAGCGTGCTCAACGTTGACCACTTGCCGGGTCCCAAAGCCACACCTCTGGCGCCCGTCATGTACGACCCGCCAACCGGCGAAGAACCGCAAGCACGTGTCTGAAGAACCAATCAAACTGGATGAACGAAGCATGCCTATGAACAGCAACCCGGACGTGATTGTCATCGGAGCAGGTCTCAGTGGGCTTACCGCCGCCTGGCAACTGGCGCAACGCGGGCATCGCGTGCGCGTCGTCACCAAAGGCTGGGGCGCAACCCACTGGCACAGCGGCTGCATTGACGTGCTCGGCTACCATCCCATCGAATCCGATACACCCGTCGCAACACCACGCGACGCCGTCGCCGACCTCATCGCCGCCCAACCACACCACCCCTACGCACTGGTAGGGCTGGATGGGCTCGCCGCGGCACTCGACGCCTTCGCCACCCTCTGCCGTGACGCCGGTTACCCGCTCCACGGCACGCTTGACCGACAATGGCTTCTGCCCTCGGCGGTGGGGGCTTTTCGTCCTACCTGCCTCGCGCCTGAGACCATGATTGCCGGCGACCTGACGCGCCATGACACCGAACCAATGCTCATTGTCGGCTTCGAGCGCCTGAACGACTTTTACCCTGAATTGATTGCCGACAACCTCATCAAACAAGGGCACCTGGCGCGGGGCACACTTGTTGACACCCCCACCTTGCGCCGCCAAAAAATCGTCAACACGCTGGTACTCGCGCGGCTCTTCGAGCAAGCCGCCTTTCGCGCGGAATTCATCGCCGCCGTCAAGCCCAAACTGGGCAAGGCGCAACGCATCGGTGTTCCTGCTGTGCTGGGCTTTGAGAACGCCATCGCCATCAAAAACGAACTGGAAGCCGCCTTCGAGCGCCCCATTTTTGAGATTCCCACCGTGCCGCCCTCTGTGCCCGGCATGCGGTTGCACCGCATTCTGACGCGCGCGATTGAACGCGCAGGGGGCGACATTCGCACCGGCATGCAGGTCGTCGCCGCCGACGCCGAAGGCGACCGCGCCACCACCATTTGGAGCGAAGCCGCCGCGCGCCGAGTGCCGCACCACGCCGAGGTGTTCGTGCTGGCAACGGGGGGCATTCTGGGCGGGGGCATCACCACCACCTACACGGGCGACGTGCGCGAAGTGGTGTTTGGATTGCCCGTGAACGCGCCCACCGACCGCATGGCGTGGCTGCACCGCGATTTTCTGGACGCGCGCGGGCATCCCATCTTCCGCGCCGGTTTGCAGGTGGATACAGCCTTCCGCCCGCTTGCGGACGGCGCGCCGCGCTACGCCAACGTCCACGCCATCGGCACCACACTCGACGCCTGCGAACCCCTGCGCGAACGCTCGTTTGAAGGCATCGCCCTGGCAACCGGCTTTGCCGTTGCCCACCACGTCCAACTTGCCAACCATTCAACATCCGCCTGAGGCTGCTATGTTCGTCGAACAAACGCTCGACAACTGTATCAAGTGCAACATCTGTGTAACCGAATGCCCGGTGGCGGCGGTCACCGACAAATTCCCCGGTCCCAAGTACGAAGGACCGCAAGCCGCCCGCTTCCGCCAACCGAACCAACCGCTCACCGACGCATCGGTGGACTATTGCAGCGGCTGCCGCGTCTGCAACATGGTCTGCCCCACGGGCGTGCGCATCGCCGAAATCAACGCCCGCGCCCGCGCCGACATGGTGCGCAAAGGGGCGTTCGGCTGGCGCGCACGGCTGCGCAACAACTTGCTGGCGCGCTCCGAATTGCTGGGCAAAATCGGGCAACCGATTGCCCCGCTGGCAAACGCCCTTCTGCAAAATCCGTTGGGGCGCTTGGCGGCGGAACTCACGCTTGGCATCGCCCGCCATGCCCCCCTGCCCGCGTTCAGCCGCGAACGCTTTACCGCCTGGTATCGCGCGCATCAGGCGACAAGCGCCCCCAAGGGCAAGGTCGTGTACTTCCACGGCTGTTCAACAGAGTACTACGAGCCGCGTGTGGGACGCGCCGCTGTGCGTGTGCTGGAAGCCAACGGCTTTGAAGTCATCATCCCGCCCCAAAACTGTTGCGGCTTGCCACTCCTTTCCAACGGCGAATTCGACGCCGCCCGCGGCTACCACCGCCGCAACGTCAACTCGCTGGTCGAATACGCCCGCCAGGGCATTCCCATCGTGGGGACATCCACCAGTTGCACGCTGACGCTCAAAGAAGAAGCACCCGAACTGCTGGACGCCTTTGATGAAGAGAGCCGCCTGGTGGCGGAGCAGACGTTCGACCTGAGCGAATTTTTGCTGAACCTGCACGCACGCGGTGAACTCAACACCGAATTTCGCCCCATCACCTTGCGGGCGGTCTATCACCCACCATGCCAGTATCGCGCCCACCGCGTGGGACGCCCTTCACTCGAACTCCTGCGCCTCATTCCGGGGCTGGACATTGTGGAAAGCCAGGCCGCTTGTTGCGGCATCGCCGGCACATACGGCTTCAAAGCCGAAAAATACGAGATTGCCATGCAGGTAGGGCAACCACTGTTCGACCTGGTGCGTGCCACCGGCGGCCCCATCGCCATTTGCGACAGCGAAACGTGCCGCTGGCAAATCACGCACGGGAGCGGCGTGCCTTCTGTGCATCCCATCGAACTGCTGGCGCTGGCGTACGGCTACGAACCCGAAGGCGTGCTCAGTCAACTCAACTTGTGAGAAAACATCATGGTTGGCATTGTCATCGTTTCCCACAGTCCCACACTCGCCGAAGGTGTGCGCGAACTGGCGCAACAAATGAGCCCAACACCGGTGCCTATCGCTCTGGCTGCCGGCACGGGCGACCCGCAGCACCCTATCGGTACGAACCCCGAGGCGATTCTCAACGCTATCCGCGCCGTCTGGTCGCCGGACGGGGTTGTGGTGCTCATGGACCTGGGAAGCGCCATTCTCAGCGCCGAAAGTGCGCTCGATTTTCTCACTGAGGAAGAGCGGGCGCGTGTGCGGCTGGTTGCCGCGCCGTTGGTGGAAGGGGCGCTAAGCGCCGTCGCCACCGCCGGCACAGGTGCGCCGCTTGAACAGGTCGTTGCGGAAGCACGCCAGGCGCTTGCCCCCAAGCAAGCCCACCTGGGTGAAGAACCACCCGCCCAATCCGCCGAGGTCGGCGCTCCAGAAGCCGGCGATGAATTGCGCCTGGTCGTGCACAATCCGGCGGGGCTGCACGCCCGCCCGGCGGCGCGCCTTGTGGCGGAAGTCGCACGCTACGACGCCGACGTGCATGTGCGCAACATCACCCGCCAAAAAGGACCCGTCAGCGCCCGGAGCATCAACCAACTCGCCCTGCTTGACGTGCGCCAGGGCGATGAAATCGGCGTCCGCGCCACCGGTCCCGACGCACCGCGCGCGCTCAGCGCCGTGCGCGACCTGGTGGAACGCGCCTTCGATGAGCCGCTCACGCCGCTTTCTGAACCCGCCGCCGCCATCGAAAGCGCCCCGCGTGAAGTCGAAGCGGGCGCGGTCCTGCAAGGCATTCCCATCTCGCCCGGCATTGCCATCGGGAACGTGGCGCATTTTCACCGCGCGCCACTCCCCACCACCCCGCCGGATACACCCGCCGAAGCCCCCGATGCGGAGTGGGCGCGCCTGCAACAAGCCATCGCAGAGACACGCCACGCGCTGGATGAACTGGAAGCCCAAACCGCGGCGCAAGCCGGCGCTGAGGAAGCGGCGATTTTCGAGGCGCATAAACTCTTCCTGGACGACCCGGCGTTGCTGGAACGCGCGCGCGCGCTTGTCTTCGATGAACACCGTTCCGCCGAATATGCGTGGCATCGCGCGGTGAGTGAAGTCGCCGCCCAATATGCCGCGCTGGAAACGCCCTACCTGCAAGCCCGCCGCGCCGATGTGGAAGACGTAGGCGCGCAAGTCTTCGCCCATTTGACGAACGAGCCCGTCCACACAGACCTGCCGGCGGGGAGCATCCTGGTCGCCGCCGACCTGCTCCCGTCCGACGTGGCGCGTCTCTCGCCGGAACAGGTGCAAGGTGTTTGCCTGGCGCTTGGGGGGGCAACCGCCCACGCCGCCATTTTGATTCGGGGGTTGGGTATTCCAGCGGTGGCGGGGGTTGGCGCCGCCATCCTCAACGTGCCCGAAGGCACGCGCATCGCGCTGGACGGCTCACGCGGCACTGTCTGGATTGACCCCGATGAAGCCACCTTGCGCGACTTGGAAGCCCGCCGCGCCGCCTGGCTGGCGGAAGAAGCCGAAGCCCGCCGCGCCGCCGAACAAGAGGGCGCCACCCGCGACGGGGTGCGTATTGAAGTCGCCGCCAACGTGCGCCGCCTTGCCGACGCGGAAAGCGCCGTGCGATTTGGCGCAGAAGGGGTTGGGCTGCTGCGCACAGAGTTTCTGTTCATGGCGCGCCGCGAAGCCCCAAGCGAAGCGTTGCAAGTGCAAATGTACCAGGCGGTTGCCGAAGCGTTGCAGGGGCGTCCCGTCATCATCCGCACGCTGGATGTGGGAGGCGACAAGCCGCTGCCGTTTGTGGAAATGCCGCGCGAAGCCAACCCGTTTTTGGGACAGCGGGGCATCCGTTTTTCGCTTGCGCACCCCGATTTGTTCAAAACGCAATTGCGAGCCATTCTCCGCGCCGCCGCCACGCATCCCATCCACCTGATGTTCCCCATGGTCAGCACAGTGGACGAAGTGCGCCAGGCGCGGGCGCTGCTCGACGCCGCCCGCCGCGAAGCCATGGAAGCGGGGCACGACGTGGGCACGCCGCAGGTTGGCATCATGGTCGAAACGCCCTCTGCGGTCTGGCTCGCCGACCATCTGGCAACGCTGGTGGATTTTTTCAGCATCGGCACAAACGACCTGACGCAATATCTCTTCGCCGCCGACCGCACCAATCCACACGTTGCCGAACTGGCAGACCCCTTCCACCCTGCGGTTTTGCGTGCGATTACCCACACGGCGCGCGTTGCGGGCGAGCATGGTGTGTGGGTGGGGGTATGCGGCGAACTCGCCGGCGACCCGCTGGGCGCGGTTCTGCTGGTGGGGCTGGGTGTACGCGAGTTGAGCATGAACCCGCCCGCCATTCCGCGCGTCAAGCGGGCGCTGGGGCGCTTCACGCTTGCCGAAGCGCAACACCTGGCGCAACAGGCGCTCACCCTGGAAGACGGCAAGGCTGTGCGGGCGTGGGGGGCTGAACAGATGCGCAATTCGTGAACGTTGCACAGCCCCCATTCCACCTTGTCAGCACATTCAGCCTATCGTACAATGCCCCTTGCCCACATCAACCAAGCAAGGAGGCTTGTTCATGTTTCGCAGCCCGCTTCCAGATGTCACCATCCCCGTCGTCCCTCTGACCGATTTTGTGCTGGGTGATGCCGCTCGCTTTGGCGACAAACCCGCCCTCATTGATGGCCCCACCGGACGCACCATCACCTACACGCAACTGGCACAGGCTGTTGAACGGGTTGCCGCAGGGCTGGCGGCGCGAGGTTTGCGTAAAGGCGATGTGGTTGCCGTTTACAGCCCCAACCTGCCGGAATACGCGATTGCGTTTCATGGCACATTGCGCGCTGGTGGCATTGTCACCACGGCAAACCCGCTTTACACCGTGGAAGAACTGACGCACCAGCTCAACGATGCCGGCGCGACTTTTCTCATCACCATTCCCCCTTTGCTGGAAACAGCATTAGCCGCCGCCCAACAAAGCAACGTGCGCGAAGTCTTTGTGTTTGGCGAAGCCGAAGGCGCAACGCCCTTTGCAGCGCTCTTGCAAAGTGAAGGCGCCGCGCCCAACGTGGAGATTGACCCGCGCGAAGACGTGGCGGTGCTGCCCTATTCCAGCGGGACCACGGGGTTGCCCAAAGGCGTCATGCTGACGCACTACAACCTTGTTTCAAACTTATGTCAAATTGCTGCCCTGGAACCGCTGACGCCCGACGATGTGCTCATCGGCATTCTGCCCTTCTTCCACATCTACGGCATGATTGTGATTTTGAACAGCGCCCTCAACAACGGCGCAACGGTCGTCTCCATGCCACGCTTCGACCTTGTGCAATTCCTAGAACTGATGCAGAAGCACCGTGTCACCCGCGCCCATCTTGTGCCCCCTGTGGTGCTCGCCCTTGCCAAACACCCCATCGTTGACCAATACGACCTCTCCGCCCTGCGCATGATTATGAGCGGCGCGGCGCCGCTGGGTGAAGAACTCGCTGTAGCTGTCAGCGAACGGCTGGGCTGCAAAGTCAAACAAGCCTATGGCATGACGGAAGCCAGCCCCGCAACGCACATCACCCCCGACGACCGTATCAAACCCGCGGCGGTCGGTGTGCTAGTGCCCAACACCGAAGCGCGCATTGTTGACCCTGCCACCGGGCAAGATGTTGGCGTAGGAGAACGGGGCGAAATTTGGATTCGGGGACCGCAGGTCATGAAGGGGTATCTCAACCGCCCCGACGCGACCGCCGCGACTGTGGACGCCGAGGGGTGGCTCCACACGGGCGATGTGGGGTACGCCGATGAAGATGGGTACTTCTACATTGTTGACCGCGTGAAAGAACTCATCAAATACAAAGGGTATCAGGTTGCGCCGGCGGAACTGGAAGCCGTCTTGCTTTCACATCCAGCCGTTGCCGACGCCGCCGTTATCCCCGTGCCGGATGAAGAAGCCGGCGAAATTCCCAAAGCGTTTGTGGTGAAAAAAGCCGACGTGGATGCCGATGAATTGATGGCTTATGTGGCCGAGCATGTCGCACCGTACAAAAAAGTGCGCGAAATCGAGTTCGTCGAGAGCATTCCCAAATCAGCGTCGGGAAAGATTTTGCGGCGTGTGTTGGTGGAACAAGAACGCGCCCGTCGTGCACGCTGACGCCACGCACCACTAAAAAAACGGGGCGGCTCAACACCGCCCCGTTTTTGCTGCACAGCGTTTTACTTCGCCAACATCTCGTTCAGCCGCGCCACCGTCGGTTCGAGATGGCGCTTGATGAAGGGTTCGGGATCAGCTGTAGGGTGATTGAGGACATCATGCCAAACACGCATCAGCGCATCGGTAATGCGATCTTCGACAATGCCCAAAAGCGGCACTGTTGGGTATCCTCGCCCTACACGCACGGCGTCCGCCAAGCGTTGCAAGTAAGGGTCTTCGGTGAATGGTGCGCGTTCCAGCGATTCAGTCCGCACAGGTAAAACCAGCAACGTATCCGCCATGGCGGTCTGCACATCTGGGTTGGTGGCGGCACGCAAAAACTTCAACACCTCACTGCGCCGCAAACTATGCCGCCAAATCACCAGCAACGAACCACCCAGGAAAGGCCGCGCCGGCGGGTGCAGAATATCCAATTTGCCTTCCCATTCCTCCCGAGGCAGGTTTTGCAACGCGCCCCACATCCACATACCCGCAATCGTTGCAGCAATACGACGCTGGGTGAACAGTTCGGCATTCACCGCTACATCCGTCAATATCTGCCCCTTCACAGGCATAAACCGCGCCAAGCGATAAAAGGCTTTCAAACCTTCCAGAGCTGGGCCGTCGAGCAACGCCACACGTGAATAATCCGGCGAGAACAAATCGCCGCCGGCAGCCCACACCCATGAAATGGCCATCTGCAAATGCAAGAAGCGCGCATTCGACCCCATGGGGATAGCAAACGGTGTTGCCACGCCGTGCGCTTGCAAGGCGGTGAACGTCGCCTCCACCGATTCAAGAGAGGTAAATGCCTGTTCGGGGTCCACGCCCGCGGCTTCGAGCATATCACGCCACACAAACACAACGCGCACATCAGCAAAAAGCGGAACCGCCCACACATCAGCGGTGCCGGGCATTTGCGTCACTTCCCACATCCCCGGCACAAAAGTGCGCCCATACTGCAATGCGGTTGCCTCTTCCGGTTCCAGTGGGCGGATCGCATCCATAGCCACCAGCGCACTCAGCCAGGTTGAGCCAATTTCAGAGACATCTGGGCCACGGTTGTATGCCGCGTATTGCACCAGGCGGTTCCATCCTCGCTCCCAATCCAAAATTTCGATGTTCAAGCCATCGAGAACGGAGCGATCGCCATACATCGCCAATGCTTTGCGAAAATCCTCTTCCAAGGTTGAGGGATTCGCACCATGGAACATGAATGAGACTTCTAGAGGCATATCTCCCCCCAAACAGGCATCGTTGTCTCGAACAACATATTTGGGATGGCTTGCGCAAGTAGTATATCCCTTCTCACACTCTTTCACAATCAGACCAGAGGATTATGAAAGCGTTTTCAACATATCTCAAAAACCCTGGCAGGTCAAGTCAAACCTGCCAGGGTGTGCTGATAGCGGCTCATCCCGCCGTCATCTTTTCACGGCGGATGGCTTCAAGCATCTCTTCGACGCTGGTAAACTTCACGCGTGGGCGCCCCTGCGCCTTGCCACGCTCCACTTCCAGGCGGTCCAGAATCAACCAATCCTCCCACGAAACGAAGTCGGGCTGGCGCTCGCGCACAAATTGCTCGATGACATCCGGGTCTGTTGTTTCGGGCGCAAGCAACCGCCCTGCACGCGCATCTTCGATGATGTGTTCGCTCGTCGCGACTGCATCGGGTTTGTTGGTGCCAATGACACCTTGCGCCCCACGTTTGATCCAGCCTGTGCAGTACAGCCCGTACAGAGGCTGGTTGGTCTCGGGGTCGAGCACGCGGCCATCGGCGTTGAGGATCACGCCCCAGCGTTCATGGAAAGGCACATCGGGCAACGGCACGCCCCGATACCCAATCGCGCGGTACACCTCGGTCACAGGCAACTCTTCGTAGCGGTCGGTTGGGCGTGGGCGCAGCGTGCCGGCTTCGGTCGCGTACAGTTCGTTATGGACGAGTTTCATGGATTGGACGCCTGTTTCCTCATCGCCCAACAGTTCTGTGGGGGAAACCAGGAAGCGCAAAATCAGGCGGCGCGGTTTTCCTTCGGGTTGTTTGTGCGCCAATTCCTGAATCAATTCAACTTTGGCTTCCACATCCTTGTCGGGGTTCTCTTCCAATTCCTTGCGGCTCAATGGGTCCAGTTCGGCTTCTTCGGGCGGCACAATCACATCAATGTTGGGCAACGAAGTCAATTCGCGAATTTCAGGGTATGTGAATTTGGCTTGCGCGGGACCACGCCGCCCCAGCAAATAGACTTCGCGCACCTTGCTTTTACGCAACGCTTCGAGCGCATAATCGGCGATATCGGTTTTGGCGAGTTCATCGGGGTCTTTCAACAAAATGCGAGTCACGTCCACAGCCACGTTCCCGACGCCGACCACAGCAATACGCTCTTGTTCCAAATCAAAAGTCAGGTGGGCGTAGTCAGGATGACCATTGTACCAGGCGACAAATTCAGTAGCGGGATAACTCCGCGGCAAATCTTCACCAGGAATACCCATTTTGCGATCAACAGAAGCGCCTGTGGCGAAGAGAATGGCATGATAGAAGCGCTTCAAATCTGCAAGCATGATGTCTTTGCCATACGTCACATTTCCAAAGAAGCGAAAACGCGGATGGCTGGCGGTTTTACTAAAAACCTTGGTCACATTCTTGATTTTTTGGTGGTCGGGCGCCACGCCGTAGCGCACCAAGCCAAAAGGTGTGGGCAGATGTTCGTACATGTCCACCCAGACTTCCGGGTCGCTTTGAAGCAGCAAATGCCCAGCCGCATAAAACGCCGATGGACCCGAACCAATGATAGCCACACGGATGCTGTTTGTGCTCATGACGCTTCCTCCATGAAAAGGTGTTTTCCTTTGCGCTTTGTTCAGGATTCAGATTCATGCCGACGCCATTCAAAACGCTCCATAAGGCGCGTTTGCAATGTATCAATCTCGCCCAGGTATTGGTCGCGTTGGGCTTTCAAAACATCGCGAATGGAGAGAATACCAATGAGTTGACCATCTTCGACCACAGGGATATGCCGAAAATGTTTTTCGACCATCACATGCGCAATAATGCGCAAATCATCTTGTGGCAAAGCGGTAATGGGGTCAGGGGTCATCACTTCGCGGACAGGCAAATGCAATACCTCCGCGCCCTGCGTGGCGCAATGGCGCACCAGGTCGCGCTCGGTGAAAATGCCCACCACACGGTCGTCATCATCCACGACGACAACCGCACCAATGTTGTGCTCCGCCAGTATGCGTACAGCATCCAGCACACTGGTGTCGGGGTGAACCGTGATGGTTCCAAAACCTTTGGTTGATAAAAGATTGCGTACTGTCATTTCAAGCCTCCTTTGCTTGATTGGGCATCATTGCCCTTACTTGACGTTTTTGGCCTTCACTCACTCGTTTCAACCGGTTCCAGCAAGCGAATCAAATGGTCAATGAGGTCGGAACGCGTGAGAATGCCCACCAAAGCGCCGTCACGTTCCACCACAGGAAGCCCGCCGACACGCGCCACACGCATGAGTTTGGCGGCTTCAACAATCGGCTCATCTGCTTCGATGGTGATGAGCACCGTGCGCATGATTTCGCTCACGCGGTGCTCTTCAAAATGGCGTCGCACATCTTCGGGCATCACCTGCAAGAGCGGGGAATCAGCCGCCAGCCGCAAATCGCGGTCGCTGATAATCCCCACCAACTCGCCGCGCTCGGTTACGACAGGCAAGCGGCGGATGCCATGTTCAATCATCAATTGCAGGGCTGCGGCTAATGTGGCGTCAGGCGTGACGGTGATTGGGTCGGGCGTCATAATCTCGCGAACAGTCTGCGGCACCTTGCTCATCGCTCCCTCCTATTCTTCTTGCATGGCATTGGCATGGTTTCCACGATAGACGGCGCGGATAATCTGGGCGGCGATGTCATATTTGCGGAACGGCGGCATAATGTAGATACCATCCACCAAATCGCGCACGGCGTCAATCAATTCGAGTGCGATACGCACCCCCTCCTGGGGCTTGTTCTCGGCGGTTGCCATGCGTTCGAGCACATGTTCGGGAATGGTAATACCAGGCACTTCGTTATGCAGGAAGGCGGCATGCCGTTCGTTGTAGAGGGGTAATACGCCCATCAACACAGGAATTTCCACGGGACCGCCATAGGCTTCGATAAAGCGACGCGGTACGTCCGGGTCGTAGAAAGGCATGGTCAAGCAAAAATCCGCGCCGCTGGCTATTTTCTTGCGGAGCAGTTTCACCTCGCGTTCGAGGTTGGCGGCGCCAAAGTTCAACGCACAGCCAACAAGAAAGTGCGTCGGCGCTCCCAGGTCGTTGCCGCCAAAATCCCGCCCCTGGTTGAAGCCTTCTTTGATGAGTTTCATCAAGCCGGTGGGAACAATGTCGTAACTATCGGTAGCGTCCGGATAATCGCCAATCGCGGTGGGGTCGCCCATGACAACGAAGATGTTGCGCACACCCAGCGCATGCGCCGCCAGGAGATCGCCTTGCACGCGGAGCAAGTTGCGCCCCCGTGTTGGGAAGTGGAGCACGGTTTCAATACCCACACGGCTCTGGATGAGGCTGGCAACCGCCCAGGGGCTCATGCGCATACGCGCCAGCGGGCTATCGGCGACATTGAGGACTGTCGCGCCAGCGCCTTTGAGCATGGCGGCGGTGTTGAGCAAGTCGGTCAGGTCAACACCGCGCGGCGGTTCCAGTTCAACCGTGGTGACAAAATGTCCGCTGGCGAAGGCGCGCGCCAATGCCGTCGGGGCGGGGTTTTCGGCAATGTGGCGCACATGCACAGCCACCGGCTCACGCGGGCGCGCCGGGATGGGTTCGCCAGCCTGCCATGAATCGAGTGCGGCACGCATGGCGCGGATGTGGTCGGGTGTGGTGCCGCAGCAGCCCCCGATGAGGCGCACGCCCATTTCGGCGGCTTCGCGGGCGAAGTTGGCAAAGTATTCCGGTGTGGCGGGGTAGAGGATGCGCCCATCCATCTGCTCCGGCCACCCCGCGTTGGGGATAGCAGAGTAGGTGGCATGGGGATATTGCGCCTGCATGGTGCGAATAGCGGCGAGCACGCTCCGCGGTCCAATACCGCAATTCGCGCCCACGACGTCCGCGCCGTTGGCGAGCAATGCCGCCGCAACGTCCACAGGCGCATGCCCCAATTTGGTCACACCGTCGCGTCCAAACGTCATTTGGGCGATGACGGGGATGTCGGGGGCAATCTCCTTGGCGGCACGCAGGGCTTCCTGAATTTCGGCGAGACTGCTGAATGTTTCCAGGATAATACCATCCACGCCGGCTTCAATCAGCGCCTGGATTTGCTCGCGGAAGATAGCGCGGGCTTCCTGCGGCGAAAGGGCACCAAGGGGGGCAAGCATACGCCCAAGCGGTCCTACCGCCCCAAGGATGAAGGCGGGTTGGCGCAAGGCTTCACGGGCGGCTTGCGCAATCTGCACCGCCGCCCGGTTGATCTCCGCGACACGGTCTTGCAAGCCGTGTTCGGCCAGTTTGACGCGATTGGCGCCAAAGGTGTTGGTTTCCAGGACGTCAGCGCCAGCCAGCAGGTAGGCTTCGTGAATATCGCGCACCACCTGCGGGCGCTCGATGTTGGCGCTATCGAACCCTTGTTTGAACGAATAGCCGCGGCTGTAAAGTTGTGTTCCCATTGCCCCATCGGTCAACAAGGGACCCTGGGCAAGCCGCATCAACAAAGGATGTGTCATCGTTCCCTCCGTGTGGCCTCGCTGCCCACGGAATACCCCTAAGGAAGGAGTGTAGTCCGTGGGCGGGTTGTTGTGTAGTGACAATTGTCAAGTGGGGTGGCATCGTTGCGCATATTTTGGGTGATTATAGGAGAGGGAGGGAACACGGGCAACGTACGAGAGGGTACAGAGGAACCAAGACACGTTGAACGAAAGATGGGCCGGGTGGGATTCGAACCCACACGGGCAAAATGCCCAGGGGATTTTAAGTCCCCTGCGTCTACCGTTCCGCCACCGGCCCGTGGCGGGCTGCATTCTACACAAGTTGCCTTCTCTTGTCCAGACAATTATGGTTGTTGAATGAAAATGAGTATCATCTTTTATCCTCAATCAATATGGAAAGGAGGTGCGTGATGAACCGCACACAATTGCAAGGACGTTGGCGGCAAATTCGCGGGCGTGTACGCGAACGCTGGGGACACCTGACCAACGACGACCTGGATGTTATCGCAGGTCGCTGGGACCGCCTGGTAGGGACTGTACAAGAACGTTACGGGCTCACGCGTGAGCAAGCCGAACGCCAGGTGGACGAATTTCTGGCGAGTCTCGAAGATGCCAAAAGCCCCAGTGTGTGGGCACTCGTCGGCATTGCTCTTGTCGCTTTGCTTATCCTGGCCTTTGTGCTCTCTCGACGTGATGAGTGGTAAAGACGCCGGCGGAACACAAAAGCCGCCTGTCCAGGCGGCTTTTGTCAATCCATCCAATGATACCCTGTACTTTTGGATTATTGCTTTTCCACGCATTCTCCCATACTATGGAAACACGTGAGCCCGTCAGAAACTGAATTTACCCATGATGAGAAATATGACGTATCAACAAATGCCCTTCACCCCATTCCTCATCGCAGTCATTCTTCTTGACTTGACAGCGGTCATTTGGTTGTGGGTGCGCTACCGCAACCGTTGGAATGGCCGCATGAGTGCCATTCTCCTGCTTGAAGTCGCATTGTGGATGTTCGGCAATCTGTTGTTGATAAGCATTCCTGATGTACAGTCGCAATTATTGGCGCTCAAAATCATATACACAGCAGTCGTCTTTGTTCCCGCCACATGGCTTCTGTGGACCTATTCGTTCATCAGCCTTGAAGACGATTGGTCGCCCACAACGTATCTTTTTTTCTTTGGCAGTAGTCTTTTCTTTCTGGTGATGGCATGGACAAACGATGTGCACAATCTCTTCTGGCGCTCCCCACGGTTGGAGTCGTTCGATACCTATCTGATTCTCGTCATTGAGCGCGGTCCGCTCTTTTGGGTGTTCATTCTGTATGCCTTCGCATGCGTTTTCTACAGCCTCTACCTGTTAGGGCGATATTTCTACAAAACACGCTCGTTTTACAACTGGCAGATTACGTCGCTTATGGCGGCCATGTTTTTTCCCGCCCTGCTTGCCTTTGCAGATGCTGTGTACATCAAGAAACCCATTGATTTGTCCCCCATTTTCTTGGGCACCTTTACGCTTGGTTTGTTTGCCCTTTCTCTTTCAACGCGCGGTCGGCGCCTGGCGCCTATCGTGTATAACCGCATTCTCGAATACATGCCTGACGCCCTCATCGTTCTTGACGCCCAGCACTGCATTCGAGAACTGAGCAAAAGCGCCGAAAAACTTCTGCAAGGCGACCGGTCAACACTTCTCGGGCTTCCACTCTCCAGCGTCTGGACAGTCGAAACGCACTACCTGGAACGCCTGCTTGCCGATGAAGAAGTCTCTTTTGAACTCCAACTCCCAATTGATGAGCAGGTATGCACTTTCCACGTTCAAACCGGCCTCATTTACGCGCCGGAAGGCAATCTCTTCGCACGTCTCATCTTGTTTCGGGATATGACCGAGCACCATCAAATTCTTGAGCGGCTCCGCGAGAGCGAAGAGCGGTATGTGCTGGCGGCACGCGGCGCGTCCGCCGGCTTGTTCGATTGGGATTTGCGCACGAACACCATTTTCTACGCCCCCCGTTGGAAAACGATGCTCGGGTACACAGAAAGCGAAATCAGCGACTCGCCGAACGAGTGGTTTTGGCGCGTACACCCCGATGACCGCCCAGCATTGAAAACCGCTATCACCGAGCACCTGGCTGGTAAAACGGACTACATGGAAAGTGAATACCGTATCCGCCACAAAAGCGGTTCTTACCTGTGGATGTGGTGCCGCGCCCAAGCCTTGCGCACGCCCGAAGGGCAAGCCTATCGCCTGGCGGGGTCGCAAACCGATATCACAGAGCGTAAACGCATTGAAGAAGCGCTGCGGTTTGAAGCCGAACACGACCCCCTCACCCGCCTGCCCAACCGCAACAAGTTCATGCAACGCCTGCGCGAAGAGTTTGAACGCGCCCAGCAAAACCCCATGTACTCCTATGCGGTTGTCTTTATTGACCTCGACCGCTTCAAACTCATCAACGATACCATGGGGCATACGTTTGGCGATGAATTGCTCAAACTCGTTGCGCAACGGCTCCAGCACTATATCCAATGGGACATGATGCTGGCACGCTTTGGTGGCGATGAGTTCGTCGTCCTGATTACAGGGAGCGACGCCATCCAACGCGCCATGCATCTCGGTTCGGTACTGGTGCGGGCATTCCAACAACCTTTTACCTACCAGGGGCACACGTTCCACTTTACTTTGAGCATGGGGATTGCGCCTGCAACGCTCAGCGCCCCCGAAGATGTGCTCCGTAATGCTGACCTGGCGCTCTACCGCGCAAAAGAGCAGGGGGGTGGGCGGTTCGCCGTCTTCGATGAAACCCTCTTCCGCAATGCGACCATGCGCCTGCAATTGGAAAACGCGCTCCGTGAAGCGCTCGCCCACCAGGATTTGGAGATTTATTTTCAGCCCATCGTGCGGCTCTCCACGGGGCGGCTGGTCGGCTTCGAGGTGCTCGTACGCTGGCACCACCCCGAATACGGCTTCATCCCACCTTCACGCTTTATCCCCATAGCCGAAGAAATGGGATTGGTGAGTGAAATTGACCACTACGTGCTCTCGTCCGCGTTGGCGACGCTGGCACGCTGGCACCACCTTTACCCGTCCAGCCCTCCCATCTGGATTGCCGTCAACTTTTCGGGGCAAGAGTTCCAAACACCGGGCTTTGCTCGCTCAATCCGCAATCTTTTGCGCACCCATGGCGTGCGCCCCGAAGATTTGCACATTGAAATTACCGAGCGGGTTCTGCTCCAACGCACGCAAGAAGCCATAGAGGAGATTACCGCGTTAGAGCGGCTTGGTGTTCCGTTCTACATTGATGATTTTGGGACGGGCTACTCTTCACTCAGTTATCTGCACCGCTTCAACATCAGCGGTTTGAAGATTGACCGCTCATTTGTGCAAAACACCCCCCACTCACCATCCACACAAACGCTGGTGCGCGCCATTGTAGCAATGGCGCACGCTTTGGAGATAGCCGTTGTTGTTGAGGGTGTGGAAACAGTGGAACAGATGACACTGCTCCGTGCCATGGGGTGTGAATATGGGCAAGGGTATTTCTTCGGGCGACCACTCAAAGAGCAAGAAGCCGAGGAGTGGCTGGCGCAAGGTCGCCATACATTCCCCATAGACGAATCCACGGCGTCTAACGCCGGCTAGATTGGTGCCGTCAGCCCTTGCCGCGCCAAACACGCCCAGACGCCAACGCGCGCTTTACCCTTCACGTACCACCAAACGCCGCAAGCGCGCCCACCCCGCCCGACGTTGCGTCGCGCGTTGTCGCCATGTGCCTAAAAGCCCATAGGGGAAATAGAGCACGATGAGGACATACGCCAGCCCAAACACCAGCGGCCAACGGGGTCCGAAGAGACGGTTCAGCACATCCCCCAGAATTTCGAGCACGCCCGCGCCCAAAATTGGCCCCACCAGCGTCCCTACCCCGCCGATAATCACCATCAACAGCGCCTCAATGGTCATGTCAACGCTCAAAAAGCCGGGGTCGGCGAACCCTTGCCACAAGGCGTTGAACGCCCCCGCCAGCGCCGCCATCACGCCCGCCACGACCAACGCCACCAGTTTGTACGCCAGCGGGTTGAACCCCAACGCCGCAGCGCGGGATTCGTTTTCGCGCACGGCTTGCATGGCACGCCCGGTTGGCGAGTTGACCAACCGCCGCGCCAGCCAATACATCACCAGCAAGAACAGCAGCGCCGTCAAATAGAAACGGGTGAAATGGTCGGTGCGGCTCAGCCACCCCGTGAGCGGGATGCCGTGCAAACCATCCTTCGCGCCCGTATAGGCTGCAAAATCATTCGCCTGTGCCAGACGGTAGAAGCCTTCCGCCAACGCCAACGTCACCATCGTGAAGTAAATGCCCCGCACGCGCAGGGAAAGCACGCCCACCAAAAGCGCCTGCACAACAGCCAGCACCACCACCAGCACAAGCGCCCCCCAAATCGGCCACCCCAAATGCTTGACGGTGATGCCCAAGGCATACGCCCCCGTGCCGAAAAAGAGCGCATGCCCAAATGAAAGAATCCCCGTATAGCCCATCAACAGGTCATAACTGACCGCATACACCGCCAAAATAAACGTGTTGATGAGCACCAACTGCACCGTGACAGCCAATCCACTGTCCGTATCAGTACCGCCAAGCCACGCCAACACCCAGGGAAGCCCCGCCAGTGCCGCCACTACAAGCACCGCCGTAAGCGAAAATCGTTCGCGCCAGGGCATGCCCGCCACTCCCTTCGCCGGTCTTGTTTGTTCATTCATCAGATTCACCAAGTAAGCCGCTTGGGCGAATGAGCAACACAATCGCCATAATGATGACCGTCGAGGCTTCGGCGACGGTGGGCGAAAAGTACCAGGTGTGTCCCCCAGGCAAGGGATACCCAACCGCCCCCCAAAAGTCGAACATGGCACGCCCAAGCCCCACCAGCAACGCGCCTAACGCCGCGCCGCTGTAGCGTCCCATGCCGCCAATTACCACCGCAATCACCGCGGCAAGCAGGAACCGAAACCCCATGCCGGGGTCAAGCCCTTCGACGGGCGCCAGCACCACACCCCCCAACGCCGCCAGCGCCGACCCCAGCGCAAACACCAGCGTGAAGACGCGGCGCACATCAATCCCCAGCGCCTGCACCATGCTATCGTCTTCCACACCCGCACGAATAATCAACCCCAGGCGCGTTCGTTGCAGCAACAACCCCACCGCCAAAAAGGTCGCCAATGCAATCCCCACCACAAACAGGCGATAGGTGGGCACATTGCGCCCCAACACCTTTACCGCACTGCAATGCTCGCTCAGCCACGCCGCAAACGACGCCGAGGTACACCGTTCTGCAAAGAGGCTTGGCGCGGGCATAGGGGGATACGCCGCCTGCCCCCACACCAACTTCACCAACTCCGCCCCCACAAAAACCAACCCCAACGTGAGCAAAATCTGGTAAATCGGGCGGGCGTACAAAGGGCGAATCAGTCCCCATTCCAGCAGTGCGCCCAGCACAGCGCCCGTGCCCGCCCCCACCAGCAAGGCTATCACAAAGCGCACATCGGTGGGCAACGCCAGGATGCCCTGTTCAAGCGCTGTGCGCGCCGGCAACACCATCACCGCTGCCCCAAGCAGAACCCCCAGCGCCAGCCAGACACGCCGCCGCACGCCAGCCCGCACGTGCAAAGGCGGCAACAAAACGCCCAAGGTCGCGCCTGCCGCCACCAGCCACAGCACGCGCATGAGCATGCGCCCCAGCGGTTCTTGCGCTTCGGCGGTCGGCACAGCGCCCCCCACCGAGGTGCCCGCAAACGC
Source organism: Ardenticatena maritima (assembly GCF_001306175.1). Classification (NCBI taxonomy): domain Bacteria; kingdom Bacillati; phylum Chloroflexota; class Ardenticatenia; order Ardenticatenales; family Ardenticatenaceae; genus Ardenticatena; species Ardenticatena maritima. The sequence goes on from NZ_LGKN01000009.1 coordinate 165,272, forward strand.
CCGCAATGCTTCCAGTGGGATATGCCGCCACCCCAGCCAGAGAAAAAGCCCCAACGCCGCCAGCGCCAACCAACGCCGCCATCCAGTGGCGCGCCACGCAGCCCCCATCCCCACCGCCCACGCAACGCCAAACATCACCACCACCAGGGGCATGGTGTTGAGGAAGAGGCGCGGGTTCGCAAAAACCGTGTAGCCCGCATATGCGCCGAACATGAGAATGGTGCCGTGCGCAAAGTTGAGCACATCCATCAAGCCAAAAATCAGCGAAAACCCCGACGCCACCAGGAAGGTGATACTCGCCAAATACAACCCCGATTGAATGAGCGTCACCCACTGTTTGACGTTGGCGCTCCGCATGCCGTTGGCAACCACCAGCAGCAACACCAGCACAACGCCCACTGTCGCAGGCGATATGTTTCGTTTCGCAAAACGGTTCATACGCACCAAATGCCCCCTCTGCTCAGGATGCGCCCAAATAGCGCCGAATGGTCTCATGGTCGTGTGCCAGGTCGTGCATGCGTCCGGTTTGAACGCTTTTGCCGTCATCAATGATGACGTAGGTATCGGCCAACTTCTGCGCCATGAGGAAATTCTGCTCCACCAGCACAATCGTCATCTCGCCCCGCAGAGCCTGCAACGCCGCAATAATGCTCTCGATGATGACAGGTGCTAACCCCTCGCTCGGTTCATCCACCAACAACAAGCGGTTGTCGGGCACAAGCGCGCGGGCAATCGCCAACATTTGCTGTTGTCCCCCCGATAGTTGCCCGCCCCGCAAGCCAATTAGCCGCCGCAAATCGGGAAACAGTTCAAAAATGAAGTCGCTTTTGCGGGCAAGGTCGCCCTTGCGCCGCTCGGCGAGTTGCAGATTTTCCAGCACGGTCAGCCCGCGAAAAATGGCACGGTGTTCGGGCACGTAGCCAATGCCGCGCCGCGCGATGGCGTGCGGCGGTTCTCCCTGAATCTCCACCCCGTCGAACAGAATACGCCCGCGGCGGGGCGGTGTCAGCCCCATGATGCTTTTGAGCGTGGTGGTTTTGCCGGCGCCATTGCGCCCCAGCAACGCCACAATCGAGCCGTGCGGCACGCTGAACGAGACGCCTTCCAAAATATGAAACTGTCCGATGAACGTATGAATGTTTTCAACCTGCAACATGGTTCGCCTGCCTCGCTTGCCGCTCACTCTTCGTACAACTGCCCCAAATACGCCCGCTGGACACGTTCATCGGCGCGAATTTCCGCAGGTGCGCCTTCCGCCAACACGCGCCCTTGCACCATCACGGTAATCACATCGCTCGCCGCCATGACAACATGCATGTTGTGCTCCACCAGCACAATCGTTTTGTCGCCCACGGCGCGAATGCGCTCGATGAGCGCCATCAATTCGGGCACTTGCTCGCTTGCCATGCCCGCCGTTGGTTCATCCAGCAACAGCAAGCGCGGGTTGGGCGCCAGAATCATCGCCAATTCCAGTTTGCGTTTGTCGCCGTGCGCCAGCGTTCCCGCGGGAAGATGCGCCCGCTTTTGCAAGCCCACCATCGCCAGCACTTCCCACGCCCGCTCGATATACTCCGGAAAGGCGCGGTAATCGCGCCAAAAAGTGAAGTTGTGCTTGCCAACGGCTTGCGCGGCAAGCCGGACGTTCTCCAACACGGTGAGCGAAGGGAAAATGTTGGTAATCTGAAACGAGCGCCCAATCCCCAAATGCGCGATGCCATGCGCGGGGACGTTGGTAATGTCGCGCCCCTCGAAGAGAATGCGCCCGCTGGTTGGCGGGAGAACGCCGCTCATGAGGTTGAAAAGGGTGGTTTTGCCGGCGCCGTTGGGTCCGATGATGCTGTGCAACGTTCCACGCCGCACCTGCAACGAGACATCGTCCACCGCCACCAAGCCGCCAAATGTGCGGCGCAAGTGTTCTGTTTGCAGGATGATGCGCTCAGTCATGGGGGTGTCTCCTTGGGGGCGCGGCGCTTGACCACGCCCCCACTCGCGATTTATGGGCAGCGGTTCAACTCAGGCGGCACCTGGCACGGGGGCGCTGTTTCCTCCGGACCAAACTCGCGCACCAACTCGAAGAAGCGAAATTCGGGGTCGTCGGTGTTGACGAGGCGCACCAGATACATCGGTTGCAACATCACGTGGTCTTCGGGGCGCACAATGTACTCGCCCTTGGGACCCTGGAAACGCAACTGTTCCAGCACAGGAATGAGCGCCGCGGCACTTGTATCGCCGCCCGTGGCTTCCAGCCCCGCCACCAGCATTTGCGCCGCCGTAAAACCGCCCTCGGTAAAGAGGTCGGGCGGCACGCCAAACGCTTCTTTGTGGCGCTGGACAAGCCAATCGTTCACGGCGTTGTCGGGCAACGTGTAGTGATACACGGAGACACCAACCGCCCCAATCGCGTCGGTATAGCCCGCGGCAATGGTCTGGTTGTCGCCGAAGCCTGTCGCCACCGTCATCTCATCGAAAATGCCCAACTGCTGCATTTGCTGGAAGAGCGGCACAAACCCCGCGCCCGCCCAGGTCACGATGAGCACGTCGGCGCCCGAATCGAGCACCTGGTTGAGGTAGGTGGTGAAGTCGGTGGTATCTTGCGGGATGAAAATTGCGCCGAATTGCTGATCGTTATCGTTGATGACGAATTGCCCGCCCAGCGATTTCACCACGTTGTAGAAGCCCATTGCCGAGCCGTAGCCAAAAGCATAGTCGGGGGCGATTTGCACAAAGGTGTCGCCCAGTTCCACCAGCGCCGCCCCCATGGTCAGCGCGTCTTGCACGCTGGTGCGGCTGGTGCGGAAGGTAAATTCGTTGAAGTTTTCGCCGGTAATGGCGGGACTGGCGGCGGGGGTGACGATGAGAATCTTCTCGTTCTCCTTGGCGACTTCCATGACCGCCAGCGTCGCGCCGGATGAGACGGTGCCCACCAGCACGTCCACGCCCTCGGCGGAAATCAGTTCACGCGCCTGGCTAACGGCGGTTTCGGGGTCGGATGCGTTGTCTTTTACAATCACCTCAATCGGACGCCCAGCGACTTGCATGGTGCCGTTCGTGGCGTATTCCAGCCCCAGGCGAAACCCGTTTTCCTGCTGCGGACCATAAATTGCCAACGCGCCGCTCTGGTCGGTCAGCAACCCGATTTTGATCGGTTCGCCTGTTGTCGGTTCTTCCGCTGCGGGTTCGCTTGTCGGTTCGGCGGCGGCTTCGGTGGCTGTGGGTTCGGGGGCTTGCGTGGGCTCCTCGGCGACGGTTGTCGGGGGTGGTTCCGTAGCGGGTGGGGTCTCAGCGCCCCCGCCACACGCCGCCAACGCAACAACCAAAACAATGAGTGCGAGCAGACGTTTCATCACAATTCTCCTCCTTATGTCAACTCAAAAACGGTGTTTGCGGCTGAACAATAGCGAATGGCTCACATACGCGCCTCCTCTCTTCATCAAGATTCGTCAAGCCAGGCGAACCATGCCGCTTGAAACTCGTCCGGGCGTTCCAGGTAGGGCGAATGTCCCGCGTCCTCGATGACTACTTCGCGAAAACGCCCGCCCTGTTCAGCGTATCGCTGGAAAACCGCGCGCGTTTGCGAGACCATGGGTTGCGGCGGGTACACGTCTTCACCAGGCCAGCCGGGCACCAACCCCAATTTGCCCAGGTAGCCAATGTCGAACATGGATGCGTCGGAAACAATCTGGTCGTCGGCGCCGCGCACCCAGAGCAACGGCGGTTTGGGCGTGATGGCGACAATCCCGCTCAGGTTGCAGTAGATGGGCGCCATGGTGTTGTTGATGCCCCGCGTACCGGGCGCCACCCCAGGCCAATGCGCTGAGGGCGTGCTGTCGCCGGGGTAATGGTCGGGACCCACGGCGGTGGAGAGCATGGCATCAAGCAGGGCTTCTTCGCGCGGGTGGATGAAGGGCGCTTTCCCGTAGAAGGTGCGCAGGACGTTGCGCGGCGAGGCGGGGCTTTCGGTGGAACGGTCGCCCGCCGCCAGCCGCTGGACAAATTCGGGGTTGGCGACACCGGCACCGCTCCCCGCCCCGTCGGGCCAAATGCGTTCGCCTTCCAGCCCTTTTGTGCCGCCATAGCCGTAAGGCGAGACCGGGCACACAACCGTCAGGGTACGCACCCGCTCAGGGTGTTCGATGGTGTACTGCATGGCAACACCGCCCCCCATGCTGTGCCCAATCAGGTGGAACGTGTCGAGGTCGAGGGTGTCCACAAGGGCGCTCAAATCATCGCTGAAATCACGCAAGCCGCGCGTGGCGTCCACCGGCAGGCGCTCGCTTTCGCCGTAGCCGCGCTGGTCGTATGCCACGGCGCGGTACGTGGGCGGCAACGCCAGCATCAACTCTTCCCAGAAGGTTGCCGAAGAGACGTTGCCATGCACAAAAACCACCGGCTCGCCGTCGGCGGGACCACGCTCCAAAAGGTGGAAGCGGCCGCGCGGCGTTTCCACCATGCGGCAGGTGATACCGTCTAAATGCGGAATATGGGACATAAGGCGCTCCTTCCTCTTCTCTCAACGTGCTGTCCAACCCAGGTCAATGGTCAACGCCGAGCCGGTGATTGCCCCCGCGCGCTCACTGCACAGGTAGAGCACCAGGTCGGCGACTTCGGACGGTTCAATGAGCCGCTTGATTGCCGCGGGTTCCAGCATGACGTGCTGCACGACTTCATCTTCACTGATGCCGCGCGTGCGCGCCTGATCGGCAATCTGGTTTTCCACCAGCGGCGTGCGCACATACGCGGGGCAAATGGCGTTCACGGTGATCCCATGCGCGCCACCTTCCAGCGCGGCGGTGCGCGTCAATCCAATCAGCCCATGCTTGGCGGCGATGTAGGCGCTCTTGAAGGGGGACGCCACCAATCCGTGAATAGAGGCGATGTTGACGATACGCCCCCAACCGTTGGCTTTCATCGAGGGCCACACGTACTTGGTCAGCAAAAAGGGGGCGGTGAGCATGACGGCAAGCATGGTCTCCCAGGTCTCTTCGGGGAACGCTTCGATGGGGTCAATGTGCTGGAAGCCGGCATTGTTGACGAGAATGTCCACGCGGCCATAGGTCGCCAACGTCGCGTCAACCACCCGCCGACACGCCGCACGTTCCGCCAGATTGGCATGGACAAAGAGCCCGTGTAACCGCTCAGCGACCGCCCGCCCCGCTTCGGCGTTGATGTCGGTGATGACAACGTGATATCCCTCGCGCGCCAGGGCTTCGGCAATCGCCAGCCCAATGCCGCTTGCCGCGCCCGTCACAATGGCCACTCGCTCTTCACGCATACAAGCCCTCCTTTGGGTGTTGGTTGTTCACGACACACCCTTTTTCGTATCATGGGCGGCTACGGTGCGCCAAATCGGCGCACGAGCGCTTGCTTGTCCACCTTGCCCGCGCCCGTCTTGGGGAGTTCGTCCACGAAGACCACCGATTTGGGGACTTTGTAGCCCGCCAGCCGCTCGCGCAACCACGCCAGCAACGCCTCGGCGCTGAGCGATTGCCCCGCGCGGCATACCACCACCGCCCGCCCCACTTCGCCCCATTTGGGGTCGGGCACGGGAATGAGCGCCGCCTCGCTCACCGCGGGATGACCGAGCATGACGCTCTCGACTTCCGCGGGGTAAATGTTTTCGCCGCCGGAGATGATGACGTCCTTTTTGCGCCCGACGATGTAGGTGTAGCCCTCTTCATCGCAGTGCGCGAGGTCGCCCGTGTGCAACCAGCCGTCCACAATCGTGCTCGCCGTGGCGTCGGGGCGGTTCCAGTAGCCGGGGATGACATGCGGTCCTCGGATGAGCAGTTCGCCGACTTCGCCCGCTTCGCAGTCGCGCCCATCGTCGGCGACAATGCGCGTTTCTACGTGCATCAGCGGAAAGCCCACCGCGCCCACCTTGCGCTGCACATCTTCGGGGGGAAGCCAGAAATTGTTGGGTCCCGCTTCGGTCAGCCCGTAGCCGGTTTTGAACGCCACGCCCTTCTCGAAAAAGCGCTCGAAGACGGGGCGCGGACAGGGCGCGCCGCCCGAAATGATGAGCTTGGTCTTCTCAAAACTCGCTTCCGCCCAACGGGGGTGTTCCTGCAACATGATGAACATGGTCGGGACGCCGAAAAAAAGCGTCGCCTCGCCCGTCGTCAGGAAGTCAAACACCTGGTCGGCATCGAACCCCGTGCAGACGATGGAATGCCCCCCCACGTGTACCAGCGGGGTGGTGAAGACATTGAGCCCGCCCGTGTGAAAAAGCGGCGCGTTCAAAATCGCCGTGTCATCGGCGGTCAAGCCCCATGTGCTCACCGTGTTGACCGCGTTCCACGTCACCGTGCCATACGTCAGGATGGCGGCTTTGGGCAAGCCCGTGGTGCCCCCCGTGTAGCACAGCACCCAAGGGTCGTCCAATGTGCGCGGCGGGGGCGTCGGCGCCCGCGACGAGGCGCGCGCCAGCATGTTCCCCCATTGCGGATGGACGCCGCTCAGCGGTTCATCCAGCGCCACGCCCAGCACATGGGGCATATCGTCCAACACCGCCGCGGCTTTGGGCGCATTGGCGGCGTCATACAACAGCAGGGTTGGCTCGCCGTCACGCACCAGCGAGCGCAATTCGTGCGCCGTCAACCGCCAGTTGAGCGCCTGCAAAATCGCCCCCGTCTTCTGGCACGCAAAGAGCACGTCCAAATACTCCACGCGGTTCTGCGCCAGCACCGCCACACGCTCGCCTTGCCGAACGCCCAACGCCCGCAACGTGTTCGCCGCACGGTTGGCGCGGGTGTTCCACTCCGCGTAGGTCATCCGCTCGCCGGTTTCCGCAATGGTGAGCGCAGGACGATGGGGGGAAAACCGCGCCCGTTTCGCCAGCCAATCCGTTGCACCGAAAACCTGCTGGTGAGGCATAGTCCACCTTGCCTTTTGACTTGTTGGATCTCTGCTCATGTTGGCGGGTCAAATCACCGCGCCGCCGTCCACACTGAGCACATGACCGTTCACATACGACGCCTCGTCAGACGCCAGCCAGAGATACGCCGCCGCCACTTCGTCGGGCGTGCCCATGCGCCCCAGCGGCACACGTTCCAGCAATTTGGCGATGACTTTTTCGGGAATGCCGGCGGTCATGCGTGTTTCGATGAAGCCGGGGGCAACCGCGTTCACACGCACCCCTTTGCGCCCCAATTCACGCGCCCATACTTTCGTCATGCCAATCACGGCGCTTTTGCTGGCAACATAGTTGGTTTGCCCAAAGTTGCCGTACAGCGCCACAACCGACGAGGCGTTGAGAATCACGCCCGCCCCCTGCGCCACCATGTGCGGCGCGACGGCTTGCGTGCAATGGAAAACGCCCGTGATATTGACATCGAGCACCGCCTGAAAATCATCGGGGGAAAGTTTGAGCAGTTGCGCATCGCGGATAATGCCCGCGTTGTTCACCAGAATGTCAATGCGCCCCCAAGCGTCCAGCACGGTGCGCACCATCGCATCCACCGAGGCGCGGTCGCGCACGTTGACCACCACCGCCAGCGCCGTGCCCCCCTGCGCCGCAATCGCATCGGCGACACGTTGCGCCCCTTCGGCGTCCAGGTCGGCGACCGCCACGCGCGCCCCCTCAGCGGCAAAACGCAGCGCCGTCGCCCGCCCAATCCCATGCGCCGCCCCGGTGATGATGGCGGTTTTGTTCGCTAATCGCATCGTCCTTGCTCCTTTCGTTGTCGCTACCAGCGTATCGCCACGGCGCTCCACGTGTAGCCCGTCCCCGCCGCCGCCAACACAACCAACGCGCCTTCATGAAGCACCCCGCGCGCATGCGCCAGTTCCAGCGCCATAATCTGGTCAACCGATTGCATGTGCCCGTATTCGTCCAGATAAAGCGACTGGTCGGCGCGCAATCCCAGCGCATCGAGCAACGCTTCATGAAACGAACGCTTCATGTGCACCAGCGCCAGAAAATCAATATCTTGCACACGTGCGCCGCTTGCTTCCACCGCCTGCTGAATCACACGCAGGAAATTGGGCATGGAAACCTCGCCCAAGCGCCGCCCCATAAAATCAAGGTCGGGCACGTCGAGCGTGTGCAAGCCGCGCGCCACCGTCTCCTGGCTCGGCGGCATACGGCTGCCCCCCGCCGGCATAATCACGGCTTCGCTGAGCGTGCCATCGCTGATGACGGCGCTCCCCAGAATGGTGTGCCGCCGCCACTCACGTTCCAGCAAGAGCGCCCCCGCCCCAGCCCCAAAGTTGAACATGAAACGGGCGCGCGGGTTGGCGTAATCCACCAGGTCGTTTTCGCGCGACGCCGTCACCAACAAGACGCGGCGCAGGCGAGCATCATCGCGCATCAGGGCGCGCGCGGTTTTCAGCGCGATAGGTGTGCCCGCGCAGAGGGCGTAGAGTTCAAACGCGGCGGCGTTGGACGCGCCAATCAAGCGTTGCACATGGGTGGCGGCGTTCCAGACGAAATGCTCTTTGTATTCGCTCCCGTGGTAGAGAATGAGGTCTATGCTTTCAGGGGGAACGCCCGCCCGTTCCAGCGCGAGGCGGGCGGCGCGCGCCGCCATCGCGGCGCAGTGGTCATCTTCGCCCGCCACATGTTTGCGGCGCAACCCCATCTTGTGCGCCACAACGTCTTCGGGAATGCCCGTCCGGGCGGCGACATCAGCCGCCGTTTCGACATGAGGGGGAACATACGTTCCCCACGCACGCAAACCAACCGAGAAAGCCACAAGCATGCTCCTTTGCGAGACGGGTTGTCAGGGCGTGGTGATACGATGAGGATAGCAAAAAGCGGTTACAAATGAGTTACACAGCGGGCGAAAACGGCGAAAAAGGGGCGGAGAAAGGGGCGAAAAGCAAAAAGCCGCGTCGCGGTGGCGACGCGGCTTTGGTTCTGCACACGTGGGGCGCTAGGGCGTGAGAATGTTTTCCATATCGAGCACGGGCGTTTTGGGCGGCGCATCGGCGGGCACGCCCTGCATGCTGTACGGTCCCGTCCAGGTGATACGCACTTGCGCCAAATCGCCGCGCCGGTCGCGCTCATCTTCAAAGAAGACCAACTTGTTGGTGCGTGTACGCCCGCGCCACTTGCCCTTGTGCAAATCTTCAACCAGCACCTCAACCGTCTGGTCCAGGTAGGCGCTGTTGATTTCCGCCATAATGTCGTGCATCAGGTCATCCAGCATCTTGCGGCGGCGTTCTTTTTCTTCCCACGGCACATCATCTTCCCAGCGGGCGGCGGCGGTATGCGGCCGCGGGCTGAAACAGGCGATATGCGCCTTGTCCAGTTTCAATTCCGCCAGCAAGTTGTACGTATCCATGAATTGCTCTTCGGTCTCGCCGGGGAAGCCAACGATGATATCGGTGATGATACTCGCCCCCGGCACCAGTTCACGGATACGATCAATCAGGCGGCGGTAATCGTCCACCGTGTAGCCGCGGCGCATACGGCGCAGCACGTCATCGTTCCCCGCCTGCACCGGGACTTCGATATGCTCCATCACTTTGGGCAGTTCAGCCACCGTGCGGAGCAGTTCATCGGTCATGTAATTGGGGTGCGATGTCAGGAAACGGATACGTTCCAGCCCTTCAATGTCATGCAGCACGCGCAGCAAATCAGGCAGGCGCGGTCCATCGGGCACGTCATACCCGTAGCGGTCAACAATTTGCCCCAACAGCGTGACTTCCTTCACACCTTGCTCAACCAGACTGCGCACTTCTTGCACAATATCACCAATACGGCGGCTGCGTTCACGCCCGCGGCGGTAAGGGATAATGCAGAACGAGCAGACATGGTCGCACCCATAGATGATGGGCACATGCGCCGTCACCTGTTTGCCGCGCACATGAGCGGGCAACACAATCTCGCCATCTTGCATGGCGTTGAGCGCCTGGCGTTGCTTCACCTGCTCGTAGTAGGCGTCGTAATCCCACTCGCGCCCGTCGAGATACGCCAGCAATGGACCAGGCTCACTCGGCGGCATGAAGACGTCCACCCAAGGCCACGCTTTGCGCAAAGGCGCCGGGTTCTTCACGCCCACAAGGCACCCCATCAACCCCACAATGGGACCGCCTTCGCCGCGCGTTTTGAGCGGTTTGAGGGACCCCAGGCGACCATAAATTTTTTGCTCCGCCTGCTCGCGCACAACGCAGGTGTTGAGCACAATCACGTCGGCTTCTTCGACCTCGTCGGTCCACTCATAGCCGCGCTTCTCCAATTCCGACCCCAAGCGTTGGGAGTCGGCGACATTCATCTGACAACCGATTGTCCAAATGTGATATTTTTTGCCCATCGCGCACCACCTCTCGCGCACTCAACGTGAAAAAACGGGCTCGCGCCCGTGTTGTGGTCAAGGTATTGTATTCAATTCCTCGGATACTGTCCAACGCTCTATGCCCATCGCTGTGCCCATCGCTCGTCTCACACGTGCCGCTTGCAAAACCTGCGCAATTCAGGACAATGACCGATGGCATGCACACGATCACTCACACGAAGCAAAGGGGGCTCTTATGGCAAACATTTTGGACGGCAAAGCACTGGCTGCCCGTTTACGTGAAGAACTGATGACCGAAGCCCAGGCGTTCATCGAAGCGACCGGGCATGTTCCCACCATTGCCATGCTTCGCGCAGGCGATGACCCCGCGCTGCTTTCACACGCCCGTTCGGTACGGCGTTCGTTTGAAAAAGCGGGGTTTGGTTTCCAGGAACACGAACTGCCCGCCGATTGTTCGCAAGCCGATTTGAGCGCCAAACTGGCTGAACTCAACGCCGACCCGCATGTGCATGGTATTCTCATTCAAGAACCACTGCCCAACCACATTGATGAAGACGCGCTCATCCTGGCACTCGACCCGCGCAAAGACGTGGACGGTGTCCACCCGCTGAACGCGGGGCTGTTGCAACAGCAGCGTGGGCGCTACCACGTCTCTTCAACGCCGCTGGGGGGCATCGCCATTCTGGACGCCTACAACATTGACGTGAAGGGCAAGCGCGCGGTAGTGATTGGGCGGAGCAACATTGTAGGCAAACCGATGGCGCTCTTGCTCCTTCACCGCCATGCGACCGTCACCATTGCGCACAGCCGCACGCAAAATCTGGCGGCGCTTTGCCGCGAAGCGGATATCGTGTGCGCCGCTGTGGGACGGGCGGGGCTTGTCACGCGCGACTTCATCAAGCCCGGCGCGGTGGTGATTGATTTCGGCATCAACTTTGTGGACGGCAAACTCGTGGGCGATGTCGCGTTTGATGAAGTTGCCGAAGTCGCCGGCTGGATTACGCCCGTGCCCGGTGGTACGGGACCCGTGACGTCGGTCATGTTGCTTCGCAACACACTCAACGCGGCAAAATGGTTGTTGGAAACGTCGTCGTGAGGGAGATATGACCGAGGAGCAAACCACATTCCCACCTTTGCCGCCGGCGCTGGAAGCGGTCCATATCGGGCGCGGCTGGCAAAAGATGGCGCAACGCATCTTTCAAACGTTGGGCTGGCGCGTTGAAGGCACATTGCCGAACGAACCCAAGTTCGTGATTGCCGCCGCCCCGCACACAAGCAACTGGGACGGGGTGTTGCTGCTCTTAGCCGCCACGTCGCTGGGGGTGCGGCTCAACTGGATTGGCAAGCACACGCTCTTTCGCCCCCCGATTGGTTGGTTCATGCGGCGGCTGGGGGGCATTCCTGTGGACCGGCGCAAGCGGCAAAACCTTGTGGACCAGGTGGCGGCTGCGTTCGCCAAACGCACGCACATGATTCTGGTGATTGCCACCGAAGCCACACGCAAGGAAGTGCCCTACTGGCGCTCCGGCTTCTACTACATCGCTCTGAAAGCGGGCGTGCCCATTCTGCTTGCGGGCCCCGATTACCCAACCAAGCGCATTGTGCTAGGACCGCTCATCTGGCCCAGCGGCGACATTGATGCCGACATGGAAAAAATCGCCGCCTGGTTCAACGCCAAGGGCTTGCGCGGCATCAAAGGCAAGCCGATGAGCCCGGTGCGATTGCGCCCGCGCGATGACGCCTGACCCCACGCAGAACACAGCAACGGTCTGAGCCGCTCGGCTCAGACCGTTTTTTGTTGCAGGCGGCGCTGAACCGTTGCGACGAACACGCCCCACCCCGCCAGCGCCAGCAACGGCGTCACCATGTAGAGCGCGCGAACACCAAACCGTTCAACAAACATCCCGCCCGACGTCGCCCCAAACAGCGACCCCAGACCGTACACCGTTCCCATGAACAAAAATTGTGCCGTGGCGCGGCGCTCCGAGGGGATGAGTTCCGCCAGCAACCCCATGCTCCCCACCAGGAATGTGCCAAACGAAAGCCCATGCAACACCTGCACCGCAACCGCCCACCCCGGCGAGGGAGAGACCACGTAGAGGAACCAGCGCAGGGCAAACACCAGGAACGCCACTTGCAAAATACGCGCCGAACCAAAACGCTGTGTCAGCCGCGACGCGTAGAAGACCACGGGAATCTCGCTCAGAGAGCCAATTGCCCAGGCAACGCCCACCAGGGTTTCCGACGCCCCCATGCGGTTCAAAAAGAGGCTGTAAAAGTTGTTGGCGGCGCTCATGGCAATCCCCAACAACAGCAACGCCGCCAGCATAAAAGTGAAGGGCGGCTTGAGCACATCGCGCACGCCTTCACGCAACGAGGCTTTGGCGCGCTGTCCACGTTCGGGGTGAAAGGGCGTGGTGAAAAACGTCATCACCAACAAGCCTATCCCCAGCCAGAAGAACATTTCAAAGAACGTCCATTCCAGAATTTTGCCTGTGAGCAAGGTCGCCAGCGTCCAGCCAATGGAGCCCCAAACACGAATTTCACCAAACGAAGAACGCCCGTATGCGCGCACGCTCTCGATCGTCAACCCGTCCAGCAGGGGCACGGTCGCGCTGTTGAGCGCACCGTACACAATCACCACCACAAACACCAGCGCAAAAGAGTCCACGCGCGAAAGCGCGAACAAAGCCAGCGCCACGCCCAACAGAATGGCTTGCAACAAACGCCGCTCGCTGGACACATTATCCGCCAGCGTGCCCCACACCAGCGACATGGGAACCGAGACCGCCGTCACCACCGCCGCCAGCAAGCCGATTTGCTCATCGTTCAAGCCCAGGCGGGCGTAGTAGAGCGGCAGGAACGGGAAAATTGCCCCCAGCGCCATGAAATAGAAGAAGTACGCCGCCCCCAGCGACCAAAGGCGCGCCGGCGGCGTAGCCGGTTCACATTGACACGTTGTGGAAAGTGTGAGTGATGGATTCGACATAGAGCACCTCGCGTGTTCAAAAAGAAAAACAACCCGCCAGACGGGGGTTGCCGGTCGCCAACATGGCTTGTTTGAGATTTTGGCAGTGCGCGATAGACTACGCCGCGACATCATACCAACAACTGTTTGCCAGGCAAACTTGACGGAGGCACAATGCACGAATGGGGGTATCTCATCATTCAGGCGCTCCAAAACGCCCGCACACCCTGGCTTGATGCGTTGTTCAAAGCCCTGACGTGGACGGGCAATGAAGGGTTTTACCTCGTTTTCGTTCCCTTGCTCTACTGGGGCGTTCATCCGCGCTTTGGGTTTCGCTTTTTCCTCGTCTTTATGCTGACCGGCGCGGTCAACACGCTTGCCAAACTGGCGCTCATCCAACCCCGCCCCTCACCCGCGCGCGTGCTGCATCTTGTGGAAGCCGATGGGTTCGGTTTCCCCAGTGGGCACGCTCAAAACGCCGTCGTTGTGTGGGGGTGGCTGGCGGCGCAAAGCCGCCAACCGTGGGCGTACATTGCCGCCGCCGTCATGGCGATTCTGGTGGGCGTCTCGCGGGTCTATCTGGGGGTGCACTTTCCGCACGATGTGCTGGGAGGCTGGCTGTTGGGGCTGCTCGTCTTGCTGGTGGCGCTGCGTATCGAAGCCCCCCTGCAAGCGTGGCTGGCACAACGCTCCACCACGGCGCACCTCTGCCTGGCGCTCGCCCCTCTGGCGGTGCTGCTCTTCACCCGCGATACAACCCTCGTTCGCCAAACCGGCGTGCTTGTGGGAACGCTGGTCGGGTTCTGGGGGGAACGGCGCACCGTGCGCCTGGGTGCGCCGCCAACCGCCGCCGCGCTGCTCCTGCGTTTTGTGGTGGGCGGTCTCGGCGTGGCGCTGCTCTACACCGTACCGCGCGCGCTCCTGCCCGCTGAGTGGTGGGCGGCGGCACTGCGCTATGCGCTGTTGGGGCTCTGGCTGGCGTGGGGCGCGCCCATCCTCTTCGCACGCCTGGAACGGCGGCGCGGCGCATAAAAAACTTTGCCGCACAAAATTTCTAGCACTCACACTCCGCTTTTGCTTGCAAGCGCCAACGCTTTGTCTATAATCTCGCGCCGTGTGCAACCAGTTTGTTGCGTGTTCGTTCGTGTCCAACTCAACCATCAAGCGAACAAAGGGAGGGAGACGCAATGCGAACACTTCGCTGGCTGTTGGTTGCCGTGGTTGCGCTGACCTTTGGTGTGTTCCCCGTTTCGGCGCAAGAAGGTGTGACTGAAACCCCTGCGATTGACGTCTTCTCGCGCTACCCCGTGCAAGTGTTGGAAGCCGGTCAACGTGCTGATTTTGAACTGCGCTTCAACGTGACGGGTGTCGCGCAAACCATCTACCTCGACCTGGAAGGCTTGCCGGAAGGGTGGGACGCCACCTTCCAGGGCGGCGGCGATACCATCCAGGCGATCTATGTCCGCCCCGAAGATGAAGACCAGGTGGTGCGCCTACGCGTCGAAGTGCCCGACGGCGTGGAAGCCGGTTCCTATCCGCTGACGGTCATTGCGCGCGGCGACCGCGACACGGTGCGCGTGCCGCTGGAAATTCGCGTGAAAGAGCGTGTCCCCGCCAAACTCTCCTTCACGGTTGATTTGCCCGTTCTGCGCGGCACGCCAACCACCACGTTCCGCTACTCGGCGGAATTGAAGAACGAAGGTGATGAAGAAATCACCGCCAACCTGACCTACGAAGCGCCGCAAGGCTTCCTGGTCACCTTCAAACTGACCGGGCAAGAAACCACCAGCGTGCCGCTCGGTCCGAACGAATCGAAGCGCATCAGCATCGAAGTCAAGCCCTACACCGACGTGCCGGCCGGGCAATACCCCGTCAGTGTGGCGGCGGTAGCCGGTGAAAGCGTGGTGACGCTCGACCTGGTCGCCGACATCACGGGGCAACCCGAACTCTCGCTGACCACCGAAGACGGCCGCCTTTCGGCGAATGCGACCGCCGGCAAAGAAACGCCCGTCACGCTGGTGCTGCGCAACGACGGCACGGCGTCCGCGCTGAACGTGGAATTGAGCGCCTCGGCGCCGTCCAACTGGTCGGTGGAATTCGACCCCAAGACGATTGAAGAGTTGCCCGTGGGGCAAGAAGTCAAAGTCAACGCCACCATCAAACCCACCGAAAAGGCGGTGGCGGGGGACTACATTGTGACCATGCGCGCCCGCCCCGAAAACGGCAACACCGAATCGGCCGAATTCCGCATCACGGTAACGACTTCGACGCTCTGGGGCATTGTTGGTGTGGCGTTGATTGCGGTGGCTGTGGGTGTGGTGGCGCTGGCTGTGATGCGCTTTGGCCGCCGCTAATGGCGGAGGAGGTGCATCATGAGCAAGCAAAATGAATTCGTCATCGAAACACGCCATCTCACCAAAAAGTACGGCGATTTCGTCGCGGTCAACGACCTCAATTTGCGCGTGCGCCGTGGAGAAGTCTTTGGCGTGTTGGGGCCCAACGGGGCTGGCAAAACAACCACCATCCTCATGCTCCTGGGGCTGACCGACCCTACCGAGGGCGAGGTGCGCGTGCTCGGGCTGGACCCGACGCGCCGCCCGCTCTCGGTCAAATCGCGCGTGGGCTACCTGCCCGACCAGGTAGGCTTTTACGATGAACTGACCGCGCGCGAAAACCTGATTTACACCGCCAAGTTGAACGGGCTGCCGCGGCAAGAAGCCTATCGCCGCATCGAGGAGGCGCTGACGCAAGTGGGCTTGGCGCACGTCGCCGACCAGCGTGTGGGCACGTTCTCGCGCGGTATGCGCCAGCGCCTGGGCGTGGCTGAAATTTTGATGAAGCAGCCCCAACTCGTCATCATGGACGAACCGACCCAGGGGCTGGACCCCGAAGCCTCGCGCGAGTTTCTCGACTTCATCCGCCAGTTGAAGCAACAGGGCATCACCATTTTGCTCTCGTCGCACTTGCTCTATCAGGTGCAAGCGGTCTGCGACCGTGTGGGGCTTTTCCACCGCGGGCGCATGGCGCTGGAAGGCACGGTGCAAGAATTGGCGAAGAAAGTGCTCGGGAGCGGGTATCGCGTCTTTGTGGAAGCCAGCGGCAACCAGGAAGCCATCCAAAACGCGCTGGCGGCGCTCAAAGGCGCAAGCGAGGTGCGCGTGGTCGGCAACAACCGCTACGAAATCGCCGCCACGCAAGACCTGCGCCCCGAAGCCGCCAAAGCCGTCATCGAAGCGGGCGGCAAACTCTTCTCGCTGGCTGTTGAAGAGCCGAACCTGGAAGAGATTTACGCCCGCTACTTCAAGGAGGTGGAACATGGCGAAGCCGCATGAGCAAGCCATCCGCATCCGCGAGGGCTCTCCATGGACGGGGCTCTGGGCGGTGGTGGGCAAAGAAATGGCCGACCACCTGACGAGCGCCCGCATGCACATTCTCGAACTCATCATCCTGCTGACGGCGGCGGGCACCGTCTTTGCCGCGTCCGAAAACTTGCGCACCACGGTCGGGCAAGACCGCTTCCTGTTCCTGCGCCTCTTCACCACCGGGCGCGACCCTCTGCCGGCGCTGATTGGGTTTTTGGGCTTCCTCATTCCACTGATTGCGATTGCGCTGGCGTTTGACTCGGTGAATGGCGAATTCAACCGGCGCACCATGTCGCGCTTGCTGGCGCAACCCATCTACCGCGACGCCCTGCTCTTTGGGAAGTTCCTGGCGGGGCTTTTCACGCTCTCGCTGGTGCTGAGCGTCATCTGGCTGCTCATCATCGGCATGGGCATTTTGCGGCTGGGGTTGCCGCCCTCGACGGAGGAAGTGTTGCGCAGCCTGATTTACCTTATCGTCGCCATCTTTTACGGCGGCGTCTGGCTGGCGCTAGCCATGCTCTTCTCCATCATCTTCCGCCAGCCGGCGACAGCCGCGCTCGCTTCCATCGCCGTCTGGCTCTTCTTCATCGCGTTCTGGGGCTTCATCGCCAGTTCACTCGCGCTGGTCATCAGCCCGGTGCGCTACGGCTACCTGGAAGAATACGCCCGCCTGGCGCAAACCGAGTTGTATCTGGCGCGGCTTGCGCCCAACACGCTGTACAGCGAAGCCACCATCGGGATTTTGCAGCCCGAAACGCGCGTGCTAGGTGTCGTGCTGCCCACGCAACTCCAAGGTGCGATCCTGGGGTCGCCCTTGCCGCTGGGGCAAAGCATCATGCTCATCTGGCCGCAGTTGACGGGATTGATTGCCGCGACCATTCTGCTCTTCGCACTGGGCTATGTCATCTTTCAGCGCCAGGAAGTGCGCGCCTGAGCGACGCACCCACACACAGGGCGGCCACAGCGCCGCCCTTTTTTGTGCCATTTGCCGCTTTCGGTGAACACAATACCATACAAAACCGTTAGCCGTTCTAAGTTTTCAATCTCACAGAGTGGAGGCACGTATGGACGTCAAACTCAATGAAGAATTTTTGAAACGCCTGCTGGAAGCCATTGGTCCAAGCGGTTTTGAAGACGACGCCGCGCAGGTCTGGATGGAAGCGGCGCAGACCTTTGCCGACCGCGTCGAACGCGATACGCACGGCAACACCTACGCGACCATCAACCCCGGCGGTTCGCCCCGCCTGCTCCTCGCCGGCCACCTGGACGAAATCGGCCTCATTGTGAACTACATTGACGAAAAAGGGTATGTGTACGTGAAGGGGCTTGGCGGTTGGGACCCGCAAGTGCTGATTGGGCAACGGGTACGCTTCAAGGGGCTGCAAGGCGATGTGATTGGTGTTGTCGGGCGCAAAGCCATTCACCTGCTGAAAAGCGAAGAACGCAAAAAAGCCGTGGAATTGAAAGATTTGTGGATTGATATCGGCGCAAAAGATGGGGACGAAGCCAAGCAATACCTCGAAGTTGGCACCATTGGCGTCATCGAACAGCCGGTGGTGCAGGTGTTGAATGGGCGCGTGGTTTCGCGTGCGCTGGACAACCGCATCGGCGCGTTCACCGTGCTGGAAGCCCTGCGCCACATGAAAGCCAACGGGGTCACCGCCGAAGTGACAGCCGTTGCCACCGTGCAGGAAGAAATCGGCTTGAAAGGCGCGTTCACCTCGGCGTACCGCCTCAACCCCGACACGGCGCTGGTGGTGGACGTGACACACTGCACCGACCAACCGGGCATCAGCAAGAAAGAATCGGGCGAATCGCCGCTCGGTTCCGGCGCGAACCTGACGGTCGGTCCGCAAATTCACCCCAAAGTGTTGCGCCGCCTGCGCGACCTCGCCGAAGAGCACGCCGTGCCCTACACGCTCACCGCATCCACCCGCTACACCGGCACCGACACCGACGCCATCTTCATCACCCGCGAGGGCATTCCGGCGGCGCTGCTCTCCATCCCGAACCGCTACATGCACTCACCCAGCGAAATGGTGGACCTGCACGATGTCGAAGCCGTTGTGAAACTGATGACACTCTACGCCCTCAACCCCGTGACGGATTTAGTACGCTAATTGACGCGGTATTGAACGCCGTTCACAATCAAACCTGGTGGGGCTTTGCGCTCCGCCAGGTTTTTGCTTTTGAGAACCATTTGCGAGCGCATCTTATGCAACTCCCGTTGACGATGTATCAGGAATGGCACCAACTGCTGTTCGCCCATTGGCCTGTGCCGCCTGAGATGCTCCGCCCACACATTCCTGCGGCGCTCAGGCTCGAAACGTTTGACGGCGTGGCGTGGATTGGCGTCGTGCCGTTCCACATGCGCAACATTCATTTGCACGGCGGTATCCCGCTGATTGGGGCGCATGCTTTTGCCGAGTTGAACGTGCGCACCTACGTGCGGCACGGCGACCATGCGGGGGTCTGGTTCTTCAGTCTGGACGCCGCCAGCCGCCTGGCGGTATGGGGCGCGCGGCGCTTCTTCCACCTGCCCTACTTCTACGCCGACATGCACACCCACCGCGAAGGGGAAACCGTCGTCTATCGCAGTCAGCGCCGCGATGCACGCGGGCACCCCGCCCGCTTCGTTGCCACGTATGCCCCAAGCGGTGCACCATTCCAGGCGACGCCGGGAACGCTGGAACACTTTCTCACAGAACGCTACTGCCTTTTCGCCGCCGACAATCACGGGCGACTGTATCGGGGCGATATTCGCCACACACCCTGGCCGCTCCAACCCGCCACAGCCACCATCTCCGAAAACAGCATGTGGCTTCCCGAATGGCAACGCCCGACGCAAGCGCCCTTGTTGCACTACGCCGAGCAATTGCATGTGGAAATTCTGCCGCTGGTGCGCATTTCCTGATGACAAGGCGGCACGCCTGGCTATGATTGAAACCAACAACTTACTCAGAGGAGGAATCGCACATGTCTATCCAACGCTTGGGGTCATTGGTGCTTGCCTTGCTGGCGCCATTTACCGCAGCCGCACTCGGCGGCTTTGCCACCGCACGCAACGTGAAAACCTGGTATCCGACCTTGCGCAAACCCCGCTGGAACCCGCCCGCATGGCTCTTTGGTCCCGTCTGGACGCTTCTCTACACGGCAATGGGGATTGCTTCCTGGCTCGTCTGGCAAAAGCGCCCAAACGCTCCGGAAACCAAAACAGCATTGACGGTGTACGGTGCGCAGTTAGGCTTGAATGCGCTCTGGTCGGTGCTCTTCTTCGGTCTTCGACGCCCTGCATGGGCATTTGCGGAAATTGTGGCGCTCTGGCTCGCCATTGTCGAAACCATACGCCGCTTCTGGGCGATTGATTCTCGCGCAGGGGCTCTTTTGCTGCCCTATCTGGCATGGTCGAGTTTTGCCGCCATCCTCAACGCAACCATCTGGCGGCTCAACCGCACACGCTCCACATAGGCGCACACCTCGGTCAGCGCAAAATCTGTCAGCCGCATGACGCCTTCGCGCCACATGAGCCACATGTGCAGATAGGACGTTCTCATGCGGTCACGTTCTATCCAGATGGCGGGCGAGTATTCTGGAAACAAGTGCCCCGCCACCTTGTCCGCGCTACTCGCGCGCTACCCACCCATTCGCTCGCGGCTTTTCCAGGGCGACGGCAACTTGTTGGCTTGCAAGTACGCTTCTAACTCCTTGCCGTCCACAATCGCAATGGGGTAGCCGTTGCGGGTAAATTCGGCGGCTTCGCGGTGCAAGGCTTCGGAAACGCGCCCTGTGGTGAAAAAGAAGCCCTTGTCCGCTTGCTCGCGCACCATGACGCCATAAAATTCGCGCACCAGCGAGGCAGGGACAGCGCGCTTGTAGCGTTTGCACTGCGCAATCACGTAGCGCCCATCCTTCCAACCCCGAATGTCAACACCGCCATCGCCGCTTCCCCCAACCACTTCGGTTTGGTAGCCCCATGCTTCCATCAGGCGCGCGCACAAATGCTCGAACTCTTCGGGCGACATCTTGAAAACGCTTTGCGTGCGCGGTTTTGGGCGGCGCGAACGGCGTTTGCGTCCCCGCCGTCCCCAACGGCGGCGCAAGCGGTCCCACCAGCCCCGCAAACGCCACGCCCCCCATGCGCTCCCCGTGCCAACCAGCACCAACACCGCAATGTCCCACGCACTCATGACGAACGCCCCCGCTGTTGGCGTTGTTGGCGTCGTTTGCGGCGCGACCGCGAGGCGTTGCGCCGTTTGGCGGCTTCGGTGACATACTCGCGCAAGGTCTGCACTTCTTCGGGGGTCAGTTCACGCCACGCGCCGGGCGGCAAATCCCCCAATTCAAGCGGACCAATCGCCACGCGCACCAGGCGCAACGTGGGATACCCCACCGCCGCCGTCATGCGGCGCACCTGGCGTTTTTTGCCTTCGGTGATGGTGATTTTGAGCCACGACGTCGGCACGCTTTTGCGCTCGCGAATGGGTTTACGGCGCGGCCAGAGGTCGGGCGGTTCAGGCAACCGTTCCACCTGCGCGGGGCGCGTTTTGTAGCCCCCCTTGATGACCACGCCCCGCCGCAACTGGTCAAGCGCTTCATCAGTCGGTATCCCTTCCACCTGCACCAGGTAGGTTTTGCTGTGCCGATACCGTGGATGCGTGAGGCGATGGCTCAGTTTGCCGTCGTTGGTCAACAACATCAGCCCCTCGCTGTCATAATCGAGCCGCCCCGCAGCGTACACATCAGGCACGGGCACGTAATCCGCCAGCGTTTCGCGCCCGGCATTGTCGGGATCAGTGAAACTGGACAACACACCGTAGGGCTTGTTGAAGATGATGTAGCGCTTTTGCTCCGCCATGCCTCAAACACCCGTCTCAATCTGCGACGCCCAGTCTCGGTTTTCCTGATACCATCGCACCAAATTGGCGACCCCTTCCTCAAACGAGGTGTGCGGACGCCAACCGAGCAAACGTTCGGCTTTGGAGATGTCCGCCCATGTAGCGCGCACATCCGCCGGGTGCGCCTCGCGGTGCACCAGTTGCGCCGGTCGCCCCACCAGACGCTCCACCAGCCGAATGGCGTCCATAAGCACCACGGGGGTATCAGAACCGAGGTTGATAATCTCGTAGCCCAGTGGGCGCAAGGCGGCAATCGTGCCGCGTGCAATGTCGTCCACGTAGGTGAAATCGCGGGATTGCTGACCATCGCCAAAGACCACCACCGGCTTGCCCTCGGCAATCCACTGCACAAAGCGGAACAGGCTCATGTCGGGGCGTCCAGCGGGTCCATACACGGTAAAGTAGCGCAAAATGCTCACATCAATGCCGTAAAGGTAGTGGTAGGTGTACGCCATCACTTCGGCGGCTTTTTTGGAAGCCGCATAGGGCGAGAGCGGCGAGTTGGTATCGGCGTCCTCGCGATAGGGCATTGGGTTGTGCCGCCCATACAGGCTGGATGTGGACGCCAGCACAAATTTGCCCACGCCATGCTGGCGGCACAGTTCCAGCAAGTTCAGCGTCCCCGTGGCGTTCGTTTCCATGTACACCCACGGATTGCGTACCGACTGCCGCACGCCCGCCCGCGCCGCCAGATTGATGACGGCGTCGAAACGGTGCGCTTCAAAGAGGCTTTGTAGCGCGGCAAGGTCGCCAATATCGGTATGCGTGAAGGAAAAAGCGTTGTGCGGCTGCAATTGTTGGAGCCGCCACTGCTTCAAGCGCACGTCGTAGGCGTCGTTCAAATTGTCCACACCAACAACGGTGTGTCCTTCCGCCAGCAATCGCGCGGCGACATTGGCGCCAATGAAGCCAGCCGCGCCGGTGACAAGATATGTTCCCATGTTTCCCCCATGTTCAAAAGATAAGAAAACCTGCCAGGCCAAAAGCGACCTGACAGGTTTTGATTGAAATCAGCAAAATGTCAAGCCTGGGATGGCGTATCATCAGGCGGCGGCACAATCCCGACGCGCACCAATTCTTGCAAGATGGTTTCGACAATCTCGTCCACGCTTTGCAAGTCAGTTTCGACAACCAGTTCGGGCGAGCGCGGTTCTTCGTAGGGCGCATCCACGCCCGTGAAGTTCTTGATTTCGCCGCGCAGTGCCCGCGCATACAACCCCTTGGGGTCGCGCCGCTTGCACACCTCAACATCGCACTTCACATAGACCTCGAAGAAGCGCCCCGACGGAATGAGCGAGCGGGCAAATTCGCGGTCGCGCTCGTAGGGGGAGATGAAGGACGCCAGCACCACGTTGCCATGCTCAAACGCCAGGCGCGCCACTTCGGCGGCGCGGCGAATGTTTTCGGCGCGGTCTTCGGGCGTGAAGCCCAAATCGCCGTTCAAGCCGTGGCGCAGATTGTCGCCGTCAATGAAGAAGGTGTGCACGCCCATCTCGAACAGGCGGCGTTCCAGCGCTTTGGCCACGGTTGATTTGCCCGAACCGGACAACCCTGTGAACCAGAGCACAGCGGCTTTGTGGCCTTTCAGGCGTTCGCGCATTTCGCGCGTCAGTGCGCCGCTTTCCCACACCACATTTTGCGAGACGGGACGGCGCACCGTCACCGAGGGGCGTTCTTCTTCCACCAAATCGTCCACGTCGCGCGTCATATCGCGAATCATGCCGCCGGCAACCGTGCGATTGGTGAAGGGGTCAATGAGAATGAAAGAGCCGGTGGCGCGGTTTTTGTCGTACGGGTCGAAGAAGAGCGGTTGTGTGGTGGTGAGTTGCACACGCCCAATATCGTTCAGGTGCAACGTCTCGGCGTCCATGCGGTGCATCGTATCCACATCAATGCGGTAGTTCACGTTGGAAATCAACGCTTTGACCGTGCGCGTGGTGTGTTGCAACCAGTACGTGCGACGAGGGTCGAGCGGTTCTTCATCCATCCAGCAGATGATGGCGTCCAGACGGTTGGACTTTTGCGGCAAATTGTGCACGCGCACAATCATATCGCCGCGGCTGATGTCAATCTCATCTTCAAGTGTCAGCACCACCGAATCGCCCGCCACGGCTTCTTCCAGTTCTCCATCGAACGTGACGATGGACTTGACGCGCGTGGTCAACCCCGACGGCAAAATGGCCACTTCTTCACCGGGGCGAATACGCCCTGAGGCAATCTGCCCGGCAAAGCCGCGAAAGTCCTGGTTGGGGCGAATGACGTACTGCACGGGGAAGCGAAAATCCACAAGGTTGCGCGTGGCGCCCACGTTGACGGTTTCGAGATGGTGCAACAGCGTTGGACCATCGTACCAGGGCATGTTGGCGCTTTTGTGCACCACGTTGTCGCCATGAAGCGCCGAAATGGGGATGAACACGACATCTTGCACGCTGAGTTTGGCGGCAAATTCGTTGAATTCCGCCATGATGCGTTCGTACACATCACGCGAATAGTCCACCAGGTCCATCTTGTTGATGGCAATCACCAGGTGGGGAATGCGCAAGAGCGTCGAGATGAACGTGTGGCGCTTGGTCTGGGTGACAATGCCTTTGCGGGCATCCACCAGGATAATGGCGAGTTCAGCCGTCGAAGCGCCGGTGACCATGTTGCGCGTGTACTGAATGTGTCCAGGTGTGTCGGCGATGATGAATTTGCGCTTGGGCGTCGCGAAGTAGCGATACGCCACATCAATCGTGATACCCTGCTCACGCTCGGCACGCAAGCCGTCCATGAGCAGCGCCAGTTCCATAGAGGGGTCGCCGCGCGATTGGCTGGCGCGTCGGGCGTCGTCGAGTTGGTCTTCAAAAATTTGGCGCGTATCGTACAACAACCGCCCAATGAGCGTGCTCTTGCCATCGTCTACACTGCCCGCTGTTGAGAAGCGCAACAGTTCGACAACTTCGGTCGCCGCAGAAGGCGTTTCAAGGTCGGTTTTGGTTTCAGGCTGGTACTCAATCGTCATGGGTTTCCTCTTCTTTGCGTCCATTTTCCACTGTTGCCAAAGCGTTTTGGTCAGAAGTATCCCTGGCGCTTGCGGTCTTCCATGGCGGCTTCGGAGACCTTGTCGTCGGCGCGCGCGCCGCGTTCAGTCACCCGTGCGGTCGCCACTTCAAGGATGATGTCGTCAATGGTCGTGGCGTTCGACTCCACCGCCCCCGTACAGGTCATATCGCCAATCGTGCGGAAGCGCACCGTTTTTTCGGCCACTTCTTCGCCGGGCAACGGTTGCACAATATCCGACACCGCAAGCCAGACGCCCAATCGGTTGACCACTTTGCGCCGATGTGCGAAATAGAGGCTGGGCAATTCAATTCCCTCGCGTTTGATGTACATCCACACATCGAGTTCCGTCCAGTTGCTGAGGGGGAACACGCGAAAATGCTCGCCGGGCCCCTTGCGCCCATTGTAGAGCGTCCAGAGTTCGGGGCGCTGGTTCTTGGGGTCCCACTGCCCAAACTGGTCGCGGTGCGAGAAGAAGCGCTCTTTGGCGCGGGCTTTTTCCTCATCACGCCGTGCCCCACCGATAGCGGCGTCAAAGCGAAATTCGGCGATAGCGTCCAGCAGGGTGACGGTTTGCAAGGCGTTGCGCGACGCGTACGGTCCCGTCTCTTCTTTGACGCGCCCCTGGTCAATGCTGTCCTGCACATAGCGCACAATCAGGTGTGCGCCAATGTTCTCAACCAGGCGGTCGCGAAATTCAAGCGTTTCGGGGAAGTTATGTCCGGTGTCAATGTGCAACAGCGGAAACGGAATTTTGCCGGGGTAGAAAGCCTTGCGCGCCAAATGCACCAGCACAATCGAATCTTTGCCGCCCGAAAAGAGCAAGACCGGGCGTTCAAACTGCGCGGCAACTTCGCGCATCACGTAAATGGCTTCGGATTCGAGTTGCTGCAAATGCGTTCGGCGGTAACTTGTGGTCGGCATAGGGTTCCTCTTCTCGTTTTTTCTTTCGGGCTTATCAATGAAAAACGGGCTCCCATGTTTCAGGGTCGCCCGTCCTTGGCGCATCTACGCCACATGGCGCGTATCAATTAACACTCGTGCGCGGCGACGAATCATCGCCCAGTCGTAGGTGCTGTGGTCGGTCACAATGACCACACAATCAGCGGCATCCAACGCCGCGTCCAGGTCGGGTTCACACGTCAGGTCAATGCCGTCGTACAACACGCGCGGCACGTGTGGGTCATGGTACATGACGTGCGCCCCCTTGGCTTGCAACAAATGGATGATATCGAGAGCGGGAGATTCTCGCAAATCGCCCACGTCGCGCTTGTAGGCCACGCCAATGATGAGAATACGGCTTCCCCGCACCGGTTTGGCAACATCGTTCAACGCATCCTGCACCTTCTGCACCCAGTAGGCGGGCATTGAGGTGTTGATTTGCGTCGCCAGGTCAATGAAACGGGCGTGGTAGTTGAGCGTTTTCAGTTTCCAGGAAAGGTAGAGCGGGTCAATCGGCAAGCAGTGCCCGCCCAACCCGGGTCCGGGGGTGAATTTCATGAAGCCAAAGGGTTTTGTGGCGGCGGCTTCGATCACTTCCCACGCATCCAGCCCCAGTTTATCACACATCAGCAACACTTCATTGACCAGGGCGATGTTGACAGCGCGGAACGTGTTTTCGAGCAATTTCACCATTTCGGCGGTTTCGGTGTTGCTGACCGGCACAATCGTCTGGATGGCTTGCTCATACAACGTGCGCCCCACATCCAGGCAATCGGGCGTCACCCCACCCATGACCTTGGGGGTGTTTTCGATCGTCCAATCTTTGCGCCCCGGGTCTATGCGTTCAGGCGAAAAACAGACAAAGACATCGCGCCCTACCTGAAGCGTGGGCACATGCGCCGTCAACGCCGGCACCACAACTTCGGTGGTTGTCCCTGGGTAGGTGGTGCTTTCGAGCACGACGAGCATCCCAGGGTGCAAATAGGTTGCCACCTGTTCCACAGCAGCGGTGATGTAGGAGATGTCGGGGTCGCCGGTTTTGCTGAGCGGGGTAGGAACGCAGATGATCGCCGCCTGCACATCGCGCAGCACATCAAAGCGCGTTGTCGCCTGAAAACCGCCCCTCTGGGGCATGGACGCATGCCCGCCAGCCGGCACAGGTTGGCGCAAAAGGGCGCGCAGGTGCTCGTGGGGGATATCCTCGACGTAGGAAACGCCCTGTTGCAACAGCGCAACCCGTTCTTCGTTGACGTCAATGCCAATCACCTCAAAGCCGGCGCGGGCAAACGCCAGCGCCAGCGGCAATCCCACATAGCCCAAACCAATCACGGCCAGCGTTGCATCGCGCTGACGAAAACGGTTCATCAATGCTTGTTTGGTCGTGTTCATTGTGCATGCCCCTTTGCATGTTCAATGATGGCGGAAAGGCCGTTGCGGATAAACATGTCAATATCGCGTGCGGTTTCACGGTAGCGTTCAAGCGACTGCCCCACGGGGTCGGCAATCTCCACGGGGAAGCCCGACATCTCACTCAGCATGAAGGTTTTGTCGCGCGCTTCGGCAAATTCGACGAGCAAGGCTTCTTTGTGCCCGCTTGTCATCGTCAGCACCAGGTCGGCGCGCGCCAGCATCTCAGCCGTCACCTCGCGCGAACGGTGTTGGCTGATATCCAGACCATACTCGCGCATCACCTGCACACTCTTATCGGTGGCGGGAATACCGTTGCGCGCCTGCGTCCCCGCCGATTCAACACGCCAATCGGCATAGCCGGCGTCGGCGAGGTGCTTGCGCAGCAAGGCTTCCGCCATGGGTGAACGGCATTGGTTCGCGGTACAAATCACCAAAATCGTCGGCATCTTACCCTCCAGAAGCCGTAGCGGTTTCGTCAAAGAGACGCAACGCCGGATCGCCCAGCAACAAAAAGGTGTTGAGCACATCTTGGACGCCGGTTTGTACCACCGGCACGCCTTCACCTTCACTTGATTGCGGCACGGCGCTTTGCTGTGCCGCCAACAGAAGTTCGCCCAGGGTAGCATAGCGGCGTTCCGCCAAAAAGGTTGCCAATGGGTTGGAAAGGAATTGCTGGTCGCTCGGCAAGGTCAGGCTCGTAGGCGCAAGGGCGGCCACAATGCCGCCATCCGGTTGCCAGAGCAAGGTTTCCGTCAGGGATTCAACCTCAGGATGAATGAAGAAGCCCGTGAGACAGGTGAAGTTGAGGAAGACGGGCAAGGTGGCGTTGCGCAATTGTTGCGCATCGTCCACGTCGAAAATGTGGTCACGCCCCCATTGGGTGACGCTGCCATGCCCAAAGTAGGCGGTAATGAACGCGCCTTCGTTCAAGCGTTCGAGCAAGGGGGCGTCGGCATTGGGAGTGTCGGGCGGCGGCGTGTAGAGGTCGGTCTGGTAGGCGGTTTGTATCCGGTCGAGAAAGGCTTGCGCATCATTGGCGAAACTCGGCTCGCGCCCATCGGCAACAGCCAGAACACGCGGCGTGGTTGCCGCCACATGTGTTTCCTCAAAGCGGATGGTCTTCTCCACAAGCGTGCGCACTTGTTCAGGCGTGCGCGCCGGAATACGGCCGACGGCAATATCAGGCGCGGGGTCGTCATCCACATTGGCAAAGGGTACGTCCGTGGCGGTTTCTCCCCCGTACACCGTCCAGGTGAGGAAAGTCGGCAGACGGTTTGCCTCTGGTGGCGCGATATAGCCGCGCATGTCATATGTCGCATCGCCGACCAACACCAGGAAACGCGGCGCAGGCGACCAATGGTCAACAGCGTAGCGCACAAATTCGCGGATGGGTTCGGGTTCAGGCAAACCGTTGCCAAATTGGTCGTAGATGGCTTCAACCGGGACAGCCAACGGGGTGAGCCCCTGGGAACGGCGATGGTCGAGCAAGGGTTGGAGCGCATCGAGCAAATCCTGAGGTCCAACGGCCACGTAGTCGGCGCCGGTCAACGCGCGCAAGTCGGGTTGCACTGCCAGCGGTGTGATTCGCATGGGGGCGCGCGCCATTTCCAGAGTTGCCACCGCGTAGCGATGGTCGGCTTCCACGCGGAAGGTGAGGGTTTGCCCATCATGCTGCACGCCTTCCAGGCGAGACGGCGGCGCGGTGCTCAGGTCGAGCACCAGCGGGGTTCCGTCAACGCCTTCAACTTGCACCACACCCGCCTGGGTTGGGGTGAAGAGCAGCGGCGCTTCATTCAGCACAAACCGACGCGGGTACGCCAGCATGATGGTGTTCACATAGACAATGTCGGCGATGACGTCAAGGTCGCCGGGCAATTCCACGCGCACGCTGTTCTCACCAGTGCGCACCGTTCCCGCAGGAAGAGCGCCTCGGAGCGTGTAGGCACCCTTGCCGTCCCACGACGCTTCGGCCACAAGTGTATCGTTGATGAAGAGGCGCACATGATGGTCGGGCGACAAGGTGGGGGCGTCAGTCACCGCATGGAGTGTGAGTTCCGCCCAACCTTCAGCCTCCGGCACGACGGCGTCCGCCTGGAATGTGGTTTCAAGCGTGTTGGGAGCGGGCAAATACGCCCAAAACCAGTGGTCGCCTTCCTGGATTTCGGGTTCGTAGAGGGTGTTTTCTTCCAAAGAGAGCGTGTGCAGGTAGAAGGGCACCGACGCCCCGGCATCGGGAGCGGCATCCTGCGCGGGGAAGGTGAGAGGTGTGCCGTCGAACGTGAGCCGATAGACGTTTGCGGCGCTGTACCGGCTGGTTGATGGTTCTCCCCAGAAGTAGAGCCGTCCTTGTTCAAAAAGGGTCGGAATTTGCCCATCGGGGCTTTGCACGACTGCGCCCTGCGCGCCGTCGGCTATCTCCACCACGTAGAGGCCTTCTTCGGCGAGGAACAGTTTCTGCGGGGTTTGTGTCACCACGCCCGCAGAAGAGCCGGCAGATTCGGGCGCCGATGTGTTCGACACCGTATTCGTCTCGGTTGTTGAAGAATTGGCACGACAGGCAAGGCTGAACCAACTTGTCAACAAGACGATGAGCACAACAGAACGAACGTTTTTCAGCATAGATGTCTCTCACTCGCGTGGGTTGATGGAGCGTGCGACATATCGCCCAACAATGCCAAGCCCCAAAAGCGAAAAGACCAGTAGCGCGATACCGGCAAGGCGCAAGAAAGGCGTCCATGGGGACGAGGGGAGCGGGGGCGAAGCGCTGATAAGCGGACGCGCCGAGGGCGCATCACCAGCAGGCGGCGCGTCCACCGCCGGCATCGCAATCACCGTTTCGCCTTCGTCCGTCACGGCGCTGACGAGCAAGGTGGGCGTTGGAATAGGCGCCGGGTAGGCGGCTTCCAGTTGCTCGGTGGGCGGCGCGGTCGGTGTCGGGGTGGGTGAAGCGTTGGGCGCAGTGGACGCCCTCGGCGACGGCGTTGCGGTGGCGTCAACAGGCGCCCCAACCGCCCGCGAGGTTGGGCTTGGCACGGGTGTTCTGGTTTTGGTCGGCGTGCGGGTCGGCGTCGGCGTATGGGTGGGCGTGCTCCCCGGCGGCGGTGTATTCGTGACGGTTGGCGACGGTGTGGATGTCGGTGTGCGCGTGGGGGTTGGCGTATGCGTCGGTGTACTGTTGGGCTGTGGCGTATTGGTCTTGGTTGGGGTTGGCGTGCGCGTTGGCGTGCGCGTCGGTGTACGCGTCGCTGTCGGTGAGGGTGTGTGGGTCGGCGTGGGTGTGGCGCTGGGTGTTGGTGTCGGTGTCGGGGTGGCGGTGGGCGGCGGCGTAGGGGTCGGCGTCGCGCTGGGTGCAGGGGTGGGGCTTGGTGTGGGCGTCGGGGCGGCGCCGGGAATGACGAGAACCGGCGGCGAGTGGTAGGTGGACTGGTTCGAGGCGTTGATATCCTCAAGCCAGTAGTAATAGACCTGGCCGATTTGGATATCCGTGTCAGTCCATGCGTAGTACGCGCCGGTTTGCCCATCCCCCTGCGCTGGAATGAACGGGCTGACGCGGGTGCTGTCATCGGGGAAAGCCGTGTCCGACGTCGTGCGGTGCACAAAAAAGCCCACGTTATCGAACTCGGTGGCGGTTTCCCACTCGACCAGCACACTGCCGCCCTGGTCGGTGGCGCGGAAATACTGCAATGTGACCGCGCTCCACGTCTGCGCCACCAGCACAAAGCCCGCCAAGAGAATGAGCGCCGCACCTATGAAAAACTTGCCTGTTTGCCGCACGAATTGCGTCTCCTTATTCAAGCGTGATGAGATTGCGTTCCGCCAGCGATTGCAAAAATGCTATGGTATCTTGACGCGCCTGCTCAGGCGAAACGTTGAACGTGCGCACCACATGTTCGATAATATCCTGCACGCTTTTGCGGCCATCAATCTGGTTCCAAATGAATGCGCCAACATGGTTGACCACGTTGACTTTCCCACTGCGCGCATGCACGATCACGGCGTCTCCGTCGGCGTCGCGTGAAACGACGCCAGCCGCCACGGCGGGAACGCTTTCCAAAGAGAGCATAGTGCCTTCTCCTCCTTCTGAATTGCGAACTGTATTGCTAGAGGCGAGCGACGTAAACGCACACCATTCCAAGCGCACGCCACCCTTTTTGAACGAGCCAATGCAAAGGGGCGGGGCGTTGCAATCGCGCACATTGTAGAGCAAAGTAGCCAACTTGCCCAAGCGCCCAATGCCCCCACCGCGCGCGCGGGGTGCGCCAATCACGATAGACGCCATTGCGCTCATAGCCCACCACACGCCCAATGAGGCGCGGGGGGCGGGGAAACGTATCAGCCGCCATCAGGGCGTCGCCTTTTGTGAGCATGCGCCCCTGACGCCAGCCCAGAAAGCGGTGCGTGAGCAGGTCATCGCCCGTATCCAGCACAACGACGTCGCCAAAGCGCACGGTGGCGGGTGTGGCCGGTTCCACACGCACACGGTCGCCCACGCGCAAGGCGGGGCGCATGCTCCCGCTCACCACCGTCAGCGTGACCACATGGCCGTGCTGGAGCGTTTCGGCAACGAGTGTGATGAGATCGCGGCTTGTCTGCATCATCGGACAATCAGCGGCGCGAATACGCGATACAGCACGTTGGTGATGAGCGTGGCTTCGGCGTATTTGGATGTATCACCGCGCGATTGGGCTCGCACAATCACCGTATCCGAGACCGTTGCGGGCATGAGAGGCACACTCACGGTCACATTGAGCGTCGTCGTGACAGCCGGCGCGAGCGTGATACTCATCGGCGCAACTGTTGTCGGCCAGGTATTGCCGCTTACCGAAAGGTCAAAGGTATCCGTGAAGTGCCCCGCATTCGTCAAAACGAGTGTATACGCCACATTTTGCCCACCGCCAGTTGTCATCTCGGCACTTGCCGGCGAAAGCGCCACATCAAAGCCTGTGGGAATCTGCAACGCCGGGTCGCCATAAATCGTGAACGTGTCAATCAAATCGTAACTCCACCCACTGGCGTACAAGGCCAATTTGCCAACCAGCGCCGCCTGCCCCAGCGTCCATTCACCGTCGCGCCACATGGCGTCGAACATGGCTTCCTGCATGATGGCATGTCCGGTCGCCACGCCCAACCCCGTCGGCGAGAAGGTCGCCACCGCGCCGCCATTTGGGTTCTGAATAAAGGTCTGCGCCAAACTCATCTTGCCGGGGTAGAAGTAGTAGCCATCCAGGCAGTCCATTGAAAGCACAATCGGCAGCCGAGGCCCGTTTTGGAGCGCCTCCGCCGTCTCGACATCCATCAGGTATTCATGCGCCCATCTGTCAACAGAGGCATGCCCTACATACGAAAGAAATTGTGTACCCGAAACAGTCAATGTGCGCGTCAAATCTTCAGTCAATGCGGCACATTGACCACTGGCGCAGAGACCTTGCGCTTTGTATTCATCAAGGTAAAAGCGGTCAACCGCATACGAGGGATGTGTGGACGTAATGCGGGCAATGGCGCTTTCGCTAAACGCCACAAAATTGCCGGCGTCATCGTTATTGTCAGCCACGAAGGTGACGCGTTGCTGGTAGGGCTGCCAGCCAGCCTGTTCATACGCGATGGTCTTGCTCACAACCGCCCACGCCCCCACCGAATCGGAAACCACAATGCGCCCCACAAGCATATCGGGCAAAATATCATCGCCGACAACGGCAACAAGGCGGTTAGCGCTATCCACCTCGCCCTGCCAGGGGTCTGCCCATGTCATGTTGGGCGGCAAGAAATTGGTGGGGTGAGGATAGGCGTCAAACCCCTGCCCGTTCCAGTGCCCATACCCAAAGAGCACAACATACGTGGGCGGCGGGGCTTGCCAGTTTTCGTAGGCATACGCCAGGAAATTGCGAATCGCCGCCGGTCCCCAACGCCCATCATTGAATTCATTGTAAAGGTCTTCGACATCCACCACCTTCGTGCGTAACCCCTGCCCCGCACGATACGCCGCCAGCGCCTGCGCTTGCGTCATGAAAGCGCGGTGCGTAATGACAATGTAGTCTGCACCGTTGGTTGTGCTCTTCAAATCGGGCGGCTCGTAGTAGGAAACACGCAGCGGCTGTTTGTAGCCGGTGGGTCCTACGGCGGCAAAGCGTTGCGTCGGACCATGGTTGCGCTCAAACGCCACCTGATACCCATTGGACGTTGGCGCTTGTTGGGTGCTGGTAAGCAAAATGGGGGTTGTCGGGACAGTGATATCAAACACGCGGATATCGCTCCCCGAAAAGCCATCTACATGGTACTCCCAGGTGCCAACACCATTCCCATTGAAGAGCAACAGGTCGTTATTGGCTTGCAAGGCCTGGCGGTATGTCAGGACAATATCGTCAAAGTAAATCGTATCCGCGCCGGTTGTCAGTTGCGTAAAAACAGCCTGCACACTATTGACGCCATCCACCAACACGCTGCCCGGAATCTGCCCCTGTGCAGTGCCGCGATTACGGAACATCCATGTCGTGCTTATCGTTGGCGACGCCCCATTGACGGTATACGCCGCGCGGCGATTGCCCACCGTCGAATAGCCAATCGCAGAAGCCGACAACGTCGCCGAAAACGGCTCATCGGCAACGGCATGCAGCGTGAGCGTGTACGTGCGCGTCGCAACAGGTGTCCCAAAGGTGTTGATGGCGATTTTCTCGGCAAAGAATGTTTCTTGAGGCGTGGTATACCCACCGTCGGCAAAGTGCCACGACCAATAGACATTCGCGGCATCGAAAGTCGCCGTGGTTTCATGGCTGGTCACCACTTGCGCGGAACCGGACGGCGCAGCGTC
Source organism: Ardenticatena maritima (assembly GCF_001306175.1). Classification (NCBI taxonomy): domain Bacteria; kingdom Bacillati; phylum Chloroflexota; class Ardenticatenia; order Ardenticatenales; family Ardenticatenaceae; genus Ardenticatena; species Ardenticatena maritima. Next base: position 198,931 of record NZ_LGKN01000009.1, read on the forward strand.
GCTCGTGGTCATACGCAAGCCGGGGGTATCATCCACAAGCAGCCAATACGCATTCGTCGAGGTGTAATGCTCCTGATTGGTGATATCGCCGACATAGCGTTGGCCGTAGAAAAGAATGGCATCGCCGGGGTCGAACTGCCCGTCGGCTTCCCCTTCCACCAGAATCGCCACATCCTGGTCCTGGTGCACCATACGGAAGAAGTGCGGATCAACGCCCGTGGGGTCGAACCCCGCCGCCACCAGGTCGGCATAGGTCAGGCGGTAGAGACCGTCTTCATTCACTTCAATCTTGTAGCGTGGTCCCAACGAGGTTGTGGTTTGCGTCGCTGCCACAGGCGGTTGTGATGTGCGCCAGGCCTGTGCTTGTTCAGCGTTCAAGAGGCTGGCGGCCAGAATCTGGTCGAAAGGTGTATTTTGCACTGAGGCTGAGGATGTTTGCGCGGAAGAAACGCCGTCAAAGAGCACTTCCACTTCCAGCGAGCGATACCAGCGCAAGGTGTTCGCACGGGCATCATACTGCACAGGCGCAATTTCCAGGCGCGCCACGCGCTGAGAGCGTACCCAGGCTTCATCGCGCAACACCACAGGCAACGCCGGCCACAAGGGCTGCGCCGCCAGTATCGAGCGGGCAAGCGCGCCACGCGCCAACCGCCCTGGCGCCCATTCCGCTTCCTGGCGCGCCGGTTCGAGTGAGGGCAATGGCGGAGCGTCCAGGGCAATGGTTTCCACATCAGCCGCCCGCAGAATCACACGCGCGCTTCCTTCCGGCGGCAACCCGACGAGGTAAGCGAGGCGTGGCAAAGCCGGCATCCCCGGCTCATGCTTGATGTCCGCCCCATCCAGCATGACCTGCGTGAACGTTGACGCCCCTTCCTGCTGCAGCGTCAATTGCGGCTCCGGCACTTCCAGACGAACAATCAAGCGCGTTGCGTCAGGCGTCTGGACGTCAACAACAAGCGTCTGCGGGGGGCGCTGAAACGCCTCCGTCACAGGCAAAAACAAGGGTGCAAAGAGCATCAATCCCAGGAACCCAAGCGTGCAGAAAAAAAGCCAAAAACGAGTACGCATAAAGGCCTCACTTTCGATTATGCCAACATGCCAACGACCTTAGCAGGGTACCCGGCGGGGAAAAAGAAATGCTTCAGGGGTTTCCTGAAGCATTGAGATGGAAAACTGTAAGAGGCGCGGTTATTCACCCAAGCCAAACAAGTCCAATTCATCATCGGGTTTGCTGATAGGTGAACCAGCGCGCGTCGTCAGTTCCAATTCCTCGATAATTTGCGGGGGCTCGTAGGGGCGGCGTTCCTGCTGGCTCATTCTTTCATTGTGCGACATATGCTCCTCCTTCAGGGACAAAAGGGGTTTACTGGATAAGGACATTGCTTAGAATACACTATTACCACATAAAAGTCAAGGCTTTTGGGGGACTTTTTTTCCAAAAACTAGACTTTTGTTGGAAAGCCCGCATTTTCATCTAGGCATTTTATCCATCTTCTGCTTGCTCAAAGCGCTCACGGGCTTCTTCCACATATTCGAGACTCTGATGACGGAAGTAGGTGTTGTACAACTCAGCATAATGCCCACCTTGTGCCAGAAGCGCCTCATGGGTCCCTTCTTCGATAATCCGCCCTTTCTGCAAAACGATAATGCGGTCAGCGGCTTTGATCGTTGAGAGACGATGGGCAATAACGATAGCCGTTGTACGCGCCAACACAAGGTCCAACGCCTGCTGAATCTGCCACTCCGTGAAGGGGTCCACGCTCGCAGTGGCTTCATCCAAAATGAAAATGGCGGGGCGCTGAATGAGCACACGCATGAGCGCAACCAACTGGCGCTGCCCCATCGAGAGACGGCTTCCCCGTTCCCCAACTTCGGTCTGCAAGCCGTTCGGCAAGGTTTCCAACCATTCCCCGTTCCCAATGCGGTGCGCCATTTCCAGAATTTCGTCATCTGTGGCTTCGGGGCGCGCGTACCGGATATTGTCAGCCACTGTTCCACTAAACAGAAAAGGCACTTGCGAGACAATCCCCAATTGGCGACGGTACGCGTGCAAATCAAGGGTGCGAATATCCATGCCGTCAATGAGGATACGCCCCCCCTGGAATTCATAAAAACGCGCCACCAGTTTCGCAATCGAAGATTTGCCCGCGCCGGTATGCCCAACAAGCGCCACCGTTTCCCCAGGGCGGATATGCAAATTGAAGTGTTCCAGCACCGTCTCTTTTTCGGAATAGCGGAAGGTAACATCTTCCAGGCGAATGTCGCCTTTGAGCGGCGGGACGGGGCGGTTGTCGGTCTGAATGACGGCCGGCTCGGCTTCGATGAGCGAGAAAATGCGTTCGGCGGCGGACAACCCCGCTTGCACCTGCGCCGCAAACGCCGAAATGTTCATCACCGGAAACCAGAAATAATCAAGGCTTGTGATGAACAGATACCACGCTCCCGCCGTAATGACACCCGCCGCAACAGACATCCCCCCGGTGTACACCAGCAACGCCGTTCCAACACCCCCCAACGCATTCATCACGGGAAAAACCGACGCCAGCACAAAACCGCGCTTCACATTGACGCGGTACGACTGCTGGTTGGCGCGTTGAAACTCCTCGTAAATGGCGCGTTCCTGGCGAAAATTCTTCGCGACGGCAATGCCGCTAATCGTTTCCTTGATTGTTGCGTTGACGTTGGCGATGGCGCGCATCCCGGAACGTGTGACCCGCCGCGCCAGCCCGCGCAACCCCGTGGAAACGAGAAAGAGCACAGGCATAAAACCGAATAAAACCAGCGCCAACCGCCAGTTGATGAAGACGAGAATCGAACCCAGGATGAGCGCCTGCAAGACCTGCGCCAACACATCCGTGATGAGCACCGCCACTTCGCCAAAGTCTTTGCTGTCGGAGGTAATGCGCGACACGACGCGCCCCGTTGAATACCGATCGTAGAACGAAAGGTCGTGGTTGAGGACGGCGCGCATGGCGTCGGTGCGTAGTTGCAACACCGCATCGCCCACCACTTGTGTCACCAGGCGGCGGCGCGCCCAGTTGACGCCCCAATTCAGGAAACCCGCCACCGTCACCGCCATGCCCAGCACCAGAACAATCGCCGAAGTATCGCCCCCTTCCAGCACGCGAATACCACGCGAAATCAGCACGGGCACCGCCGCGCTGACAAGCGACAAGAAGGCAACCAAGACCGCCACCGTCACCACTTTGCGCACATGCGGGGCCAGATAGCGGCGAATGCCTGCAATCAATTCGCGGTCGCTATATTGTCGGTCGTATGATTCAATATCCAGGCTGGCAAAAAATCCCATACATCCCTCGACTATGCAGAATGTTTTGCAAACAGGCGTTATTCGTCACGCGCAAAAATGCGCCGATACGCTTCCGACGTCCGCAAGAGTTCTTCGTGCGTGCCGATGGCGCTGATTTCCCCTTTACGCAAGACGACAATCAAATCCGCCCATCGAATTTGCGAAAGGCGGTGCGTGATGAGAATCGTGGTACGCCCTTGCGACGCCGCGTAAATGGCGCGCTGAATTTTGTCCTCGGTGGCGCTGTCAATCGCGCTGGTCGAATCGTCCAGAATGAGAATGGCGGGATTGGTCAAAAAGGCGCGCGCCAATGCCAAACGTTGCCGTTGTCCCCCCGACAACGTCACACCGCGCTCGCCAATCACCGTGTCGTAGCCATCCTTGAACTGCATGATAAACTCATGTGCCTGCGCGGCTTTGGCCGCGGCGATGATTTCTTCCATCGTCGCGTCGGGCTTGCCAAAGGCAATGTTTTCGCGAATGGTGCGCGAGAAGAGGAAGATATCCTGCTCAATCATCGAAATCTGGCTGCGCAGGGCTTCCAGATTCCAATCGCGCACGTTGATACCATCCACCAGCACATCGCCCTGCGTCGCGTCGTAAATGCGGTTGATGAGTTTGACCAGCGTCGTTTTTCCCGCCCCCGTTTGCCCCACAATCGCTACCGTCTGCCCAGGCTGGACATGGAAGGTAATATCGCGCAAAACCGGCGCCTGGTGTTCGTCATACTGAAACCAGACATGCCGAAACTCAATCTCGCCGCGCATCTTGCCGGCGTAGCCATCCACGTTTTCGTCCAGATTGGTTTCGCGCGTGATGAGTTCCAAAATGCGGCGCGCCGCCGAATAGCCCGTCGAGGCTTGCGAATAGGCGAAGAGCGAAACGAAGGTGGGGAAGCCGAACAGGTTGAGCAACCCGACATACGTCACAATATCGCCAATCGCCAGCGCCCCCGCACGGTAGAGCCAGACCGCGTGAAAAAAGCCCAGCCCTTGCGCCAACCCCAACAGCAGCAAAGGCGTAAACCGCGCTTCAATCTCCCCCTGGCGCACGTAGGCATCGCGAAACCGGCGCGCCAGCGCTTCCAGCCGCGACAATTCGGCTTCTTCCTGTGCGGTCCCCTTCACCGTCTCAATCCCATCGAGCGCTTCCGCCAGCCGCGCGTTGAGCGCCCCAAACGCCTCGCGCACCTCTGTGGTGACGGGTTGCAACTGGCGCAGGTAGCGCACCACGGCGATGAAGTAGGCGACGATAAAGCCCAGCGGGACCAACACGAGGCTGGGATGATACCGTGGCGCAACCAGCACAGGCATAAACAGGAAGTTCGCGGAACCGAGAATGAGATTGAAGCCCGGGTTGAACATGAGGTTGATTTCGCGCACGTCGTTGGTGGCGCGCGCCATCGTGTCGCCCACGGGCTGCAAGTTGTGGAACGTCATGCTCTTGCCCAGCAGGCTCACATACAACTCGTTGCGAATATCGCGCTCCAACCGCTGCCCAATCAACTCAGCGCCAAAATTGCGCCCCAACTGCAAGATAGCGCGAATGCCCTGCGTGCTGACCAGCAAGACGCCCGTCTGCAAGAGCAACGCTTTGGGTTCAGCACCGCTCAAAATCCCATTGAAGGCACGCCCCACCAGCACGGGAACCGCCGCCGCCAGGGCGGCGTTCCCAAATGCGCCAATCATCGCCATCAAAATAAACACCCAGTGGCGGCGAGCATGTGAAAAAAGCCAACGCGCGGGCGACCGTTTGTCGGTCTCATAGGGCGTTGGAATATTGAATTCAGAAGCGTGTGAAAGCGTCGCGGTCGTCATCCGTTCTCCTCATCTTCCGGTCGGCTTACAGCCGGCAATGTTAGCATGGCGAACTATTTAGGCAAATTGACGCCGCTTCAACGCTTCCTGCAAACAATCGAGCGAGAGCGCCGCCGTATCCGGCACTACCACATGCGCCGCCCCCACCCGCTCGGCGGGTCCCACCCCCACCACGCCAAACCCGCCACGCAATGCGGCTTCTACGCCCGCCTGTGCGTCTTCCACCACCACAGAAGCCGCAGGCGACACATCAAGCGCCTGGGCAATCGCCAGGAACAGGTCGGGGGCGGGTTTGGCGCGCGCCACCGTGTTGCCATCGCCCACAAACGCAAACCGCTCCAACACTCCTAACTGCGCCAGCACACGCCGCGCGTTGCGGCTGGCGCTTCCCACCGCATAGGGAATTCCCGCGGCGTCCAAAGCATCCAACAACTGGGGAATGCCAGGCAACAGCGCCTCAGGCGTCAACGTTTCGAGATATTCAAGGTAGTAAGCGTTTTTGCGTGCCAGGATGGCATTGAACGTCGCCTCATCCACCTGTCGCTCGCCCAAAATCAGCCGCAAAGAATCCGCACGACGCCGCCCGCGCAACTGTTCATTCATCTGCCGTGTGAAGGGGATACCCTCTTCGTCGCACACCCGTTGCCAAGAGAGATAATGCCCCTCGGCGGTATCGGTCAATACGCCATCCAAATCGAAAATCACAGCCTGTACCTTCATTGTTTTCACCTCGCTTCCGCTTGATCAAACAGGATTGTACCACGGAGTGCAGTCTTCAAACATCAAAGACGCCCAAATGTTGCCCATTCAACACAAGTTAGGGGAACCTTTTGTCAGACGCTCCCGAAAACAGTATAATGCCAGAACAGCCACAACCCGATGAACCAAACGGGGTATGGATTGTGGACAACGGAAAGCGAAAAGCGCTCGAAAGCACACTGGAACAATTGAAAAAGCGCTTCGGTGACGGCGCCATCATGAAATTGGGGGAAGCGCCCGACCTGCAAGTGGAAGCCATCCCCACCGGCTCGATTGCGCTGGACCTTGCCTTGGGGATTGGCGGCATTCCACGGGGGCGCATCACCGAAATTTACGGTCCCGAATCGAGTGGGAAGACGACGCTTTGCCAGCACATCATCGCCGAAGCGCAAAAGATGGGCGGTGTCGCCGCCTTCATTGACGTGGAGCACGCTTTCGACCCCACCTACGCCGCCAAATGTGGCGTGGATGTCGAAAACCTCTACATCTCCCAGCCCGACACAGGCGAACAAGCGCTTGAAATTACCGAGGCGCTGGTGCGCAGTGGGGCTGTGGATGTCGTTGTCATTGACTCGGTGGCGGCGTTGGTGCCACGCGCTGAAATCGAAGGCGATATGGGCGACAGCCACATGGGCTTGCAAGCCCGCCTGATGAGCCAGGCACTGCGCAAACTGGCCGGCGCTATCAAGAAGTCCAACACGGCGGTCATCTTCACCAACCAGATTCGCATGAAAATCGGTGTGCTCTTCGGCAACCCGGAAACAACCACGGGTGGCAATGCGCTCAAATTCTACGCTTCGGTGCGCATGGATATTCGCCGCAAAGAGGTGATTAAGCAAGGCGGCGATATCATTGGCAACCGCGTGCTCGTCAAGGTGAAGAAAAACAAAGTGGCGCCCCCCTTCCGCGAAGCCCAATTCGACATCATGTACAACGAGGGCATCAGCCGCGCGGGAGATGTGCTTGACGTTGCGACCGAAATGGAGATTGTCACCAAGCGGGGCGCGTATTACAGTTACGGCGATATTCGCCTGGGACAAGGGCGCGAAAACGCCAAACAATTCTTGCGCGAGCATCCCGACATTCTGGACGAACTCGACCGCCGTATCCGCGAAGCAGCGGGATTGCCATTGCCGCCAGGCGCATCAACCGACTAAGCGCTTTCCGTTGTCTATAACCCAAAATATCGCCCCACGTTCATCGGCCGTGGCTGGATAGTCACGGCTTTTGTCGTTTTCAGGAAGGCTTATGCCCAAAATCACACGGCTCGAACGCCAAAAGCGCAACAAAGAGCGCGTGAATGTCTATCTGGATGGTGAATTTGCCTTTGGGCTTGCCATCCTGGAAGCGGCGCGCCTGCGTGTTGGGCAGGAATTGTCTGACGATGAGATTCGCACGCTCAAAGCGCGCGATACGTATCACAAGGCATTCGACCGTGTGTTGCGGCTGTTGGGACGCCGCGCCCGCACGGAGCGCGAAATTCGCGAGTATCTGCGCAAGCATGGCTATACCGATGAAGTTGTCGAAGAGGTTGTGCAACGCTTGCACGCTCTGAACTTGCTCGACGACGCGGCGTTTGCCCGCGAATGGATTGAAAATCGCACCCGCCATCGCCCCCGTGGGCGACAGGCGCTCATCAGCGAACTGCGGCGCAAGGGCGTCGCGCAGGAAACCATCGAAGCAGCGCTCGACGACGCCAGTCTGGATGAGCGAACACTGGCTATTGAAGCCGCTGAGCGCTACGTGATACGCTTGCAAACGATTGACGACTACGCCACGTTCGCGCGCAAACTGGGGTCGTATCTGGCGCGGCGTGGCTTCTCGTGGGAGGCGGCACGCCACGCCGTCAACCATTACTGGCAATTGCGCACGCAAGACAACGTGCGCCCCGACTTTGACAACGAACACTGGAACACGGAGGAGTAAACTTTATGGAAGGCGTCATACTCATTGGAGCCGCCCTACTCGCCGCGCTTGTCGGCGCCGTTGTAGGCGCATGGCTGGGCTACCGTGGCGGGCAAGAACGCGCCCTCAGGGAAACCGAAAAACAAGTCCAATCCATGCTCACGGAAGCGGAACAGCAAGCCCGCGCCATGGTGCAGGAAGCCAAAGCCGAAGCCCAGGAACTGCGCCTGCAAGCCAAAGAAGAAATCGTGCGCCTGCGCGATGAAGCCGAACGCGAATTCAAGCAACAGCGGCGCGAACTGCAACGCCTGGAACAGGAACTCCAACAGCGGCGCGAAAAACTCGACCGCCGGCAAGAGCAGTTGGAAAACCGCGCCCGCAACCTCGACCGCCGCGAACAAGCCCTCGAAAAGCGCGAAGAAGAAATCGAAGCCCTGGTGGCGGAACAACAAGCCGCGCTCGAACGTGTCGCCGAACTTTCACGCGAGGAAGCACGCCAACTCTTGTTGCAACAAGTTGAAGAAGAAGCGCGGCAGGATATGGCGCGCATTCTGCGCGAACGCGAAGCCGAAGCGCGCGAAATCGCCGAAAAGAAGGCGCGCGCCATCATCGTGACGGCGATTCAGCGCATGGCCACCGACGTCACCAACGACGTGGTTGTCTCCACCGTGGCGCTCCCCGACGACAGCATGAAAGGGCGCATCATCGGGCGTGGTGGGCGCAATATCCGCGCCATCGAAAACGCCACGGGGGTTGACCTGGTGGTGGACGATACACCCGAAGCCATCACCATCAGCAGTTTCGACCCCGTGCGCCGCGAAGTCGCACGCATTGCGCTGGAACGCCTGATTGCCGACGGGCGTATTCACCCCGCCCGTATCGAAAAGGTGGTGGCGGAAGCCCGCGCCGAAGTGGAACAAATCATCCGCGAAGCGGGCGAGCAAGCCGCCTACGAGGTCGGCGTCAGTGGCTTGCACCCCGAGTTGATTCGCCTGTTGGGGCAACTCAAATTCCGCACCAGTTACGGGCAAAACCAGTGGGCGCACGCCATCGAAGCCGCCCGCCTCGCCACCCTGCTGGCGCACGAACTGGGCGCCAATGTGGAATGGGCGAAGAAAGGCGCGCTCTTGCACGACATCGGGAAAGCCGTCACGCACGAAGTCGAAGGGCCGCACGCCCTTATCGGCGCTGAAATCGCCAAGCGGTGCGGTGTCCACCCGGTGGTGGTCAACGCAATCGCCAGCCACCACCACGAAGTGGAGCAAGAAACCATCGAAGCGGTCATCGTCGAAGTGGCGGACGCGATCAGCGGGGCGCGCATGGGCGCACGCCGCGAATCGCTGGAACAGTACATCAAGCGCATCAAAGCGCTGGAAGACGTTGCCAAGAGTTTCGACGGTGTGCAAGAAGCCTATGCCATTCAGGCGGGGCGCGAAATTCGCGTCATTGTGCGCCCCGACGACGTGGACGACTTGACCGCTATCCGCCTGAGCAAAGAGATTGCCCGCAATATCGAGGAAAGCATGGAATACCCTGGGCAAATCAAAGTGACTGTGATTCGCGAAACGCGCGCTGTGGACTACGCCAAATAAAGCCGCTTCTGCGCACACAAAAACGGGGCGACCGCGCGGTCGCCCCGTTTTGCTTCTGCATGCGCTCCTAGTGCGACGCCTCAGCGGCTTCTTTCTGCGCCTCGGCAATCACTTGTTGCGCCACGTAATCAGGCACGATTTCATAGTGGTCGGGTTCCATGGTGTAGAAACCGCGCCCTTGCGTCATCGAACGCAGGTCAATCGCGTAGCGCATCATTTCAGCCAGCGGCACCTGCGCCTTGATGATGGTCTTCCCACGTTCCTGCTCCATGCCCATAATGCGGGCGCGGCGCGTGTTGAGGTCGCTCATCACATCGCCCGTGTATTGGTCGGGCACGATAATCGTCACGTTGTAGATGGGTTCCAGCAACGCGGGCTTGGCGTTTTTGAACGCCAGTTTGAAGCATTCGCGCCCCGCAATCTGGAAGGCGATATCCTTCGAGTCCACGGGGTGCTCCTTCCCGTCATAGACAACGGCTTTCACGTCCACGATGGGGTAGCCCGCCAGCACCCCCTGTTCCATGACGGAGCGAATCCCCTTTTCAATCGAGGGCAGGAAGACGCTGGAAATGGCACCGCCAAAAATCTCACTCGCAAACTCAAATTCCTGACCGCGCGGGAGCGGCTCCACACGCATATGCACTTCGGCGAACTGGCCGGCGCCGCCTGTTTGCTTCTTGTGGCGGTACTGCGCCGTCGCCGTGGCGGTAATCGTTTCCTTGTAGGGCACTTTGGGCGCGCCCATTTCCACATGCACCCCAAACTTCTGTTCCAAACGCGCCCGCGCCACATCCAAATGCACGTCGCCCAAACCGCCCATCACCGTCTGCTTGGTGTCGGTGCGGCGTTCCCAACGCAACGTGGGGTCTTCTTCGGTGAGGCGGGTGAGCGCCTGGTTGAGTTTGTCCACGTCCGCCTGCGACTTGGGATAGACAGCCACAAAGTACACGGGACGCGGGAACTTGATGGGTTCCACTTCCAGCGGCGTCGAGCGGTCGCACAGCACATCGCCCGTCAGCGTTTCGCCCAACTTGGCAACCGAACCGATATCACCAGCCGGCAACTCTTTGACTTCGATTTGCTCCTTCCCACGCTGGACGTAAATGTGCCCAATGCGTTCTTCCGTGTTGGTGCGCGGGTTGTACAGGCGCATATCGGGTTTGAGCGTGCCGCTCAAGACACGGAAGAACGAAATTTTGCCGACGTAGGGGTCGGAAAGCGTCTTGAAGATGAAGACCGCCAGCGGCCCATTGGGGTCGGCGCTGAGCAAGACCTCTTCGCCCGTTTCTTTGTTGACCGCTTTTTCGGGCGGCGCTTCCACGGGCGAGGGCAACAAGTTGACGATGGCTTCCATCAGGCGTTCGACGCCCAAGGCTTCCACACTCGCGCCAAACAGCACCGGCACAATCGAACCGTTTTGCACACCCGCCTTCAAACCGCGTGCAATCTCATCAGGCGTCAATTCTTCGCCGTCGAGATACTTCATAATCAATTCATCGTCGGCCTCGGCGGCGGCTTCCATCAGGTTGAATTGGGCTTCTTCAACGGCGCTTTGCAACTCGGCGGGAATGTCGCGCACATCCCCTTTGCCGTAGTAGGCTTTGCCCGTCGTCAAATCTACCACACCTTCAAAGGAAGCCCCTTGCCCAATCGGAATTTGAATGGGGATGAAGCGCGCATCAAATGTATCGCGCAATTGTTGAAGGGTACGCTCCCAACGCGCCGTATCGCGGTCCATCTTGTTCACATAGACCAACCGCGGCAACGAGCGATCGTTGCAGTATTGCCACATCAACTCGGTGCCCACTTCCGGCCCCGAGGACGCATCCACCACCACCACAGCGGCATCCGCCACACGCAAGGCGCTGATGGCGTCTCCCGCGAAATCGAGGAAACCCGGTGTATCGAGCACATTCAACTTGTGGTCACGGTATTCGACAGGAATGACAGAGGTGTTGATGGAAATCTGGCGGGCACGTTCTTCGGGGTCAAAATCGGAGACGGTGTTGCCTTCTTCGGTGCGCCCCATACGGGTCAGCGCTCCCGTCAGGAAGAGCATCGCCTCAGCCGTCGTGGATTTGCCTGCGCCAACGTGCGACACAAACGCAACGTTGCGCAGGCGTTCTGGAGCGTACTTCTTCATGCCTTCCTCCTATCCGCTATGAAGTTTCTCAGGAATGCCATCGTTGGCATTCGTCAATCGCAAAACATCGAACGGCGGAAGTCGTACTGGCTGGCGTGTATTCTAGCACACGCCAACCTGTTCTGCAACGTGTGTCAACTCTGTTTTTTTGCGGAACAGGCACAATTTTGGTATGACGTTCATCACACATTGCACGGCATGCCCCTTCTTCCAGCGCGTTTTGGGCTTTGAGCACGCCCCACTACAATTGAACCACCACCCACGGAGAAGACGAGAGGGCGCACATGCGGACACGCTACCACCCACGCGAAGGTTGGCTGAGCATCGGGCTGTTGGGCGCGATGGTGCTTTTGACGGCACGCGCCTTGCAAGCCGCCCGCTGGAGCCCCAACCTCGATTTGCTGACCCCCACGGTGTTGGCGGCGTTTGTGGTGGGAATCCTGCTGGCGAAAAGCCGCTTGCCCGGTGTGCTGGCGTTCTTGCTTGCGCTTGTTGCCGGGGTGGGTGTTATCACGAGCCTGGCGTTTCGCTTCGTTCCCGACGAGGCGTTGACCGCCACTGAAAAAACCTTGCTGATTTGGGAGCGGGTGCAAGGCTGGGCGGAAACCGTGCTTGCCAGCGGGCGACCGGGGACGGATACCGCCATTTTTGTCATGACGCTGATGGCGATCCTCTGGCTGGTGACGTTTTTTGCGTGCTGGTCGTTCTTCCACAATCGAAGCCCGTGGGGCGTCCTGCTTCCGCTCGGCACGGTGGTACTCATCAACACCTACTACGGTCCCGAAGACCTGACGCTCTACCTGATTGTCTTCCTCTTGTTGGGCTATCTCTTCTTCGTGCGGCATCACCTGCTGGAACGCGAAACCGAATGGCAACAGCGCGGTATCCAGTATAGCAAAGACGTGCTCTTTGATTTTCTGCGCGATGGCACGGTCTTCGCCGTCGTCATGCTGGCACTGGCATGGTTAGGGCCCACCGCCGTGGAAAGCGAAACGCTGAATCCGGTGCTGGCACGGCTGACGCGCCCCTGGCTGGCGGCGCAAGAAACATGGAACCGCATGTTCGCCACGCTCAACTACCGCGGGAATAGCCGCAGCGGGGGCTGGTTTGGGCAAGAAATGGCATTCCGCGGACCACTCAACCGCTCAGACGACCTCATCATGTACGTGCAAGCCGAACGTGGGCGCTACTGGCGCGCCACCGTGTACGACACCTACACCGGGCTGGGGTGGGAAGCCTCGACACCGCGCACGATTGATTTGCCGGGTGAACACCCACGCATCCCCCTCATCGCCGACGCACAGGGGCGCATCGCCACCGATATCGCCGTGGAACTGATTCGCCCGGCGGGGCGCTTGCTCTTCTTGCCGCAGCAACCCGTGCAAGTTTCACTCCCCGCGCGCGCCGTCGTGGCGGGTCCCGCCGCATTGGAAGCCCAAAGCATCGAAGAAGTCCCCCCCACCGGTCTGGCGCAACTCTTCGCCAAATCGCCGCTGGTGACGGGCGACACCTACACCGCCGTTGCCGCCATCCCCGACCCCGACGAACAAAGTTTGCGCCAGGCGGGTACCGACTACCCTCCGGAGATTGCCGAACACTACACGCGCTTGCCGCCCACCGTTCCGCCCGAAGTGGCGCAACTGGCACGCGAATTGACTGAGGGGCTTGATACGCCCTACGACAAAGCCAAAGCCATCGAGCGCTACCTGCGCACCATCCCCTACGACGAGACCATTCCACCACCGCCGCCGGGTGAAGACGGCGTGTACTACTTCCTGTTTGACATTCGCGCTGGCTATTGCGACTACTACGCCTCGGCAATGGCGGTCATGTTGCGGTCGCTCGGCATTCCAGCGCGGATTGCACAGGGGTATTCGCAAGGTCGGCTCATCAATCCCGACGCACACGTGTACGAGGTGCGCGGGCTGAACGCCCATACCTGGGTGGAAGTCTATTTCCCCGGCTTCGGGTGGATTGAGTTTGAACCCACAGCGGCTGAACCGGTACTCAACCGCCCGCCGCGCCCACCGGAGATGAACGAACCCAACACAACCCTGGGGCAAAACGGGGAAGCGCAATCTCCCACCGAGCGGGAGAACCAACTCGATCGCCTGCGCGACATCGAAGGCCAGATTGCCGATGAACAAGGCGGAAGCGACCCCTTCGCCACCTTGCGCCGCCCGCCCGACTTGCGCACGCTCGCGGTTCCCATCGCCACAGCCGGGGGGCTGGCGCTCGTTCTGCTGGCGGGCTATTGGGCGCTTGCGCGCCGCTGGCAAAGACTCCCCGTCGTCGAACAAGCCTACGACCAACTGGTGCTCATCGGGCGCTTCCTGCGGCTACGCCCCCATGCGTGGCAAACACCACGCGAATATGTGCACGCCATTGGCGAACGCATTCCCACAGTGCGCGAACCGCTGACACGCCTCAGCATCTTCCTGAACAAAGCCCGGTTCGCGCCGCACCGCTACACCGAAGAAGACGAAGCGCACGCTTCCGCCACCTGGCGTGAAGCCCGCGACCGCCTGGTCGCCTGGCTTGTGCGCCGCCGCCCCCCAGCCTGAACGGCACGGCGGCTTCACGTGCCCAACAAGCCGCGCAACCGGTCAAAGAACGATTCGCGCGTATCGCCGTCGCGCAAGCGGCGAATGGTGCGCATGGCACGCCCAACCTGCAAGCGGTTCGCCTGGGCGCGATTCAGCCGTTGCGCGGTTTCCAGCGCTTCCAGCGCCTCATCATACCGCCGCAAGCGTGCGAGCAGACGCCCACGGTTGTAATGCGCGCCAAAATGCTCCGGCTCGAACCGCAAAACCGCCTCGAAGTCGTCCAGCGCATCGCCAAATTTGCCCATGATGACGCGTGTCACACCACGGTGAAAATGGCGCTCAGCGGTCGCCTCCAACGCCAACGCCTCGGTGAAGGAAACCTCCGCCTGGTGAAAAATCAACTTCTGAAATTGCACCATGCCCAGCATATGCCAGTGCTCCGCCGAGGGGGCTTCCTGCACCAAATGCTCCACTTCCTCCAAAGGCGGCAACTCGCGGTCGAAAATGTCATGATAGAGTTTCATCTTCAACATTCCACCACCTCCTCTTGATGAAAACGGGGGGCATGTGCCCCCCGTTGTGTTGTGTGGTCTGCCTCGTTTACGGGTAAATCCCTCGCATAACAGTGGCTTCCGCCACACGATTGATGGCAAGCACGGTTGCCGCAATGCGCAAATCCACGCCCTTGGCTTCCGCCATGTTCCACACGTCATCAAAGGCGCGCACCATAATGCGTTCCAGCCGCTTCAAGACTTCTTCTTCGTCCCAGAAGAACGACTGCAACCCTTGCACCCATTCAAAGTACGAGACCGTCACCCCACCGGCGTTGCACAGAATGTCGGGCACAACCAGGATACCCCGTTCGCGCAGAATTTCGTCGGCGCGCGGCGTCGTCGGCCCGTTGGCGCCTTCGGCCACAATCTTCGCCTTGATCTCGTGCGCGTTTTCCGAGGTAATCTGGTTTTCGAGCGCCGCCGGAATGAGCACTTCACATTCCAGCGTCAGCAACTCCTCGTTGGTGATGACGTCGCCGTCGGGCCACGTCGTCACGTTGCGCGTTTCCAGCACATGCCGAATCAGCGCGGGAATATCGAGCCCGTTTGGATTGTAGATACCGCCGTGCACGTCACTCACGGCAATCACTTTCGCGCCCTGTTCGTGCATGGCGAGCGCCGCATTCGAGCCGACGTTCCCGAACCCCTGCACGACCACCCGCGCCCCTTCAATGGGAATGCCCACACGGCGCATCGCCTCGCGCGTGACGTACATGACGCCCACGCCCGTTGCCTGGTTACGCCCCAGTGAGCCGCCGATCGAAAGCGGCTTCCCCGTGACGACAGCAGGCACCGAATGCCCGTGCAGAATGGAGTAGGTGTCCATGAGCCACGCCATGACCTGCGCGTTCGTCCCCACGTCGGGCGCGGGAATGTCCGAATCGGGACCAATCAGCATGGTGATTTCGGTGGTGTAGCGGCGCGTCAGGTTTTCCAGTTCGCGCTGGGACAACTGGTAGGGGTCCACCACAATGCCGCCTTTTGCGCCGCCGTAGGGAATGTTGACCACGGCGCATTTCCAGGTCATCCACATGGCCAGCGCGCGCACTTCATCCAGCGTCACATCCTGGTGGTAGCGAATGCCCCCCTTCGTGGGACCGCGCACTGTGTTGTGGTGCACACGGTAGCCGGTGATGATGCGCACAGAGCCATCGTCCATGCGCACAGGGAAGTTGACCGTCAACTCACGTTTGGGGTAGCGAAGAAACTCGGCGATGCTCGCCGGCACATCAAGATGGTGCAAGGCTTTGTCAAACTGCTCTTGAGCAACATGCCATGGATTACGTTGTTTTGAACTCACACAAACCTCCTCCTTGAGGTTATTGAATGATAGCGCAACCACGCGCTTCAAGGCGCTAGCATACTCGCGAGTTTCTTTTGAAGCAAGTACGGTCTAGAAAATCGGTTGCCAAACATGCTTGCCGCCCCCTTGTGGGCATGGTATCATCACACACACTCCACATCGAGCCAACAATACCTCAAAAGGATGTCATGATGAACGAACACGAGATGCAAACACTCATCGAACACACAACCCAACGCCTTCTCCTTGCCGCCGACAACATCGGCATTTCTCTTCCCGGCACACCACACTACACGCACATCGAACCCGACCTTGACACCTTACACGAGACCATCGCCGCCTACATTGACCACACCCTGCTCAAACCCGACGCCACGCGCGCCGAGATTGACGCGCTCTGTGAGGAAGCCCGCCAATACACCTTCGCCTCCGTCTGTGTGAACCCGTTTTGGGTAGCGTATTGCGCCGAACGCCTTGCCGATACACCGGTGAAGGTCTGCACAGTCATCGGCTTTCCGCTGGGGGCGAATTGTCCTGAAACCAAAGCCGCCGAAGCCGAACTGGCATGCGAACATGGGGCGAGCGAGTTGGACATGGTGCTCAACATCGGGGCGCTGAAAAGCAACGACCTTGAAGCCGTTGCGCGCGACATTGCCGCTGTTGTCAGCGCGGGGCATGCCCACAATGCACTGGTCAAAGTCATCATCGAAACCGCTCTTTTGACAGATGAGGAGAAAGTGCAGGCGTGCACCATCGCCAAACTCGTCGGCGCGGACTTTGTCAAAACCTCCACGGGCTTTTCCAAAGGCGGCGCCACCGTCCACGATGTGGCGCTCATGCGGCGCGTGGTGGGCACTGCGCTCGGCGTCAAAGCCTCCGGCGGCGTGCGCACCTTCGAGGACGCCGTCAAGATGATTGAAGCCGGCGCAACACGCATTGGCGCCAGCGCCGGCGTGCGTATCGTCAAAGAAGCCCGCGGCGATGATGTCTCATCAGCCGCCACCGGCAATTACTGACCTTTGCCAACCAACCCGCGAGGCGAAACGCCATGCGTCTCTCAAAGATTGCGCTCATCCTCTTGTTGGGCGTGGCAACGCTTCTCTCCGTTGCCATGCCCACGCGCGCCCAAACCGAATTACAAGCCACGCTGGAAACCGAGAACGATTTTCCCCGCGCCCTCATCTTCCGCGTGGAAGTGGACGCCCCCACCACGCTGACCGAGGCGCGGCTCTACTTTCGCCCCGAAGCCAGCGAATTTTGGAACAGCATTCCGGTGACCATCGAGCCGGGCGCCCACATTGAAGCCGAGTACGAGTGGTTTACCAAGAACCAGGTACTGCCGCCCAACCTCAAACTCGAATACTACTGGCGCTTCCGTGACGCTGAGGGCAACACCTACACGACCCAGCACGAATGGGTTGAGTATCTGGATATCCGTTTCGACTGGAAGCGGCTGGGCGATGAGAAAGTCACCATCATGTGGTACGACGGCGATGAGGCGTGGGGGCGCGCCATGTACGAAACAGCGCGCCAAGCCATTGACGCGCTGGAACAGGAACTCGGCGCCACCCTGGACCACCCTATCCGCATTGTCGCCTACGCCAACGGGAGCGACTTTCGCTCGGCGTTTCCTCCCCAGCAAGACTGGATCGGGGGGCAAGCCTTCCCCGACATGGGCATTACCGTGCAAATCATCGGCGCAGGCGAATACGACTGGATGCAGCGCGTGATTCCCCATGAAATTTCGCACCTCGTTTTTCACCAGGCGCTGAAAGACGCACTGGCAACACCACCCGCCTGGTTCAACGAAGGATTGGCGATGTACAACGAACCGGGCGACTTTGGCGAAGAAGAGCGAAGTCGCCTGCGCAACGCCGCCAAAAACGGCGAACTGCTGTCCCTGAGCCGCTTGCAGGGCAATTTCGGCGCCGACAGCCACGAAGTCAACCTGGCGTACATTCAAAGTTGGGGCATGGTGGACTTCCTCATCCGCGATTGCGGCAAAGATGGCTTGCGCCGCATTATCGCCGAGTTGAACAACGATGTGACCATGGATGAAGCCCTGCAACGCGCCTGCGGATACGACCAGGCGACACTGTACGAGCGCTGGCTACGCGAAGATTTGGGCGTTGAGCCGCCCACTTCTCCCGCCGGCGAGTCTGAACCTTCGCCCACGTCAACACCCAACCCGCCGCCAGAATCGGCGCCTTCATCCGAACCGGAACCGCCCACGGGGCTCATCTCCCCCCTTCTGCTGACGTGCATTTGGGGCGTCTGCTGTCTGAGCATTCTGGCGTTTCTTTCCTTCACACTGGCCATTTTCTTCTGGCGGCGTGGCCGCACGCAAGCATAAACCGAGGTGAAAGCGATGCAAGAAATCCTGGAAGGGGTTTGGTGGATACGCCGCCCCATGGTCAATGTGTATGTCGTGCAAACGCATGAAGGGCTTTGGCTGGTGGACGCCGGCACGCCCTGGGACGCCAAAGCGCTGCTTGCGGCGCTGCGCTCTCTGGGTGTTGAACGTGGCGACCTTCGCGCCATCCTGCTGACCCACGGCGATTTTGACCACGTGGGAAGCGCGGCGCACCTGCGCGACACCCTGCACGCGCCCATTTGGGTGCACCCCGCCGATGCCGAAGCCGTTGCCGGACGCGCGCCCATTCGCCGCCGTGTGGTAGGTGGGCTTGCCACCCGCCTGAGTATCGCGCTGAGCAGTCGGCTTGTACACGCCCCCCCCGTCGAACCCGACCGCACCCTGGCTGATGGTGAGGTCCTCGCTGAGGGCTGTTTGCACGTCATCCACACTCCTGGGCACACCGACGGGCACGTCTGCTTCTTTGACGAACGGCGGTGCCTGCTCTTCGGCGGCGACGTCGTGCGCACGTCGCGCCGACGCATGTACCGCCCCCCCTTCGTGCTAGCCGATGCCGATGCGCAACGCCAAACCTTGCGCAAACTCGCCACACTCAAATTCGACCGCGCCGTATTTGGACATGGTCCGCCCATCCTCAACGATGCCGACCATCTGTTGCGCGCTGAACTGACTGCGCTCGAACCCTAAACCTTGCGAGAGGATACCGCCATGGAGATTGTGCGTCTCATCCTTGACTATTTCACACTCAAACGCGAATTTGCCCTGCCGCCCAACATTGGCGCCAACATCCCCATGCCGTCCGACCTGACCGAGCCGCTTCCGTTGGTTTGGCAACTGGCGCTCTACCTGGCGCTTCTCGCCGGCATTATTGCCCAATCCTATCTGGACAGCTTGCGCCTGGGCGAAAAATGGACGCTCTCGCGCCAAACTGTCATCGTGGGCGGCATTCTCGCACTGCTGGCGTTTCCCGTCGTCTATCAAAGCGCCGGCCTGGACGCCAGCCAACCCACACTTGTGCAATTGGCGCTGGTCTTTGCCGCTGGATTGGGCTACCAGAGCGCTTTCATGGCACTGCTTGCCCCCGCTTCGACACAACGCCGTTCGTCTTCACGCCGCAAAACACGCCGCACCACCAGCAAAAAACGGTCATCCAAGTAATGCTGCCCGCCCATCAAAGAAAAGAGACGGGGCGCGGCAAAGAGATTTGGCAATTTGACAAATACACAAATCTCAATAGAATGTGCCCCGTCTTCTGGCGAGCCCCCATCGTCTAGAGGACTAGGACACCACCCTTTCAAGGTGGAGACAGGGGTTCGAATCCCCTTGGGGGCACACGAAACGCACCGGCTGAACCGGTGCGTTTTTGTTTTCTCCGCGAACGACGCCACTCTTTCAGCACGCACACCGCAACATGTTTTTCTTCCGTCTGAATACCTGCGCGTGATCCAATCGCTTGTCCCGCGGCGTATACTCATCGAACCACAACCAAAACCTCACATGACCAGAAGGAGGAGTATATGAAACGCTTGACGACATTGCTTGTACTGGTTGCTGTGTTCAGCTTGCTGGCACTTACGCCGGCACTGGCACAAACCACCCCCGCCGTCGAAGTCTCCGACCAGGTGACCGATGGAACAACGGTTGTCGTAGACCGTGTTGTCTCTGATGGGCAAGGCTGGATCGTCATTCACGAGGATGCCGACGGCAAGCCCGGTCCCATCATGGGCTTTGCCCAGGTGCAAGACGGCGAAAACACCAACGTGGCTGTGACGCTGACCACCCCCGCAACCGACGGCCAGAAACTCTGGGCGATGCTCCACACCGACGCCGGCGAATTGGGTACGTGGGAATTCCCCGATGGCCCCGACGCCCCCGTCAAAGTGGACGATGCGATTGTCATGGCGCCGTTCATGGTTGAACTGGTGGGCGTTGAAGTCTCCGACCAGACGACTGACGGCAACAGCGTTGTGGTGGACAAGGTTATTTCCAACGGGCAAGGCTGGATCGTCATTCACGAGGATGCCGACGGCAAGCCCGGTCCCATCATGGGCTTTGCCCAGGTGCAAGACGGTGAAAACACCAACGTGGCTGTGACGCTGACTACCCCCGCAACCGACGGCCAGAAACTCTGGGCGATGCTCCACACCGACGCCGGCGAATTGGGTACGTGGGAATTCCCCGATGGCCCCGACGCCCCCGTCAAAGTGGGTGATATGATTGTCATGAAGGCCTTCACCGTGAGCATGGCGCCCGCCACCCTACCCGAAACCGGCGGCGCGTCCAGCACACTGCCGCTCCTGCTCACCACGGCGGGACTGCTGATGCTTGTCGGCGCCTTTGCCTGGCGGCGTCTCGCCATTCGCTAACAGACCCGTTCCGACGTTCTTCTGCCAGCCGCAGGTGGGTTCATCGCCTGCGGCTTTGTTCTCTTCCTAATCCCTGCTACAATTTGCCGTCACCGGGCGAATCCAGCAGACAGGGTATGAAGTATGGCGAAAATCCATTTCAAAGTGCTTGGCTGCCGTCTGAACCAGGCTGAAGCCGAACGATTGGCGCAAGGCTTCATCATGGCCGGGCACGAAATTACCGAAAATGCAGAAGAAGCCGATATTTGCATTGTGAACACATGCACGGTCACCACTGCCGCCGGCGCCAAATCACGGCGCGCCGCCAAACCAATGCGCGCAGGGCAAAAAATCGTTGTAACGGGATGCCACAGTGAAGTCCGCCCACAGGATTTTCGCTACGCCGATCTCATCGTCTCGAACGCCGAGAAAGAGCAACTGGTGGCGCTGACGCTGGAACGGTTTGGCATGGACGGGGAAGCGCTGGGCATGGATTACCGCCCGGTCGGACGCCTGCACCTCTACCCGCTGGTGCTCGACCACACGCGCGCCTTCGTCAAAATTCAAGACGGTTGCAATCTCGCTTGCTCATTCTGCCTAACCACCATTGCCCGCGGCGACGCCCGCAGTCGTCCGGCGGATGAGATTATCGCCGAGGTGCGCACGCTTGCCGAAAAAGGATGCCAGGAAGCCGTACTGACCGGTGTGCACGCCGGCGCATACGGATACGACCTTGGCACTGACTTGGGGCATTTGCTCGAACGCCTGCTGACCGAGACCGATATCCCGCGTATTCGGCTTTCCTCGCTCGAACCGTGGAACTTCAAAACAGAATGGCTTGACCTGTGGGTGCGTTTTGGCGAACGGCTTTGCCGCCACCTGCACATGAGCCTTCAAAGTGGAAGCAACACGGTGTTGCGGCGCATGCGTCGCGCGTATCGCGCCGAAACGTTTGCCGCCAAAATTGAAGCCGCCCGCGCGGCGATGCCCGAAATGGCGATTACAACCGACATCATCGTCGGCTTCCCCGGTGAAACGGAAGAAGAACACCGCGAAAGCCTGGCTTTCGTGCGCGAGATGGCGTTTGCCGGGGCGCACATCTTCCCATTCAGCCCCCGTCCGGGGACGCGCGCGGCTACCATGCCGAACCAAATCCCCGGCCCGGTGAAACGCCAGCGCTACGAAGAGATGAAAGCCGTGACGGATGCGTCAGCGGCGGCTTTCCGCGCACGCATGATGGGGCGTGTGCTGCCCGTGCTCTGGGAGCAACGCGAAGCCGATGGCGCACTCTCCGGCCTGACCGACAACTACATCCGCGTCTATGCGCCGGTTGGCACAGCGTCGCCCAACACCATCACGCCCACGCGCCTGGTGCGCGAAGAAGGCGAGCGCGTGTGGGGGGAGATAGTATCTGTGGAACACGCCTAGCGCGCTTTTTCAGCCCTGACCCTTCTTGCAACCGGTCAGGGCTTTTGTTTCCTCGCGTCTAGCCCGCCCAAGGCAACGCCCCCCGTGCGCCATTTTGCAATTCCCCGCTTCACTTTCATACTAAACACACCCAAAACAGACCAGCCCTCAATCAACCCAGGCAAGGATGCACTATGAACATCATCACCATTGCCGATGATTTGCGTGTCATTCTGCGCGGATGGTTCAACGCCAACCACATTTTGCTCACTGGTCCTGAAACTGTGCTGATTGACACCGGTCATGCCCGCGACATTGCGCAAACCTTGCACCTGCTGAACGAAGCCGAGACGCCCGCCGAAACGCTCACCCGCATTCTCATCACCCACGCCCACCAAGACCACATCGGCGGCGCAGCAACCTTATGTCAACAAAGCGGCGCAACCCTTCTCGGTCATCGCTGGCTGCACTACGCCATCACCCAACGGCGAAGCGATTGGCTGGGGCCTGTGTGGCCGCAAGAAGCCCCGCTCCCCCCAATCCATCCCGTGCATGAAGGCGAAGACGTGAACCTTGGGCGGTACACCTTCCGCGTTCTGCACGTGCCAGGCCACGCCTTTGAGATGATTGCCCTCTACGAACCCACGTTGCGGGTGCTCATCTCCGCCGACGCCGCTCATGACGGCGATTTGGGCGTACTCGCGCCGGAGATGGAAGGGATTGGGTGTGTACCGCAGGCTGTCGAATCCGTCGAGAAACTGATGGCGCTCGACGTTGAGGTGATGATCCCCGGACATGGTGTGCCCATTATGGGGCGCGAACGAGTCGCCGATAGCCTCAAACGCACACGCCAGCGGCTGATGAGTTTCATCACCAATCCGGAAAAACGCATGCGCCACCTTGCGCGGCGCGTCTTCCTCTACCAAGTGCTCTTGCACCAGCCGGTTGACGTCGAAACCCTGCGCCGGCATTCGCTCAATGTACGATGGTTCACCGCCTACAGCGAACAACTGGGCACAACCCCGGACGCTTTTTTTGACACCCTGCTCGACACACTCATGGCACGCGGGTTGATTCTCCGCCGCCCGGATGGGTTGCTCGTATCGCCCATACCGGCGTAATCCCCCGGAAAAGCAAAAGCGCCACCATGCAGATGGTGGCGCTCTCTTGCCTTGTGATGATGTTTAGGCGCGTGTCAACTCAGGGCGCGATGGCACGCGTTCGCGCAACGATGAGTACACACGGCGCGCCTTGCGCACGTATTTGTGCGGGTCGGTGTACTTGTTCCACGCTTTGCGCACTGCACGGCGCACACGGTTCTTGAAAAGGCGCTTCTGGCTTTCATCACGCGCCCACATCAAAAATTCCAGGTCCAACCCCTTGATTTTGGCTTCGGTGGGGTTGCGGCGATACGAATCGTGGTCCATCACCAGGTGCAGGTTGTGAATTTCACCATACTTGAAGAGGTCAGACCCCGGATGCGGCGTGTAGAAAGACGGGCTGTAATAATCCGGGTCAATCTCCTTAATCATGCTGATGGTATCGAGCACTTCTTCTTCGGTTTCGGTGGGCAAGCCCAGCATGTAGTTCGCCCAAATCGTCAAGCCATACTTGCGGCAAATCTTCGCCGCCGCCAGGTTCTTTTCGCGCGTCGTCCCCTTGCGAATGAAGTTGAGCACGCGGTTGTTGCCGCTTTCAAAACCGATGAAGTACCCCTTCAAGCCCACGCTTGCCATCAGCGCCACCATGTCTTCGTGGTGGTAGATGATATCGGCGCGCGATTGGCAGAAGAAAGGTTGCGTAAAGCCCTCGGCGCGATACTTTTCGCAAAACTCCATCACCCATTCACGGTCTTCGGTGAGGCAGTCATCGTGGAACATGAACGAGGCGAAATTGTACTTGTCGCGCAACATCTTCAACTCGGCGATCACGTTATCCACCGAGCGGCGGCGCGTCCCTTTGCCGAACAAGAAATCTTCCATGGGCTTGCAGAAGTTGCATTTGTAGCGGCAGCCGCGCCCGGCGATGATCGTCACGAACGGAGCGGGCAACTCTTCCACAAAGGGAACTTCGGGCGAATCCAGGTCGTAGCCCCACTTGCGCCACTCTTCCAGGAAGAGGTCTCGGTCGGCAAAAGGCAATTTGTCAAGGTCGGGGTGAATACCAATCAGGCGGCGTGTTTGCGGGCGCGTGCCATTGTGGATGGAGCGCACCAGGTTGGTGAAGGTGATTTCACCTTCGGCCTGCACAATGTAGTCCACCAGCGGGTTTGCCAGCACTTCATCCGGCTCAGCCGTGGGGTGAGGACCACCCACCACGGTGATGGCTTCGGGCTTGACTTCCTTGATGATGGAGATGGCTTCCATCACCGGGTTGAAATCAACACTCATCATCGTCAGCCCGACCACATCGGGGTCGCGCTGTTCGAAGACTTCGCGGAAATGTTCCCAACCACGCAGGGCGCGCAGGTCAATCAAATCCACCGTGAACCCGGCGGCTTTGAGCGACGCCGACAAACTGGCAAGGCCGTGGCTAATCCAGCCCGAGTCCATGCCCTGCTTCAGGCTGTTGAAGCCCTTTCCGGCAATCCCGGCATAGACGAGTGTGACTTTGGTCATACTTTCCTCCTTTTGCCGTCTGGCAAAAACAAGCCGCTGGACACACAGCGGCGCTGGCTTTGGCACGTCTCTCGCGCACATTCAATGTTGAGTTGACGGGTCAAGAATAAAACAAAGCCGCACCAGTGTCAAGTATGACACGGTGCGGCTCATTGTTGCATTTTCACACCAACGGGTTAGGCGCCGCAGCCACAGCCGCCAGCCCCAGCAGCGCCCGTTGCGGAACTCGCGTCCGCCGTGCGGAAGGAATGCCCACACCCACAGGAAGCGACCGCGTTGGGGTTGTCAATGCGGAAACCGCCGCCCATCAGGCTTTCCACATAGTCAATCTGGGCGCCCCACAGGTACATGGCGCTGGTGGGGTCAACCACCACCTTCACATGTTCATTGATTTGCACGACGGTGTCATCTTCGCGCGGTTCTTTTTCAAACGCCATACCGTACTGGAAACCGGCGCAACCGCCGCCCGTCACGAACACACGCAGGGCATAGCCCTGAATGTTCTTCTGCTCTAACAACTGCTGGACAACGTTTGCCGCGGCTTCGGTCATCGTCACCAGCGGCGTTTCAGCAGCCTGGTTGTTTTGCACGTCTTGAATGGAAATCGTCATGCGAATCCTCCCTTATCAGTTGACAGCCTCTCTCGTTGCCGTCATTGTCGCTGGAAATCAATCGTCCGTTCGACTGGCAAACATTGTAGTCGAAAGCCTCCCGAAAATCAATTTGAGGGGCGGACGTGCTCAGCCACCAATCTGGCTCATGCCACGCGCTTGCGGGAAAACCCCACGGCGCAATTGATGTCCCACCGGCTTTGCCTGCACGGCGCGAATGAACAAGTCGCGCAACGCGTCCATGCCGCCCTCATGCAAGGCGCGGCGAAAGTCCAGTTCGTGGTCGGTGAGCAGGCAGAGCCGAATTTTGCCGTCGGCGGTCAGGCGCATGCGGTTGCAATCATCGCAATAGGGTTCGCTCACCGGATTGATGAAGCCAATCAGGCCGCGCGCCCCCGGAATGCGATACATCTTGGCTTCGCCCAGCAACCGCCCGTCGAAAAGGGGTTCCAATGCGCCAAAGCGTTCTTCAATCCGCGCTTGCACTTCGCTGTTGGGCACGTAATGTTGCAGCGCAAAGTTGGCTTGTGTGCCCAGCGGCATGGCTTCGATAAATCGCACGTGCCAATCGTGCTCAAGGGTAAGGGCGGCAAGGTCTGCTACATCTTCATCGTTATAGCCGCGAATGACCACAGCGTTCAGTTTGATGGGCAAAAGCCCCGCCCGCTCCGCGGCCTCGATACCCGCCCAGACCTTTTCGAGCGTGTTGAAGCGCATGAGGCGTTCCAGCGAAGCGGGGTTGAGGGTGTCAATGTGAATGTTGACGCGCGTCAAGCCCGCCTGTTTGAGCGGTTCGGCAAGTTCGGGCAAGCGAATGCCGTTGGTGGTCATCGCAATCGTGCGCAACCCCTCAATGCGTGCCAAACGCTCAACAATCTCAATCAGGTCGGGGCGCAAGGTTGGCTCGCCCCCCGTCAAGCGCACTTTGTCGAAGCCCACATCAACGGCGGCGCGCACAATCGTTTCGATTTCGGCGGGGGTCAGCAACTCCTGGCGAGGCAAAAAGCGCAAGCCATGCAAAGGCATGCAATAGACACAACGCAGATTGCAATGGTCAATCAACGAAACGCGCAAGTAGTTGATGCGACGCCCGTAAGAATCCACCAAGGCAGGTTTGGTTTGTACATTGGTTGCCACTGTGGCGGTCATCGTTGGCTCCTTTCTCTGCACATCATTGTGGCAGGGTGGTGCGTCGCATAGACAGACGTCTCGTCAGGCGTCCGCGTCTTTGTCCGCGTCGGCAGGCGCGGCGCACGCCCCGCCACAGGAACTCCCCGGCTCTCCACACCCCACTTCCGAGGGCGGTTTCCCCGATTTGCCCACCCAAAGGTTTTCAACGGGGATTTCAACACGCCCATGTTCTTCGGTTTGCAACGTGATGGTGCCCTTCAACATATTGCGGTCAACCACTTTGCCAGAATACTGCTCGGTCACCACCCATTTTCCCAGTTTGGGGAAACCTTTGGAGACATCTTTGTAAAACTCGTACTCATAAGCCAGACAACAGCGCAAGCGCCCACACATGCCTGCAATTTCGGTCGGCACCAGCGGCAGGTCTTGCGCCTTGGCCATTTTGATGGAAATGGGCTGAAACTCCGTCAAAAACGCACTGCAACAGCGCTTGTCCAGCCCACACGCGCCCGCCCCACCGAGAAACCGCGCCACATCACGCGGGCCAATCTGGCGAAATTCGACCATCACATCGAACTCAGCCTTCAAGCGGCGGCGCAACTCCTTCACGTTGACATCGCCTTCCGACCCGTAGAGGAATGTCAGACGCGAACCGTCAAAACTGTACTCGGCGCGCGCCAACTTCAGGCGAACGCCCAACTCAGTGGCGAGCATACGCGCCCGCTTGAGCGCCTGATTGGCAAGGTGCTCGTAATGTTTGCGCAACACCAGGTCGTGGCTTGTGGCGCGGCGCAAAATGGGCTTGTAGGTGCTTGGGTGCGCTGCTTCTTCCGGTGGGACGATTTTGGCCACTTGCCCAATTTCAACACCGCGGCTGGTTTCAACAATGACATACTCGCCCGGCGAAACAGCTTCACCTGTTGCATTGGTAAAGTGGTAGAGTTTCCCGACTTCGTGAAAACGCACACCCACAACTTGCTCGGTCATCGTTGTCTGCTGTTCTGTTGCCATCACCGTCATAGGTTGTTCCTCTCTCTCACCTGCGCTCATGATAGCCGCATTCCCTCGTTGTGGTCAAATAGCGTTCTGCACAAAATGCAGAACGCTTGTCATCTTGTTGATATCACAAATGTCAGGTTTTTCTGCATGATAGCGGAATGATACGCATGATTGGATTGTGTTCAACTTTGCGCCCTCGCTTTCCAAAATCTTCTTCATAAAGAAAAAGGCGCAACAGCATGATGCTGTGCGCCTTTCGGAGGGATTGAACAAAACGTTAGGCTTGTTCGCTCTCTTCCTCGCCGCTCTTTGTCGTATTCACCCCTACCGACTCGGCAAGCAGTTCAGCAACGTCGCGCAGGGCGAGTTGGTCTTCCAGCCCCATCACTTTGCTTCCGGAGTCGAACATGATCATGCAGAAGGGGCACGCCGACGCCACCGTGTTGGGGTTGACGGCGAGCGCATCTTCCAGGCGAATTTGCTCGATGCGCTTGTTGTTGTGCGTCTCCATCCAGACGCCGGCGCCGCCACCGCCACAGCAAAGCCCGCGTTCGCGGCTACGCTCCATCTCGCGCAATTCGACGCCCGGAATGCTGGCAAGGATTTCACGCGGCGCGTCGAAAATGCCGTTGTAGCGCCCCAGGTAGCAGGAATCGTGGAATGTGATGGTTTCGTTGAGCGGTTTTTCCGGTTTGAGCCGCCCTTCCTTGACCAAATCAGCGAGGAGCTGGCTGTGGTGGATGACTTCAAAGTCGCCCCCAAAGTCTTTGTATTCGTTGCCCATGGTGTTGAAGCAGTGTGGGCAAATGGTGATGATTTTCTTGAAGCGGAACTTTTTGAGCGTGCCGATGGTCTGTTCCGCCATCATCTGGTAGAGGTATTCGTTCCCCATGCGGCGCGCCGGGTCGCCGTTGCAGCTTTCGCGCGACCCCAGCACAGCAAAACTGACACCCGCTTTTTGCAACAGTTGGACGGTAGCGCGGGCGATTTTCTGGTTGCGGTTGTCGTAACTGGCGGCGCACCCCACCCAGAAGAGGTAATCCACTTCGGTCTCTTCCTCGATTTCGGGCACGTCAAGCCCTTCCGCCCACTTCATGCGGTCGCTGGGTGCATACCCCCACGGGTTGCCGGTGCGTTCCAGGTTGCGCAACGCAGTGCTCACGGTGTCAGGCATGCGCCCTTCGGTCATCACCAGGTAGCGGCGCATATCAACGATGGCGTCCACATGGTTGATGAAGACGGGGCATTCGTACACACACGCGCGGCACGTCGTGCACGCCCACAACGTCTCATCGCGAATCACCTCGCCAACCAGCGCCGCCCCCGGCTGAACAGTCGGGTTGGTGTAGCCGTTGGCAAACCCACCAATCGCGGAGTAGGGCATGCCGCCTTCGGCGAGCATTTGGTTGCGAATATCCATGACCAGATGCTTGGGGTTGAGCGCCGTGCCGCTATTCCAGGCGGGGCATGCCATCTGGCAGCGGCCACACTCGGTACAGGCGTCGAATTGCAACAGTTGCGTCCAGGTGAAATCAGCGAGCGCGCCCACGCCCCACGACTCGGCTTCTTCCATGTTGGGGATGGGGCGCAAGGCTTGCGGGCGATCGTCGGCGCGGGTGAAGATGGTGTTGAGCGGGCTTGTGAAAATGTGCGCGATGGGGGTGTAGGGCAAAATTCCCCAGAAGACTGCCACCAGCACCGAGTGGGTCATCCAGGTGGCAAGGTGCAAATGGCGCAATGCGGTTTCACTCAGGTTGAAAGCGCCCAATACCGCGCCAAAGACATATCCCACAGGCGACCAGGACGCCCAAGCCGGCGCCATAACCTGCAAGCGAATACCTTCAATAATGAAGCCGGTGAAGTTGATGAGGAAGAGCGAGACCAGGAAAACCGACCAGCCCCACTCATAACTAAGGCGCACCGAACCGTCAATGTAGCGCCGCTTGATCGCCATGCCCAACCCAACAAAGAAGAGCAAACCAAAAATGTCGAGGGTCACTTCGTAGAAGCGGTAGAGCCAGCCTTCCAGCAATTTAGCGTGCAGGAAGTGCTCGGCGATGTCGGCGTCAATGGTAGCGAGCACCGTCCCCAAGAAGAGCACCACAAACGACCAGAACATGAGGGCGTGCATGAGCCCGGGTTTGGTTTGGCGGGCAAGGCGCATTTGCCCCACTGCGCCGACAAGGAAATTCCAGAGCCGACGCGGCCAATTGTTCAAGCGTGGGTCGGGTTTCCCCTGGAAGTAGAGGCGAAAGCGGCGATACAAGCCGTAAATCAACGCCAAAACCCCCATGGCTTGTGAGGCATACATGAAAATCGCCGCCCACGTGGGAATGTTCCAAAGCGTTACGCGCACAGGTTCTTGCATCGTTGCCCCCTCAAAAATGTGTTGCCCTTTTGTGTGAAGAAGAACGAAGATGCTCCCATGATACACTCAAACGCCAAACCGACAAGAGACAACCAAACGCCCGTTGGGTTTTAGAGCATGCCGCAAAACGGGAAAGGCGGCGTATAGCCCACCAGCCACCACCACGATTGGCAGCCAATCGGCGCAATCAGGCGGGCGAGCAAGCCTGTTCCTGTAAAGCGGTCTATCAGAATGAGGGCGAAGAAGAGCCCCAGCAAGTAGAGTTCGATGCGTGCACTGAAAAAGAACCACCAATCGGGTAAAAAAGCGGCCAAAATACGCGCGCCGTCCAGCGGGCCAAAAGGAATGAGGTTGAAGACGGCGAGCGTCATGTTGAGCCAGAAGAACCAGGCGGCGAATTCCCCCCACGAAACAAGCAAAGGCCCAACCCGCATGGGCGTGTACGGCAGGAGTTTCAAATGCAGGGGCACAGCCACCAGCAACGCTAGCGCGAAATTGACCACCGGACCCGCCAACGCCACCAGCCCCATGCCCACCTTGGGCGAAAGCCGCTTGAAGCGGAACGGGTCCACCGGCACCGGTTTGCCCCACCCCAAGCCAACCGTCAACAGGAGCAGCGTCCCGATGGGGGAAAGGTGCGCCAGGGGGTTGAGCGTGAGCCGCCCCTGTTCTTTGGCGGTGGGGTCGCCCAACAGGTAGGCGACAAAGGCATGTGCTGTTTCATGCAAGGTGAAACTGACAAGAAAAGCGGTGAGCAAGTACAACAACAGTTCAGGGGCTTCCAAGCCAATCAGCAACATGTCAAGACTCCCTCGCCTCGTCGTCCACGTGGGCGCGCCCATGCCACCAATCGCGCAAGCGGCGCATGCGGTACGCGGCTTCGTCGGCATGGATGGGATACGTTGGCGCGGCACGCTCTTGCAAACGTGCCGCCACAACCGCCAGCGCATACGCCTGCGGTGGATGCAGGACAACGCCAGGCGCCGCGGGGTTGACCCAGCGGTACGCCAGGATTTCGCTCCGCTGAACGCGCACATCGCGCCCATTCACGCGGCAGAGCACCACAATCTCGATGCGCGCGCCGTCCCCGTCGGCGTAGAGCACATCCTCGATGACCGCGTCCAACCCCGTTTCTTCGCGCACTTCGCGCAAGATGGCGGTGAAAGGCGATTCGCCGCGCGCCAGCCAGCCGCCGGGCAATCCCCACGGGTGCCGCCCGTGGAAGCGGTGTTTGAGCAGAAGCACCTCGTTGGCTTCGTTCAGGCAGACGGCGCTGACGCCGACAATGAACTTGCCCGTCGCCAGCCAAATCAGCCAGCGCCGCAACGTGTCGGGGATATGCTTCCAAAATGGATAGAGCAGGTCTTGCCATGCAATCTGTTTCATGCGGCGGATTGTACCCCAAATTGCCAATCGCGCGACCCACAGCCCCTTGCTTTGGGCACGTTTCGTGCTATCGTCTCGCGCGGATGCAATCAAAGGAGGTGCAAGCAGAAATGGCACAGGCTGAAACAACATGGACACTGCAAACACGCCGGCGCACATGGCGCGAATACGCCCTGTTGGTGCTCAAAGGCATGCTCATGGGGTCCGCCGACGTGGTGCCCGGCGTCTCAGGCGGCACGATGGCGTTCATCCTCGGCATTTATGAGGAACTGGTGCTCAGCATTCGCGCGGCGGCACGCCCCCCATTTTGGCGCGCGTTGCTTCGTGGGCGTCTGCGTGAGGCGCTGGAAGCGGTGAACGCCCCCTTCCTGATCGCCGTCGGCAGTGGGATTGGGCTGGCGGTGTTGTCGCTGGCGCGCATTCTGGAATGGCTGTTGGAAAACAAGCCCGTTTATGTGTGGAGTTTCTTCTTCGGGCTGGTGCTGGCGTCGGTGGTCACGGTGAGCAGTCGCGTGCGCCGCTGGACGCCCACGCTGGGCGTGTTGCTGGTGGCGGGGGCGCTCTTTGCCTACTGGCTGGTGGGGGCGGTCCCCTTGCAGACGCCCAACGATTGGTGGTTCCTGATTTTGAGCGGGGCGCTTGCCATTTGCGCCATGATTTTGCCGGGCATTTCAGGGGCGTTCATTCTGGTGTTGCTGGGCAAATACCAATACGTCCTTAGCGCGGTCAACAACCGCGACATTGTGACGATTGGGCTGGTGGGGCTGGGCGCCGCCATTGGGATTGTGTCGTTTGCGCAAATTCTGGGCTGGCTTTTCAAACGCTACCACGATGCCACGGTGGCTGTGCTCATCGGGCTGATGGTAGGGAGTTTGCGCAAAATCTGGCCGTGGAAGGAAACGGTGGAATACATTACCGGCTCGCATGGGGAGATCATTCCCACGGTGCAGCGCAACATTGTGCCGCCCTTGACGGTGAACGGGGGCGTCAACGGTGAGGTGGTGGTTGCCGTGGTGTTGGCGTTGCTGGGGTTTGGAGCGGTGGTCTTTATCGAGCGCTACCTGGCAGGCGAGGAAACCTCAACGCGCACGGACGCGTAGCCAGGCGACGATTTCCCACACGAGGAGCGCAAACGTCAAAGCGATGGTGCTCCATTTGGCGGCGGTAAACAGCGCCGCCAGCCAGGCAAGCCCCCCCAGCGGGTTGGGATACGCCAGCGCCAGGATGGAGAGTGTGAGATTTTCCAGCACGTCGAACAACGCGCCACTCCACGCGAGGAGTGGCGCGTTTGCATGTCGCCCTGTGCGCGCCGTCAACGCCGAGAGAAGCCCGCCCAGCAACAACGCATAGACCAGCGGATACACCAGGTCAGCGGTGAAGTGCCCGACGACAAACGCCCACCGCCCCGCCGTATCGGTCGCCCCGAAGGCGGCTTGCACATCGTCAGGGGTGTACCAGAACCGCAAATCAAGCGTGGGGATGGCGGAGACGCTGGCGCGCGGCAAGACCACAAGCACCATGAGCCAGTAGAGCCCAAACAGCACCAACAAGGCGCGGCGTTCGCCCGCGCGCGCTGAAAGCCGCAGCACCCAAGCACGCACGGCGCTCATTCTCCCACAACCTGTACCACAATCTCGCGGCGACGGGGGCGGTTATCGAAATCCACGAAAATGATTTGCTGCCATGTGCCCAACCGCAAACGCCCGCCGATGAGCGGCACGCTCAAACTGGGACCCAACAGCGCCGCGCGCACGTGGCTATGCCCGTTGCCGTCGCCCCAGCGCAGGTTGTGGCGATAGTCGCGGTTTTGGGGCACCAGTTCTTCAAACGTGCGTTTCAAGTCGGCAATGGCGCCGCTTTCGTATTCAAGGGTGGTGATGCCACTGGTTGAACTGGGCGAGAAGATGCAGACGATGCCGTTGCTGATGCCACTCTGGGCAACAAGGTCGGCAACGGCGTCGGTGATATCGTGAATATCGGTATCGCCTTTTGTTTGCAGGTGCAGTGTACCGGTGAACGTCATTGGCTTCCTCCGCTTGTTTCTTCAACATCGGCATACACCCCGCGATACGCAGGCGGCAACAAAACCGCTAAGCGCCGCATAATCACATCGGTGGCTTCGGCGAGTTGCTGGCGCTTGGGACGCGCACGGTCGTATTCGAGGGTAAAAACGGGACCAAAGCGCACGTGGTATGTTGGGCGGCGCAGGTGCAACAGGTCTTGCGGGATGCGTTCCTGCCCCCAGACGCCCACCGGCAAGATGGGCGCGCCACTCTGCAACGCGAGGTACGCCGCCCCTTCGCGCCCACGTTGCAAGCCCCCCGTTTTACTGCGCGTGCCTTCGGGCGCCAGCCCCAAGATGCCCCCCGCGCGCAACACCTGCAAGGCGGCTTTGATCGCGTGGCGGTCAACTTCGCCGCGGTGCACGAAAATCACGTCCATGGTGCGCATAAGCCAGCCCAGCGGGTTGAGGGGATGCGCAAATTCGGCTTTGGCAAGCACCGCGATAGGTCCAATCTGAAGCGTCGCCGCCACCAAAGGCGCTTCAAACGCGCTGATGTGATTGACCACAATCAGCAAAGGGCCGCCCAGCGGCACATGTTCGACGCCGTGCACATGCCAGTTTCCCAGGCGAAACAAGAGGCGCAACACCCCCCGAATTTGCCAGTAGAGATTGATGCGCTTCATGGCGTCGCTTCGTCCTCGCGGTCTTCGGGAATGTTGCGGAAAATGGCTTCGAGAATGAGGTCGCGCTGACGCCGCAGGATTTCTTCCATAAGCAATTCGCCAATGTGCTCGGCGTCCGTCAGTTCAAGGCGGGCGCGGCGCTCTTCTTCGTCGAGTGCGACCCAGCGCTCCACCAGGTCGCGCAAGAGGGTGTCGAGGGCTTCGCGCCCAGCGCCAATTTGGAAGAGTTCTTCAAAAGCACGCAAGAGCAGCGCGTAGAGGTCTTCATCGCGCAAATAGCCCGCCGCATAGAGCAAAACGGGGTATTCCACCCCCAGCGGTCCCGCCATTTCGCGCAAAATGGGCGGCGATGGGGGGTTGCGCTGCCCGCTTTCGATTTGGGAGATGTAGGCGCTGGAAATGCCCGCTTCTTCGGCGAGGGCTTCTTGCGAAATGCCCGCCCGTTCGCGCAACGTTTTGAGGTAAAGTCCGAACATGGTCGTCCTCAATGTGTTGAAGGTTGTTTCACTGTTTCCTGCTCGTGCCACCCACTGCCGCGATTATCCACAAGCACCGCGACAATCGCAAGCAACAACGCCACCTGCACATACATGCCATGCACATAAAGGTTGTCGAAAAAGTTGTGGGCGCTCAGATGCACAAACGCCCCCAGCGCGCCAATCGCCATACCGCGCCACAGCCCCGTGGTCTGCCGCACGGCGCGCCAGGCAAGCCAGAGCGCCGCCGCCCAAAAGAGCAGATAGGCGCTCAGCCCCACCAATCCCGTTTCGGCGGCAACATTCAGGTAGATGTTGTGGGCATGCCCCAGCGGGTCATCCCACGGGGGGAGTTTGTACATGGGGTAGCGGGCGGCGTAGTTGCCAATCCCGCCCCCCAGCCAGGGAAAATCGGCGAACATGCCCACAGCGGCATACCAGTGCGCCAGGCGTTCCACAATGGCAAAGGTGCGGTCGTTCACCTCAATGGCGCGCACGTCAACCAGCCCAACGTAGGGCAAAAAGTCGGTCAGGCGTTCGCGGATTGGTAGCGGCACATACGCCCACCCGCCAAGCGCCAAAAAGAGCGCCCCGGCAACGCCCGCCAACAGGGTGCCCACAAACGCCCGGCGGCTGAGCAACATGCTGACCACCAGCACCGCCGCCGCCGCCCCAATCCACGCCCCGCGCGACAGACTGAAAAAGAGCGCCAACACCATGAGCGCCCCTGTGAGGGCGGCATAGCCCAGCACGACCGAGCGTACCAGAAGCGGAACGCCGTCATCGCGTTGGGGGAGTGCGCCCAACCCCGCCAGCAGAAGCCCATACGCCAGCGGCAAGGTCAAGCCGAGATAGCCCGCGTAGGGGTTGGGTTGTGCAAATGTGCCATAGGCGCGCAACCAGAGCCGCCCCGCCAGCGGGAAGAGAAAGCCCGGCGGTCCAACGCGGAAAACCGACTGGTAGATGCCCTGCGCCGCCGCCAGTGCGCCCGCCGTCAGCAACGCCAGCACGATGATGAGCAGGTCGCGCCGCCGCAATTCATGCCACGCAATCGTGTACAGCGCCGCGACTTCCAGCCATTTGACGAGTTCCTTTGCCGCCGCGCTGAGCGAAAAAGCGTTGACCAGCGACAACAACATGCTCCCCAGCAACAGCGCCAGCGGCAGACTCAGCGGGGGCGCGCGCACGATGATTTCGCGCCGCGCCAGCCCACGCGCCAACCACGCCGCGATGAAAAGCGCCAGCAAGGCTTCCAACCCACCCACCGTTGCCGGACCAACACGCACTTCGCGCAGGGGGAAGGGGACGAGGAAGGGGAGCGCGTAGAGCGCCCAGACGGGGCGCACCAACACCACCAGCGTGAAGCCCACCCCGCCGAGCAGGACGACGGCGGTGCTCAGCGGGAAGGTTGCCAGCACGTAGGCGGTTCCCAACAGCGCCGCCGCGCCGAGCACTCTTTCCAGGGATATGTTTGCCAGCCAAACGCGCTTCATCATTATTCACCGGCAACAGGTTGAGCGAGTTGCTGTTGCAACGCCGCCGCTTCCAACTCTCGACGACGCGGCATGAACAACGCACACGCCGCCCCCGCCAGCGCCACCAGCGCCAGCCATTCCAGCGCCGCATGCAAGCCGATGATGTCCGCCAGGCGTCCCGTCAGATATCCGCCCGCCGAACCGGCGCTGAACATGAAGCCCAACACCAGCCCCGACGCCAGCGCCATGCGGTTGGGCAACATGCTCTGCGCCATGAGCACCAGAATGCTGTGCGACGCCCCCAACAACAATCCCGCCATGCCCACCAGCACCGGCACAAGCGGGTGTGTGAGCGGCAATTGCAGATACACCCACAAAGGCAGGGCGCTCAACGCCAGGGAGAGCACCATCGTCCATTTTGCCGACCAGCGGTCGGCGAGGTAGCCGCCCAACACGCCGCCAATCGCCGCGCCTGCCATGAGAAACGAGAGCGTAAACCCGTATCGATCGGGGGAAATGCCCGCGTCGCCCATGAGTTTGGGCAAGAAGGTTTGCGTTGCCGCTTGGGGCCACATGCGGAACACCAGCAACAAGACGAATGCCGCCATCACAGGCCAGGCAAGGCGCAACGCCGACGTTGTTGCTGTCCGCTTGCGCGTCGCCGCCGCCGCGTCCGTATGCCGTGGCACAACCACGCGCCAAATCCAGAAACCGACGAGCAGCGCCGGCGCCCCCAACACCAACAACGTTGCGGAAAGCCCCACTTGCTTGAGCAACACCCCCGCCACCAAAGGACCACCCGCTAGCCCCAACTGCCCAAATAGGAAGAACAGGCTCGTCCCACTCGCCGCCATGTCTCCCGACGCCAGCCGCGCATTCATGGTGGCTTGCGGGTGGTACGCCGCCGACCCCAACCCGACCAGCAAGAGCACAACAAACGCCGCTTGTGGAGAAAGCAAGGCGGCGATGAGGTAAAAGCCCGCCATCCACCAGAGCCCGCCAGCCGCCAGCCAGCGGCTGCCCCAGCGGTCAGCAACGTAGCCAAACAATGGTTGGGTAAGCGAACCGCCGAACGAATAGACGAGCGCCGCCAAGCCCAATTGCTCGTTGCGCAATCCCAGTTGAATGGCAAGCGTTGCCAAAATGATGGGAATGGCGCTGTTGAGAACATCCACCATCATGTGCCCGATGGAAATCGCCAAAAAAAGCCGGTTTCGCAAAATATCACGCATTATTCACGCTCCGACGAACCATTTGCCAACGCCATTATCGCCAATCGTCCCCCCAGCAGGCGCACAACAAGGGACGACAGCAGAAATTTTATGTTGAGCGGAAACGGTACCCGCCACGGCGCAATCGGTTTGAACCCACACTGCGCATAAAACGGCACGAGCGAAGCGCCGCATTCCAGAAAGAGCGGCTTCGTTGCCCGCGCCGCCAAATGGCGCACCATCGCACGCCCCACGCCGCGCCCACGCCACGACGGTTCAACCACCAGGCTTCCCAGTTCTTGCGCACGCCAGAAGGGGCGCAACTGCCCACACGCAACGCATGTCCCGGTTTGCACATCTTCAGCCACGCAAAAATGGCGCCAATGCAGTTGGGTGGGGTCCAGCCGTTCACGCCGCACCATCGCGCGAATCACGGGCATATCGTCTGGTGTTGCGGCACGAACACGCACCCCTGGAACAAGCATGGTCGCCTCCGTTTTGTTGACGCCCATCATACACCTACCTGCGCCAAAATTGAAAGACCTGACGAGGCGTCCCCGTCAGGTCTTGTGTAGCGCCCTCATGTGCGGCTATTCCTCGTAAGCCGACGCCTTGCCCATCCGTTCCAGGTGCACCAGCAACACACTAATGTCAGCCGGATTGACACCATAGATACGCGCCGCCTGCCCAACAGTGCGCGGGCGGAAGCGGTCCAGTTTTTCGCGGGCTTCTTTGCGCAAGCCATGCAGTGAAAAGTAGTCAATATCATCAGGGATGATGCGGTCTTCCAGGCGGCGCATCCGTTCAACTTCCGCCAACTGCTTCTCAATGTAGCCCGCATATTTCGCCTGAATCTGGACTTGCTCGGCTTCGTCCTCGGTCAGCGGTTGCGGCGGCGGCGTCAATTTGGCGATCAAATCGTAGGTGGCTTCGGGGCGGCGCAAGAATTGCAACGCCTGCACGCCGTCATCAATCGGTTCAAACCCATGCGCCACCAGAATGTCGTTCACATCGCGCGGTTTGAGGAACGTGCGCTCCAAGCGCGCCAGTTCCTCGGCGACGCGATTGCGCTTGGCTTCCACCGCTTCGTACCGCTCACGCGAGACGAGACCGACACGGTAGCCGTGGTGCGTCAGGCGCAAATCGGCGTTGTCCTGGCGCAGCAGCAAGCGGAACTCGGCGCGCCCCGTCATCTGGCGGTAGGGTTCGGTGATTTCGCTGGTCACGAGGTCGTCAATCAGGACGCCGATATAGGCTTCATCGCGCCCAAGAATGAGCGGCGGTTTGCCTTGCACGTAGAGCGCGGCGTTGATGCCCGCGATAAGCCCCTGTGCGGCGGCTTCTTCATAGCCGGTGGTACCGTTGAGTTGTCCGGCATGGAAGAGCCCATCAACCAGTTTGGTTTCCAGGCTGGCTTTGAGTTGCATGGGCGGCACGTAATCATACTCGACAGCGTAGCCGATACGCATCAATTCGGCATGGCGCAAGGCGGGAATGGTGCGCACCATTGCCCACTGCACATCTTCGGGCAGGCTGGTGTTGCACCCTTGAATGTAAACTTCTCCCGTCAGCCATCCTTCGGGTTCAAGGAAAAGCCCATGCGCCTCTTTTTCGGCAAAGCGCACAATTTTATCTTCAATGCTGGGACAGTAGCGCGGTCCCACCCCCTCGATAACGCCGGTGAACATGGGCGCGCGGTCGAGGTTGGCGCGCACAATCTCGTGGAACTCAGGGTTGGTATAAACCAGATAGCAAGGCAATTGCGGCCGCCAGCGCATGGCTTCTTCCGCCTCAGGCGGGATGGGGTACACGGGGTTGGGCGGTCCCAAGCGTGTGATGATGTTTTCAGGCGGGAAAATGCCCGCATCGGGATAGGAGAACGAAAAGTAGAGCGGGCGCGTACTGCCCGGCTGCACCTTGGTTTTGCTGAAATCAATGGTGCGCGCGTCCACACGCGGCGGCGTGCCCGTCTTCAAACGCCCCAGTTGGAAACCGAGGCGGCGGTACGCGTCGCTCAGGCTGTGCGCCGCCCCTTCGCCGGCACGCCCGCCAGAGCGAATCACATCGCCCGTGATGAGACGCCCATGCAAAAACGTGCCCGTCGTCGCGACAACCGCGCCGGCTTCATACACACGCCCCAACGAGACCTTGACGCCCTTGATGCGTCCACCTTCCACAATCAAGTCATCCACGCGGTCCTGGCGCAAGTGCAAATTGGGGACGCGCTCCATTTCCATCTTCATGAGCCAGGAGTAGAGCCGCTTATCGGCTTGGGCGCGTAGCGCCTGCACGGCCGGCCCCTTGGACTCATTCAGCATGCGAATTTGAATGGCGCTGCGGTCAATCGCGCGCGCCATTTCGCCCCCCAGCGCGTCAATTTCACGCACGAGGTGGCCTTTGGCGGGGCCCCCAATGCTGGGGTTGCACGCCATGTAGGCGATTTGGTCCAGGTTCATGGTGAGCAACAAGGTTTTCATACCCATGCGGGCGGCTGCCAGTGCGGCCTCGCACCCGGCATGCCCACCACCAATCACAATCACGTCATAGTACATCTGCGCTTCTCCTGACTTCCTGCTTCTTCACATGCCAATAATGCGCTCACAGCGCACACATGGCGGGGATTTCGACGGAGCATTGTAGCACGGCTGAAACGAAGTTGAAAACGTTTGAAGAGAGATCAATTGTTTGCCGCCAAGAAATGTTTATACTCCCTTTCCACGACAAGTATGCAATCATCAGAGTCAAAGGAAGATGGCTTTGCACAACACAAAAGTATCCTCTCCATCACCCAATGTGGCAATGTGGGCGCGCACCTTGTTGACAACGTTGCTCCTCAGCCTGCTGACAGGGGGGCTACTCGGCTTTGTTGCCGTGCGCACCAATATCATTCTGGAAATTTTCATTATCGGCGCGGGGATACTCCTGGGGCTGGCATGTGCTATTGCATGGCCAAAGGAGATATCCGGGCGCGCCGCCTTTGCATTATTTGTCGTTTTCGGATGGATTTTGCTTTGGACGGCGAACATCATGTTGCGAACCGGCGGTTCTTTGGCGCTGGTCACGCCACCTCTGCTCCTGAAAGCCATGCCTCTCACGTTTCTTGACTTCATTTTTGAAGTCTACGCTGTCTTTGCGGCTTGCTGGGCATGGGACTTTTGGTTGCGGCGAAAAGGTCTTCGCCAGCCGTATCAACTGACAGAAAGCGAACGCCGGCAATACGATATTCTCCTCATGCAAATTCTCACCATTGGCATCATTGGGCTCGCGAGTATCATAACGCGCACATTTCCATCAATTGGGTTATTGAGCCTGTTGCTTATAGGTATGTTTGGCTTCTACCCACGCCACCGCGCCTTTCTTTTGGATTTTGCACCTATCCTGTTCATGCTTCTTAGTTATGACTCATTGCGCCTTTTTGCCGACGATTTGACCCCCAACGAATTGCATATTACCGACCTCATCGCTTGGGAACGCACACTTCTGGGTGGTCATATTGCTAACGTTGTCCTGCAAAACTGGCTGTGGGACCGTTCCTTTAGCCCGTTACTTGACAACATCGCATTGGCTTTTTATTACAGCCATTATATTCTCCCCATCATCCTCATGGTGATTGTCTGGCAACTCTACCCGCGTTTTTACTGGCCTTTGGTGGGCGGTATAGTCGTCCTGGCGTATATGGCTTTCATCACTTACATTCTTTTTCCTGCCGCGCCCCCCTGGTGGGCCGCCCATTTTGGGTATCTGGAAGGTGTCCGCGCTTTTCATTCCATTGACATCCTGCTGAATTCCCCCAACCCTGTTGCCGCGATGCCGTCACTCCATATGGCAATGCCTACCTATCTGGCGCTCTTTGGCACCATGCTCTGGCGAAAGCGAGGGCTTTGGCTTTGGATTTTTCCGCTCGGCGTTGCCTTCGCCACAATCTATCTTGGGCACCACTATGTCGTGGACTTGCTCGCCGGCATGGTGTACGCCTTCTTCGTCTTTGCAGGTGTGTATCTGTGGATACATCGCCATCGTCACCTCACAACCTGACAAATGTCCTGTGCACATTTTGACAAACGCGCCTTTGCCCCTCTCTTTCAGGGTGGTATAATGACCAACGGAAATACCCTGTAAGCAGAAAAAGGAGCGACACATGCCCAATCTAGGTGTGCCTGAACTACTGATTATCCTGGTCATCGTGGTGATTTTCTTCGGCGTCGGACGTTTGCCCGAACTGGGGGGGGCGCTGGGGCGCAGCATTCGCGAATTCCGCAAAGCCACTACGGAAGACGATACCCCCTCGACCGAAGAAAAAGAAGCCTGAGCCGTCTCCACCATTTTCACGAACCACAAACCATTTCACGATAAAATGGTTTGTGGTGTTGGCGTGAAAGGTCATCAAAAAGCCTGGCGAGTTGCGAATGACTTGCCAGGCTTTTGTTTGCCTGTTCTGTGTTGAAGCGGAGCGGGTGGGGGGTGGTGTTTGATCAAGCAAAGAGGTTTGCCTCTCACCATGCATACGCTATAATCCGTGTTTGGATTTTTGAGCCCAAAACTGCGTAGAGAAGGAGTAGACACCTTGAACATCGAACGCAAAGACCTGGAAAATGCACAGGTTGAATTGACCATCACTGTTGACGAGAAACGCGTCGAAGAAGCCAAAAAAGCCGCCGCCCGCAAACTGGCGCGCGAAGTAAAAATTCCCGGCTTCCGCCCAGGGAAAGCACCCTACCACATCGTCGTACAGCGGGTTGGCGAAGCCGCCGTGCTTGAAGAAGCACTGGAAACACTCGTCCCCAAAGTCGTCGAAGAAGCCATCGAGCAAGAAGGCATCGAACCGTGGAGTTATCGCTACATTGACCTCAACGTCGAAAGCCTTTCACCGCTCACCATCAAAGCCATCGTGCCGCTCCCGCCCAAAGTCGAATTGGGTGATTTGAGCAGCATCGAAATTGAGCAAGAAGACATCGAAGTCACCGAAGACGAAATTAACGCTGTGCTGGAAAACCTGCGCGAGCAGCGCGCCATGCTCATGCCCACCACCGGCCCCGCTGAATACGGCGACGTGGCGACGATTGACCTGGTGGGAACTTTGGTGAGCGGCGAAACCGTCCTCGAACTGAAAGGGCATGAAGTGGAATTGCAGCCCATGTTCGAGGAAGAGGAAGAAACTTCCGAAATCGCGGTGGCGGGCGAAGAAGAAAAGCCCCAGCCCAAGCCCGACATCATGCGCGAATTGAAGGGCATGGTCCTCAACCAGACCAAAGAATTCACGCTCACCTACCCTGAAGACTGGCCTGATGATCGCATCGCAGGGCGCACCGTCATGTACAAAGCGACCCTGCTGGATTTGAAGCGCCGCGTCCTTCCCGAACTGGATGACGAACTGGCGCAAGCCGTGGGCGACTTTGAAACCATTGAAGACCTGCGCAACCAGGTGCGCGAAAACCTCTACGAAGAAGCGCGTCAAGCGGCGCGTTCGCGGCTTGTGGAGCAAGTGCTCGACAAAGTGGCCGAAGTCAGCACCATCGTCTATCCGCCCGCCATGGTCGAAGCCGTCATTGACTCGCGGCTCCACGAACTGGAACACCAATTGCAGGTGTACGGGCTCAACCTCGAACAATACCTGCAACTGCTCAACAAGACGCTCGACGACCTGCGCGAAGAATACCGCGAAGCCGCCGAAAAAGACTTGCGCCGCGAACTCGTCCTGTACGAGTATGCCAAAGAACGCAATATCGAAATCGAACAGGACGAATATCAGAAAGAAGCCTCGATGGCGCTCACAAACCTGCTCCAAAGCGGCGCCGACCCCTCGGTTTTGCAAGATGAAAACCTGGCGCGTGAAATTGCCCGCGGGCTCTATCAGCGCAAAGCCCTGAACAAACTTGTCGCCGAAGTCACAGGGCAACCCGAAGAACCACTCTTCCCCAAAGAACTGGAAGAAGCCTGGGCGCGCGCCGAAGCAGAAGAAGCCGAAGGCGGCGAGGAAACCGAAGCCGATGAAGAAACCGCAAACGAAGCGGACGCCGAAAATGAAGCCGCCGAACAGCCCGAGGCCGAAGCAAGCGAAGACGAAACACCCGCTGAAAGCGACGCCTAACCGTCCATACGGCGGTCGAACCTGCCGCATGCACGCAAACGGAGCGCACAAGCGCTCCGTTTGCTTTGCCGGCGCCACACATTGCAACGTGTTTGTCTTCTGGTGCAAGAAGACCTACAATCAATCTGGTCTTGCCAACATCAACACGTACACGAAGGAACTATGAAGCCCAAAACACCACATCTGGACACAATCTTGAATGCGCTTGTTCCCATGGTCGTTGAATCAACCGGCCGTGGCGAACGCGCTTACGATATCTACTCGCTCTTGCTGCGCGAGCGTATCGTTTTCCTGGGCACGCCCATCAACGCCCAGGTCGCTAACCTGATTGTTGCCCAATTACTCTACCTGAACCGTGAAAACCCCGAACGCGAAATTCAACTCTACATCAACAGTCCGGGCGGCGAAATCTACAGCGGTCTCGCCATCATTGACACGATGAACCTGATTGACGCCCCCGTTTCCACCATTGCCGTGGGGCAAGCCGCCAGCATGGGCACAGTCATTCTGGCCGCGGGCGAAAAAGGCCGCCGCTACGCCCTGCCCAAC
The DNA here is from genome assembly GCF_001306175.1 of Ardenticatena maritima. Classification (NCBI taxonomy): domain Bacteria; kingdom Bacillati; phylum Chloroflexota; class Ardenticatenia; order Ardenticatenales; family Ardenticatenaceae; genus Ardenticatena; species Ardenticatena maritima. The sequence goes on from NZ_LGKN01000009.1 coordinate 242,586, forward strand.
GCCACCATCCACATGCACCAACCCCTCGGCGGCGCGCGTGGTCAAGCCAGCGACATCGCTATCCACGCCCAGGAAATCTTGCGCCTGCGTGAAAAACTCAACCGCTTCCTGGCGGAACGCACCGGGCAACCACTCGAACGTATCGAACAAGACACCAACCGCGACTTCTTCCTCTCCGCGGAAGAAGCCCGCGACTACGGATTGATTGACCAAGTTTTGCACATTGAGGAGGAGCGCACCGATGGCACCACGAAGTAAAAGCGGTCAAAGTTGCTCATTCTGCAACCGCGACCAAACCGAAGTCGGCCGCCTGATTGCCGGGCCGAACTCGGTTTACATTTGCGACGAATGCGTCGAACTTTGCCGTGAAATTCTCGAAGAGGAAACGCCGCCGCTGCGTTCGCGCCGCCCGGCGTTTGAGGTGGAACTGCAACGCCTGCTGCCGCCCAAGGAAATTGTGCGCCGTCTTGACCAATACGTTATCGGGCAAGATCGCGCCAAAAAGGTGCTGTCGGTGGCCGTGTACAACCACTACAAGCGCATCTATGCCTCGGTCATGCCCAACGATGACGGCGTCGAACTGCAAAAGTCGAACATTTTGCTCATCGGGCCTACCGGTTGCGGCAAAACCCTGTTGGCGCAAACCCTGGCGCGCATTCTCGATGTGCCCTTCTGCATCGCCGACGCCACCGCACTGACCGAAGCCGGCTACGTCGGTGAGGATGTCGAAAACATCTTGCTGCACCTCATCCAGGCCGCCGATTTCGACCTGGCGCGCGCCGAACGCGGCATCGTCTACATTGACGAGATTGACAAAATCGCGCGCAAATCGGGCGACAACCCCAGCATCACCCGCGACGTCAGCGGCGAAGGCGTGCAACAAGCACTCCTCAAAATCCTGGAAGGGACAATCGCCAATGTGCCGCCCCAAGGCGGGCGCAAACACCCCCACCAGGACTTCATCCAGATTGACACGACCAACATCCTCTTCATCGTTGGCGGGGCGTTCGACGGTCTGGAAGACATCATCGCCAAGCGCGTCAACACACGCGCCCAAATGGGCTTCCGTGTGCCCAACGCCGAAAGTCACCGCGAACTGGAAGGGCCTGAATTGTTGCAATACGTCATTGCCGACGACCTCGTCCACTACGGGCTTATTCCTGAATTTGTGGGGCGCTTGCCGGTGGTCACTAGTGTTGACCCGCTGGATGAAGAAACGCTGGTACGCATCCTCGTTGAACCCAAAAACGCCCTGGTGAAGCAGTACCAAAAACTCTTTGCCATGGACAACGTGGAACTCGTCTTCCATGAAGAAGCCCTGCGCGCCGCCGCCCGCAAAGCGCTCGAATATCGCACCGGCGCGCGTGCGTTGCGTACCGTCATCGAAAACGTCTTGCTCGACATCATGTATGAAATCCCGTCGCGCGGCGATATTGGGCGCATTGAAATTACGCCCGAAACAATCACCGAGGGTGCGCCCCCGTTGCTCTTCAATCGCTTGGGCGAACCCGTTTCACCCGAATTCGACCGCGCAGCGTAATGTGGTCTTGCTGAAGCCAACGCCCTCCAAACGGAGGGCGTTTTTCGTTTCCGCCACTCCCCAAGCCGCCTCCCTGTCCAGGTGGCGAGCCTGAACCCCCGTCGCGTGGCGAGTGTTTACACCCGCAAGGTGTGCTATCATGTAAGGCGCAAACCAACTTGAGAAAACACGTTGGAAAAGGGGGGAGCATGCGATATCTGCGATTAGCATGGGTGAGTAGCCTTCTCACGCTCTTGCTGCTTGCTTGTGGGCAAGAAACGTACCCGGTGGTGCGGCTCAGTGAAGCCACCGTCGAAGACGTGGTCGGTGCAGAAAACCCACAACCGCGTATGCCGCTGCGCGTGGCTATCGCCGCCGTTCTTTCGCCGGAAGCCACGTTTGAAACGTATCGCCCCCTGCTCGCCTACCTTTCCCAAGAACTCGATCGCCCCGTCGAACTGCTGCAACGCGGCACCTACGCCGAAGTGAACGAATTGGTGCGCACCGGGCAAGCCGACGTGGCGTTTGTGTGCGGCGGCGGCTACGTTGAAGGTGAACGCCTCGGCTACATGACCGTCCTGGCGGTGCCACAAGTGAACGCGCGCACCACGTACCAGGCAGTCATCATTGCCCGTGCAGACGCGCCCTATCAATCACTTGAAGACTTGCGCGGCACACGCTTCGCCTTCACAGACCCCCTCTCCAACAGCGGGCGCTTATACGTGCAGTATCGTCTCTGGGAAATGGGCGAAACCCCCGAAACGTTCTTCAAGCATGTGATTTTCACTTACGCACACGACAACTCGGTTCATGCGGTTGCCGAACACATTGTTGACGCCGCAAGCGTGGACTCGATCGTGCTGGAAACCATGTATGCGCAAGACCCCACCTTGCGCCAGCAGATTCGTGAAATTGAACGCTCGCCTAACTTTGGCATTCCCCCTGTGGTCGTCCACCCCAACCTGGACCCCGCCTTGCGGGACGCGTTGGAACAGGTGTTGCTCAACATGCACAACACGCCCGCAGGGCGCGCCGCCCTGCGCGCCATTGGCATTGAACGGTTTGTTCATGCACCGCCAAATTTGTATGATGATATTCGCCATATGGCGGCAACAGTACGCGGATGGACAGAAGCCAGAGGAAACGAACAATGAAATGGCGACGCTCGCCACGTGAATGGGTTCACTTCATTTGGAGCAGATTGCAAGCCCTGCCAATTCGCACCAAACTGGCCGGCATGGTCTGGCTGAGCACGTGTCTTTTTATCTTTGTCTTGACGGTCGAAATTCGCGCTATGACCGCCGCCAACCTCGAACGTGATTTGGAAGAACGCGGGATTGCCATTGCCCGCGCTCTGGCGGAAGACGCAACCGACTTACTCCTCACCCAAAACACCTTTGGCTTACACCAAAAAATCCGCACGACGCTTGAAACCAACCCCGACGTACGTTACGTCTTCATCCAGGACGCCAATGGGTTAGTACAAGCACACTCCTTCCCCAATCGTGTGCCGCCAAGTTTGCTTACGGTAAACCACCTGGAAGCCGGCCTTCCTCAACAGGTGCTTACCGTACAAAGTGAAGAAGGGCTGATAACCGACATCGCCGTTCCCATCCTCAACGGCGAACTGGGAACGGTGCGGCTGGGGATGAGCCACAACCGTATCCAACAGGAACTGGCACGTACAACCAACATCGTCGTTCTGCTCTCGTTGAGCGGCTTGGCCGCCGCATCGGTTGCCGTGTACGTCCTTGCCAGTATTTTGCTGACGCCTATTTCAAGGTTGGTTGACGCCACCGAACGCATGCGCGCCGGCGACCTCGACCAGCAAGTGCCTGTCCACTTTCCCGATGAAATCGGGCGCCTCACGACGGCGTTCAACCGCATGGCGCGCCAACTTGCCGCCGCCCGCCGCGATTTGGAACAACGCAACCGCCACCTGCAAGCCCTGAATGAATTTTCGCACTTGCTTTCCGCCCAAACCACGCTGGACGCCTTGCTGGAAACCGCCACACGCGAAGCCGCCCGCCTTCTGGGGTGCGAAAGCGCCTGGATTGTGCTGGCGCCTTCCGAAGACGCCCAAACCGCCCCCGGCATCCAGGCTGCGTGGGGTGTAAGCGACGCGTTCCGTGCGCATGAAATGCGCCCCCACGCCCAGCAGTGCCATTGTTTCGACGTACTCAGCGGGAAGGCGGATTGGCGGCATCCCGTCATGCGCCATGATTGCCCCCGCCTGCACCGCGCATTCGAGCAACGCACCAGCGAAATTGCGTTCGACCGTCATCTGAGCGTCCCCCTCGTCTCTCACGACCACCCGCTGGGCTTGCTCAACCTGGCGCTGCGCCCCACACAAACCTTTTCCGACGAACAGATTGCCCTTGCCGAAGCGCTTGGGCGTCAAATCGGCATTGCGCTGGACGCCGAATTACAGCGCCAGCGCGCCCTGCGCGAACTCGCCGAACGCGAAGCCCTGCGCGCACAACTTCTGGAACGTGTCCTTGCCGCCCAGGAAGAGGAACGCCGCCGCATCGCCCGCGAATTGCACGACGAAGCAGGGCAAGCGCTCACATCGCTCATGGTAGGGTTTGGCATCTTGCAACAAAACCTGGACGACCCCTACGCCGTTGCCGCCAACCTGGCAGACTTGAAACTCACGACCAACCGCATTCTCGAAAACCTTCACCGCCTGGCTATTGACCTGCGCCCCGCCAGTCTCGACCATGTGGGGCTGGTCGCCGCCTTGCGGCAATACGCCGACGTTTGCCGCCGCCAAAGCAACATCAGCATCGACTTTGAAGCCGTGGGGCTGGATGAACACCGGCGCTTTTCGCCCGAAGTCGAAACCGCTATCTATCGCATTGTTCAAGAAGCGCTGACAAACGCCATGCGGCACGCCCAAGCCACACATGTGGACATCATCCTCGAATGCCGCAATGGGCATCTCATTGCCATTGTAGAAGACGACGGCATTGGGTTCGACCCCACCACGATCAACACGCAAGAACGCCTGGGCGTGTTTGGCATGCGCGAACGCGCCGCCATGCTCGGCGGAACATTGACCATTGAAAGCCAGCCGGGCATAGGCACAACCATCCATGTGGAGGTTCCTTATGAACATTCGTATTCTCATCGCTGACGACCACGGCGTACTCCGCGCCGGCTTACGCGCCCTGCTGAATGCTGAAGAGGAAATCGAAGTGGTGGGTGAAGCCGCCGACGGTGTCGAAGCCGTGCGCCTGGTGGAAACACTGAAACCCGACATCGTCCTCATGGACATCAGCATGCCCGGCATGAACGGGCTGGAAGCCACACGCCTCATTCGGGAACGCGCTCCCGATACGCGCGTGCTCATTCTCAGCGTGCATGAAGATGAAACCTTGCTGCAAGAAGCCATTCGCGCCGGTGCAGCGGGCTACATCATCAAGCGCGCGGTGGAACTGGAATTGTTGAGCGCCATCCGCGCCGTCTGGCGTGGCGACATTTATGTTCACCCCTCGCTCACGGGCGCACTGTTGCGCGGGCTCAACCTTGGCGCATCCACATCCCCCCACGCGACCGATTCATCCATTGAGCGCTTGACCCCGCGCGAAAAAGAAGTCCTGCGGCTGATTGCTCTGGGCTACACCAACCAGCAAATTGCCGATGAATTGCACATCAGCGTGCGCACCGTCGAAACGCATCGCGCGAACATCACCAGCAAACTCGGCATGCGCAGCCGCGCCCGTCTGGTACGCTATGCCCGCGAGCATGGGCTGATTGATTAGCCCCCCTTCACCGCCCACCTCTTCCATCAGGTACCCCTCCACCTGTCCACCTGGCTAGGGGAAAAATCCGCACTTTTCCACGACCACAATCCGCATTTTTCACGCTACCGCCGGCCGGCGGTTTTTTCTACACTGGACTCTGCACGAAGACCCGCCGGCATTCCAAGCAACGGGGTATGCAAAGCAGGAGGGAAACCTGATGAGTGACCAAATGATACCCATCAACACCATTGACGTACAACCCGAAGACGTTTCGCCGGCGCCAGAAAACGAAGCGTTGGACGAAGAACGCCGCCGTTTTCTGGCCAAATTTTCCAGCGCCGTCTTTGCCGGGTTGATGGCGCCCGCCATCTTCAGCAAGGATTTTCCGAAATCGGCGGAAGTCCCGGTTCCGACCGAAACACCCCAAAAGTTCCCCACCAAGCCGTTGCGCAAACCCAACACCGACTATCTCGACCCCGAAGCCGGCGTCATTGACCGCATGTTGGTTGACTTGCGCCGTGCGCTTGAAAAACGCGAACGGGGCGAAAAAGTGCGCTTCGGCATGGCGGTGGACTTGCAAAAATGCACCGGCTGCCGCGCCTGTACAGTCGCGTGCAAAGCCGAAAACCAAACACCGCCGGAAGTCTCCTACAACGTCGTGCTCGAACAGGAAGTGGGGCAATTCCCCAATGTGCGCCGTGTCTTCATGTACAAGCCCTGCTTCCACTGTGAAAACCCGCCTTGCACGCCGGTTTGCCCGGTCGCGGCAACGTGGAAACGCGAAGAAGACGGCATCGTCGTCATTGACTACGATAAGTGCATCGGTTGCCGCTACTGCCTGACAGCCTGCCCCTATGGCGCACGCTTCATTGACCTGGGCAAAACCTACACCGACCCGCTCCAACCGTATGAACAAATGGCCTCGCCTGAGTACGGCGAAAACCGTGTGCGCGCAACCGGCAGTTCGCCTGTGGGCAACGCCCGCAAGTGCCACTTCTGCTTGCACCGCATCTATCAAGGCATGTTGCCGGCCTGCGCCGAAACCTGCATCGGGCGCGCCATTCACTTCGGCGACCTGGACGATCCCGAAAGCCTGGTGTCGGAACTCATCGCCAAACGTCCGTACATTCGCCTGAAAGAAGAATTGGGCACCGAACCAAATGTCTACTACTTGCTGTGAGCAAGGGCATAAAAGGGAGGCATGAATCATGGAAGGCCAACTCCGCTATCAAAGCCCGAACCGCTGGCTCACCCGCCTGGGCTGGGCAATCCTCTTCATCGTGACGGTCGTCGGTCTGGCGGCGGTCGTCATCCGTACCGTCGAAGGCCTGGGCGTTACCAACCTGAACTACATCGTCCCCTGGGGGCTCTGGGTTGCGTTCTACATTTACTTCATCGGGCTCTCAGCCGGGTCGTTCCTGCTCAGTACCGCCATCTACGTTTTCGGCTACAAGAAACTGGAACCTATCGGGCGGCTTGCCCTCTTTTCGGCGCTCATCGCCCTGATTGCCGGTCTCTTCTTCGTGTTGATTGACCTGGGGCACATGGAGCGCTTCTGGACCGTCTTTGTGAACCGCAACTGGTGGTCGGTTCTGGAAATCGAAATTCACTTCTACGTCCTCTACATCATCGTCATTCTGACCGAACTCTGGCTGCTCATGCGCCAGGATTTGATTCGCTGTGCGCAAAATGAAAGCGGCTGGCGCGCCACCATCTGCGGCTGGCTGACCCTGGGAAGCCGCGACCTTTCCGAAGCCTCTGCTCAGCGTGACCGCCGCTGGATGAAGATTTTGGGCATCTTCGGTATTCCGATTGCGATTGGCGTCCACGGTGGTACAGGGGCGCTCTTCGCCGTGGTGAAAGCCCGCCCCATGTGGTACGGGCCGCTCTTCCCCATCGTCTTCATCATCTCGGCGCTGGCATCCGGCGCGGCGTTGCTCACCTTCTTGCTGGCCTTCTTTGTGGGTCGCGCCCTTGATAAAGCCCAGCGCGATGACCTGGTGCTCACGTTGGGGAAAATCACGGCGGGCTTGCTCATTTTCGACTTGCTGCTCATCTGGTCCGAATTCTCGGTCGGCCTGTATGGCAACATCCCCGAAGACGTGGAAGTCCTGCGGCTGATTATGTTCGGTCCTTTCTGGTGGGTCTTCTGGCTGGTGCAAATTCTCTTCGGGGCGCTTGTGCCGCTCTTCTTCATCCTCTGGCCGCGCACCGGACGCGACCCACGCATGGTGGGGCTGGCGGGGTTGATGATTGTCATCGGCATCATCGGGGTGCGCCTGAACATCGTTATCCCCGCGCTCAACGTGCCGGTCATTCCCGGTTTCGACCGCGCCTACACCATGCTACCGGCGCCAACACAAACAACGCCGACGCTTTCGCCCGAACAGTTGAACCTGCTCACATGGCTGATCCTCATCGCCGCCGTCATCACAGTGGGGGTGATTGCCGCCCTGGCCTGGCTGCACCGTGAAGGTCGCCACGATCACCCCATGCGTGAAGGGCTGGTCGCGGGCGGCACCGCTGCGCTCTTCTTCCTCGTTCTGCTTGTGTTGGTGCGCTGGCTCGGTTCAAGCACAGCCCTGGGGCTTTCAACAGCCGACCTGACGCACACCCCGATTGGCGGCATTCTGGGACACAGCGAAATTCGCTCGTACTACGTTCCGACACTCAATGAATGGTTGAGCAGTCTGGGCTTGATTGGGCTCTCCATCTTCTTGGGTGTGCTGGGATACAAAATCCTGCCACTGGAAACCAGTGAAGGACACTAAATCGAATGGAGAAAGCGCAACCAAACGCGCATAAGGAGGCAACCATGGCCGAGATTACGCGACGCGACTTCTTGAAAACCAGCGCCCTCTTGGGTGGGGCGGCCGCTGTCACGCTCAGTGTGGATGAGGTCTTCGACCGCCTGCGCAACACACCCGACGGCTTGAACCGCCTGAGTGGGCAATTCGAATACCTGAACAACCAGCCCGAAAACATCATCTATTCAACCTGCTTGAACTGCCACACCGCCTGCACCATCAAGGGCAAAATCGTGGACGGCGTGCTCGTCAAGATTGACGGCAACCCGTATTCGGCGACCAACCGCATTCCAAACTTGCCGCTGGACGTGCCGCCCACCGAAGCCGCACACATCGAAGGGAAAGTCTGCCCCAAGGGGCAAGCCGGCGTGCAGGTGCTCTACGACCCTTACCGTGTGCGCAAAGTCCTGAAACGCGCCGGCAAGCGTGGCGAAAACAAGTGGGTGACGATCGAATGGGACCAATTCATTGATGAAGTGGTGAACGGGGGCGACCTGTTCGGTGAAGGGCCTGTGCCCGGCTTGAAAGACATCTGGAAACTGCGCGACCCCGAAGTGGCGAAAGCACTCGCCGAAGATACGCAGAAGGTGATGGACGGCGAAATGACCGTCGAGGAATTCAAGCAGAAGCACAAAGACCACCTCGACGTGCTCATTGACCCGGACCATCCCGATTTTGGGCCCATCAACAACCAGTTTGTCTTCCTCGGTGGGCGTGTGGAACACGGGCGCAAGGAATTCACCAAGCGCTGGGTGTACGAATCGTTCGGCTCGACCAACTACTACCTGCACACCACGATTTGCGAGCAATCGCACCACATTGCCTACGCGATGGTGACGGGCAAAACCCACATGAAGCCCGACATCATGAACAGCGAATTCATCATTTTCTTCGGTACCGGGGCATACGAAGCCAACTTTGGCCCGCCAGGAATGGCTGAAAAGGTCACAGAATCGCACGCCAACCGCAAGAACTTCAAGATGGCGGTGGTTGACCCGCGCCTGAACAAGACAGCCGCCCATGCCGACTGGTGGGTGCCCATCAAACCCGGCACCGACGCGGCGCTCGCCTTGGGGATGATTCGCTGGATTATCGAAAACGGCCGCTACGACAAGGCCTTCCTTGAAAACCCGAACCAGGCGGCCGCTGAAGCCGACAACGAAACATCCTGGACAGACGCCACCTGGCTGGTGCGTACCGATGAGATGGTCTTCCTGAAAGCGGAAGACGCGGGTCTGGAAGTGCCGGAAGGGGCTTCCCCCTATGTGGTGATGACCGAAAACGGCCCCGCCCTTGCCGATGAAGCCGAAGCCGGCCTGCTGGAAGGCGAATTCACCGTCAACGGTATCCCCGTCAAACCCGCCTTCCAATTGCTGAAAGAACGCGCCTTTGAAAAGACGCTGGACGAATACGCCGACATCTGCGGCATCAAGCCCGATTTGATTGCCGAGTTGGCAAAGGAATTCACCAGCCACGGCAAGAAGGCGGCCGCCGAGCTCTACCGCGGTCCGGTGCAGCACACCAATGGCTACTACAACGCGCAGGCCATCATCACGCTCAACCTGCTCATCGGCAACATTGACTGGAAGGGCGGCTTGATGAAAGGTGGCGGGCACTGGCACGAAGACGGTTCCAAGGGTGGCCCGTTCTCGCCGGACATGGTCATCAAGGCGCCGGGTGGCATTCACCACTTTGGCATCTACCTGACCCGTGAGCGCACCGCCTACGAAAAGAGCACGCTCTTCAAGGAACACGGCTATCCAGCCAAGCGGCTCTGGTATCCGTTCAGCAACGAAGTGTACCAGGAAGTCATTCCGTCGGCGTATATGGGCTACCCCTATCCCATCAAGGTGCTCTTCCTGCACAAGGGGACGCCCGTTCTCGCCACGCCCGCCGGCGACAAGCAGATTGAAATGTTGATGGACACCAAGAAGATTCCGCTCTTCATCGCCTGCGACGTGGTGATTGGCGAAACCACCATGTACGCCGACTACGTCCTGCCGGATTTGACGTACATGGAACGCTGGGGGACACCACACGTCTCGCCCGACATTCCGGTGAAGACGAGCAAGGTTCGCCAACCGATGGTGGCGCCGCTCACCGAAACGGTGGTGGTGGATGGCGAAGAAATGCCCATCAGCATGGAAGCCTTCCTCATCGCGGTTGGGAAGAAACTGGGCTTGCCGGGCATTGGGAAGGACGGCTTCGGCCCCGGCCTGGACTTCAACCGCCCCGAAGACTACTACCTGAAACTCGTTGCCAACATTGCCTGGGGCGACAAAGAAGATGGGTCGGACGCTGTGCCCGAAGCCAGCGATGAGGAACTGGAACTCTTCCGCAAAGCACGCCGTCATTTGCCGCCGTCGGTCTTCGACGAAGCCAAGTGGAAACGCGCCTTGGGCAACGATGAATCACTCTGGCGGCGCGTGGTCTATGTGCTCAACCGTGGTGGGCGTTTCGACCACCTCTCCAAAGCCTACGACGGCGATAAAGTGGCCGCGAAGTTCAAGAACGTGGCGCACTTCTACGTTGAAAAAGTGGCGAAAGGACGCCACCCGATGACCGGCGAACGCTTCGACGGTCTGCCCAAGTACGACGTGCCGCGTAACGGGTTGGGCGAGCCGGCGGTTGATGACGAGTATCCGTTGCACCTCATCACGTTCAAGGAAATCACCGGTGGGCAAAGCCGCACCATTGCCGCCTACTGGCTCAGCAGTGTCCTGCCCGAAAACCCGGTGCTGATGAACAAGCGCACCGCCAAAGAATTGGGGTTGAAAGATGGCGACCGCGTGCGCATCGTCAGCAAAAGCAACCCCGACGGCATCTGGAACCTGGGGCATGGTCAGGTGCGCCCCATGGAAGGCACCGTGCACACCGTCGAAGGCATGACGCCGGGCGTGGTGGCCGTTTCCTGGCACTACGGGCACTGGGCGTATGGTGCGAGCGACGTGGAAATTGACGGCAAGAAAGTGCCTGGCGACCCACGCCGTGGCACAGGGCTCTGCACCAACGCCGCCATCCGCGTGGACGACGCCACCGGCGACATGTGCCTGACCGACCCCATTGGTGCGAGCGCCTCGTTCTACGACACGCGCGTCAATGTGGTGAAGGTCTAACCACGTGCAAAAAGGGGCGGCTCATGTGGGCCGCCCCTTGCCTTTGCTGATGAAGGATGACATGCGAGGAGGTCTCATCATGAAACGTTATGCACCGCTCGGCATTCTGGTTGTGCTGATCCTTGTGGTTTGGTTCTGGGTCAGTCCACCACGCTTCTGGCTCAACATGACCAAGCGCGTTGCCCCCTCGCCGGAAGTGGGCGCACAACTCGTCGAAAAGTACGGATGCCGGGGGTGCCATACGATTGGCGGGCAAGGCGCCATTCTCGCCCCCAATCTCGACCAGGTGGTGCGCCGCAACAAGGAAGAAGACCCCGCGTTTGTAACCTTGCGGCTCTGGCTCCGCGATCCAACGGCTGTCAAACCCAATACCGCCATGCCCAACTTCAAACTATCGGACACTGAAATTGAGGCCATTTTGCAGTATTTGCAAACCCAAGCCGAACAAGCGGCTGAATAGCACCATCGGCTACCCTCCTCTCAGAAAGCGCTGCCCTGTATGGGTAGCGCTTTTGCATTTTCGCTTGTCATCCTCCCCTGACAGGCTAGAATTGCCCCCGCGCCAACCAACACGAAAGATATTCGCCCATGCGTCCTATCGAAACCGTCATCGTGATTCTCGTTATCGTTGCGCTTGCGCTCCCCAAACACTTTCATGCCTGGTGGCGCTGGCTGTGGGGAGCAACACTCCTCGCCCTTGCGCTCCATCTCTGGCAAGAAGGCTGGCGATGGCAACTTGTCCCGCTCTATCTTGTCATCCTTGCCATCCCCCTCGCCATCCGGTTCAGCGGCAAAGCACGCGCCGCCGCCACCGCCTTCTTGCTCCTTTTCGTCACAAGCAGCCTGCTTGCCGCGTGGGCGTTTCCCATTCCCACCATGCCCACCCCAAGCGGTCCCTACGCAGTCGGGACAACGACGCTCCACCTGGTTGACCCATCGCGCGAAGAACGCTATACCCCCGACATTCCCGACGACCCGCGCGAACTCATGGTGCAAATCTGGTATCCGGCGGAAGCCACCGCCCAGCCACCCGCCCCTTGGAATCCGGACATGGATATCCTCGCCCCCGAACTCGGCAAATGGACGGGGCTCCCCGGCTGGATGTACAGCCACCTGCGGCTGGTGCAAAGTCATGCCGTCGCCGACGCTCCCTTTGCCAAAGAGGCATCCCCCGCCCCGATTCTCTTCTATGTCCACGGTTGGGGAGGGTTCCGCACAATCCACGCCAATCTCATGGAAACACTCGCCAGCCACGGCTACATCGTCATTGCCGCCGACCACACCTATGGCGCAATGGTCACCCGCTTTCCCGATGGGCGCGTCGCTCTCAACTATCCCGACGCTCTGCCCGAAGGCGCACCCCGCGACCAATACTTGGCTGCGGCGCGCATTCTTGTGGGCGTTTTCGCCGACGATGTGCGCTTCATGCTCAACCAACTGGACACCTTCAACCAGACCCATCCCATTCTCAAAGACCACCTGGACACCAACCGCATCGGGCTTATCGGCCACTCCACCGGCGGCGGCGCTGTCGTGGAAGTTTGCCTGAGCGATGAGCGGTGCGACGCCCTGGTCGGATACGACGCCTGGGTCGAGCCGCTGCCGCGCGACATGCTCGCCGAAGGGCTCCACGTCCCCAGCATGTTCATGCGAAGCGAACCCTGGGTTGCAGGTAAGAACGCCCCCAACCTGGCGCTTCTGTACAATGCCAGCCAACCGCCAACATACATGCTGACCATCAAGGGGGCGCACCATCGTGACTTTACCATGCTGCCCTTGCTTTCACCCATCGCCGACGACCTGGGGTTGCGGGGACCTATCCCGGCTGAAGAAATGCTGGAATTGACCGACGCCTACACGCTCGCCATGTTCGATACCTATCTGCGCAACACACCTTCACCGCTCCTATCCGGTGAAGCCCATCCTTACCCCGACGTTCTTTTCGAGCAGCGCTAAACACAAAACAGCACTATGGTTTGGAGGACCTTCCCATGTTCAAACGTCTCTTGCTCATCGTCATCATGATGACGCTTGCCGCGTGTAGCGGCACCACCACGCGCGAAGAAGGCAAACTGCGCGTGGTGACAACCGTTTCGCCCATCACCAACATTGTGTACAACATCGGGGGCGACCGCATCGAACTCAGCGGTATTGTTCCCGAAGGCGTCAACTCCCACACGTTTGAACCCGCCCCATCCGACGCCCGCAAACTCGCCGAAGCCGACTTGATTTTTCTGAACGGGCTGAACCTGGAACTCCCGACCCTGCGCCTGGCGGAAGCCAACAAGCGCGATGACGCCAAAATTATCCTGCTGGGGGAACAAACCATCACCCCGGATGAATACGTCTATGATTTCTCCTTCCCCAAAGAAGCCGGCGACCCGAACCCGCACCTCTGGCCCAATCCCTGGTACGCCCTGCGGTACGCCGAGATTGTGAAAGATGAACTCAGCGCCGCCGATCCCGACAACAGCGATTACTACGAGCAAAACTTCCTCGCGTTCGAACAGCGTATCCGCGAACTGGACGCCGCCATTCGCGCCACCATCGAGACCATTCCCCCCGAAAATCGAAAATTGCTCACCTACCACGACTCCTGGGCGTACTTTGCGCCACTGTATGGTATGACCGTCATCGGCGCTATCCAGCCCGCGGACTTTGCCGAGCCCTCGGCGCGTGAAGTCGCCAAAATCATCGAACAAATTCGGCGCGAGCAGGTGCCGGCGATTTTCGGCTCGGAAGTTTTCCCCTCGCCGGTGCTTGAACAAATCGCCCGTGAAACCGGCGCAACCTATGTAGATGACCTGCGCGACGACGACCTGCCCGGCGACCCCGGCGATCCCAACCACTCTTACTTTGGGCTCATGGCGGAAAACATCCGCATTATGGCGGAAGCCCTGGGCGGCGACCCTACGCCTATCCTGGGGTTCGACACCAGCAACATACCCGGTCCCGACACAAACGTTGACCAGGCACGCTAAATCACATGGACCCTTTGCTGGAACTTCGCAACGTCACATTCGGATATGGTCGCATCCCAACTGTGCGCAACATCTCGCTCCACATCCACGAGGGGCAATTTGTCGCCATTGTGGGACCAAGCGGCGCGGGCAAAACCACCGTTCTCAAACTGGTGCTGGGGCTCCTCTCGCCACAGCAAGGGGAACGGTGGTGCGCCCGCCCCTCATTGCGCATCGGCTACGTGCCGCAAATCGAAACGGTGGACTGGTCGTTTCCCGTCACGGTTGAACAAGTCGTTCTCATGGGGGCGGTGCGACGCGCTCCCTTCTGGCCCTGGCCACGCCGCGGCGACCGTGAACAGGCGCAACGCATTCTTGACCAGTTAGGCATTGGCGCTCTGCGCACGCGCCACATCCGCGACCTCTCCGGCGGGCAACAACAACGTGTCTTCCTGGCTCGCGCCCTCATGGCTGAACCGGACATGCTTGTGCTGGATGAACCAACAGCGGGCGTGGACATGCAAACCGCGGAAAACATCCTGCATCTGCTCGCCGACCTCAACCAACAAGGGATGACGATTCTGCTCACCACCCACGATTTGAACACAGCCGCGGCGCATGTGCCCTGGATTGTTTGCCTCAACGAAACCATCATCGCCCAGGGACCACCGCATGCTGTCTTCACCGAAGAGATTTTGAACCGAACCTATCGCGCCGATATGATGGTGATTCACCATGAAGGGCTGCTCATTGTGCAACAACGCCCACACCCGCACACCCTGCACGACATTTTGCCCACACCGGTTCCCGGTCATCCACCAGAAGAAAGCCCTGGCGAGGAATAACCATGTTGGAGACACTCTGGCAACCATTCACCTTTGAATTCTTTCGCAACGGCTTCCTGGCGGCGGTACTCGTCGGCGCTTTATGCGGCTTGCTGGGCGTCTACATCATCTTGCGCGGCATGTCGTACATTGGGCACGGGCTGGCGCACGCGATTTTCGGGGGAGCGGTTGTCTCGTTCGTCTTGCAGTGGAACTTTTACCTGGGGGCGGGTGCCTGGGGTTTTCTGACGGCACTCCTCATCAACCAACTGGCGCGGCGCACCAAAGTCAGCGCCGACGCCGCCATTGGCGTTGTCACAACCGCGAGTTTTGCCGTTGGCGTGGCGCTCATCAGCCGCTACCGGCGCTTCACGCGCTCATTCGACGCGGCGCTTTTCGGCAATGTGCTGGGGGTGACAAGCGGCGACGTGTTGGTGGTGCTGGGGGTGACCCTGGCGGTGCTCTTTCTGGTGCTGCTCTTCTACAAGTACCTGCTTTTCACAACCTTCGATGAACCAGTAGCCCGCGTCTATGGCGTCCCCACCGGCTGGGTGGACACCCTTTTTGCGCTCATGTTGGCGGCGGCACTCATTGCATCCCTGCAAATCCTAGGCGTGACGTTGATTGCAGCAGCACTTGTTATTCCGGCCATCACAGCACGCCTGCTCACAGATAGTTTCGACCGCCTGATGCTGCTTTCCACGCTGATTGGTATGCTCACCGGTGCCGGCGGCATGTATCTTTCGTACTATGTGGACGTTGCCTCCGGTGCAAGCATTGTGATTTTACAAGCCACGATTTTCAGCATCGTGTTGCTGTATGGGGCATGGCGACAGCGCACCGACGTGCTGGAACATACGCATTTTTGAACCTTGCCTCATGTCTCCTCATCGTAGTACAACTCGGCTTTCAACTCGTCCTCTTCTTCCAGATTCCCACCGAGCGCCCCCGCCAGGACACCCAACGTGGCCATAAAAGCGGCATAACGCATGAGAAGAAGCCAATCCAGTGGACGAGACGCCCAACCGCTTACCACATCACGTGGAAGAAGCAGCAAAATGCCCCACATGAGTAAAAACAATACCGCCCACAAAAAAAGCATGCCGATGAGCAAAATGGAAAAGAGAACAAATTGCGTGCGCACAATCTGCTCACGCCAGCCCGTTTCGCGCGCTACATCGCTGACATTCTGACCAAGAAAAATAAAAAGCGCCGCAATCAAAATCGCCCCAAATGTGGCTATACTTTCTACCCACAATGACAAATTGACCCCCACCTCCCAGGCTTCTGCCGTCAACACCAAAAAGACCGTGGAAACAGCCGCAGCGGCTGTCAAACGTCCCATGCGAAAGGGAAAGCGCCACGGCGCGTACCCCAAAATATCAGCAAGCAAACTGGTTGGATTAGCGCGCAACGTGCGCCAATAGAACACAAGCCGCCCCCAGCGCACTCGTTCTTCTTCCAGGCGAGTATCCGCTGTTTCTTTCAAACGGTTCAGAATGGCAGCCCACTGCTCATTGGTAAAGGGTTCTGGTACAATCGCCAAAGGGTCTTCCGGCGGGCGCATTGGTCCATCACCATGGTCTAACCCCCAGATATGCCCCAACAAATGAAGCGCCAGCCCAACAATACGCTCCGCCAGCAGGGATGAATCCCCCAAACGTGCCGTTGAAAGCACCGCCACCTCCAACGCCGAAGATGGCACACCAATCACAAAAGGCCGGTGGCGCGGATGCAAATCATTCGGCACAAGCACGATGGCATAATCCCAACCATGATACAACTTTTCCTGCACACCAATCTCTAACAAATCGAGCGGCGGCAACGCCCCACGCGGCGGAAACGTGCGTCGTTCCCAAAAATGAATCTGCCATTCAAACTGCGGAAACTGATCGGCCAGCATTGCCTGCAAACGATGGCGAGCAGCCTCATACGCTGATAGCAGTTGAGGGTCTCGCACATCCGACGCGAGCACCCACCCAATGCTCACCATCTGGCGCACCATATCAGCAGACATTGTTCACTCCTTCTCCAGCACATCCACAAAAAAAACACCCGCACGAAGCGGGTGTTCGTCCGCAAGCCATCTTCTCAGCGCGGGAAAATCCCCACGCGGCGGTTGGGCTCCTGCCCACGGCTTTGCGTTGTCACCTTGGGGTGGTCGCGCAACGCCAGGTGAATAATGCGGCGCTCGTACGGCGTCATGGGTTTGAGGAAGAAAGGCCGCCCGGTACGCGCCACCTGTTCGGCTTTGCGCAACGCCAGTTCGCGCAATTTTTCAGCGCGGCGCTTCTTGTACCCTTCCACATCCACCACCAGGTTGACGCGCCCTTGCACATGATGCCCCACCATCAAGCGCAACAAATATTGAATATCGCGCAACGTGCTGCCATGACGCCCAATGATGATTCCCAGGTTATCGCCGACCACATCGAGCATCAGCGTGGGCTCTTCGGTTTCATCGGCGGCCTCGCTCCAATAGGCTTGCACGTCGGCAATCACATGCATGCGCGTCAACAATTCAACCAGCAATTCATGCGCCAGGTTGAGAATAGCCTCCTGCGTCCACTCGCCGGATGGGGGCACCGTCACCGTGAACGGCGCTTCATCCTCATCAAGGGCCACCGCCGAATGCGCAACGGCGTCAGCCTCGCCCACATCAGCCGGTTCATCAACGACGGCGTCTTCTACAGCAGGCGCAGCGGTTGATGGCGTCGGTTCTTCTTCCACTGGCTCAATCGGCAACAAAACCGTCACGCGTACAATGGCATCTTGCGCGCCAATTCCCAAAAAACCGCTCCGCGGCTCGCGCAACACTTCAACTTCTACTTCATCGCGGCTTTTGCCCAACCGCTGCAAGGCGTTTTCAACGGCCTGCTCTATGGTTTTTCCGCTCGCCTCAACGCTTCTTCCTCTTACGACGTTTCGCTGCTCCATTTTTATCTCGCCCCTTTTCCTCAGTTTGCACGCTTTCGCTGCTGCCGTTCGGGTTCACCACAGAAGAAGCAACCGCGTCGGTATCATTCGCCGACAACGACGCCACCGAAACCGATTGCCCCCCACCGAACAGCCAGGCAAAGCGTGTCTCGTTGTTGATAATCCATTGCTGCAACATTTGGAAGAGGTTGGACGTCACCCAGTAGAGCGACAGCCCGCTCGGCACTTGCAACGCGAAAAACCCGAACATGAGCGGCATCATGTACATCATCTGCTGCATCATGGCCTGGTTCGGGTCGCGGGCGCCGTCATTATTGCTGGGCGGCGTCATCATGCGCTGGACAATCAACTGGGTCATCACCAGCACCACAGGCAAGAGCAAATACTGCACGGTTTGCGGTCCCCAGTTTGCCGTGTTGGTCAACCAGTCCAAACCGCGCGGTTCCGCCAAACTGGGAATGAACAACCAACCGCCCTGCAAGAGTCCCTCATCCGCCAGGTGCAAAATAGCCCGATAGAGCCCAATCCAGATGGGGAACTGCAACAGCATGGGCAAACAGCCCGACAACGGGCTCACGCCGGCTTCCTGATACAGACGCATCATTTCCTGCGTCTGCTTTTCGCGGTCTTTCTTGTACTTTTCTTGAATTTCTTTGATTTTGGGCTGCAATTCCTGCATCGCCCGCGATGAACGCAACTGTTTGAGCGTCAGCGGGAACGTCAGCAGGCGAATGAGGATTGTAAAGAGGACGATTGCCAGCCCATAACTTCCTACAATGTTGTGAAGAAAAACAAGGGCGTCAACAATGAGTTGGACGAATGCACCCCACAAACTACCCAAGGAAAGCCTCCTCTTCTCTCAGAATCACCCTCACGGAACGGGGTCGTAGCCACCGGGATGAAACGGGTGGCAACGCAAAATGCGCCTGATACCGAGCCACATGCCTTTTATCACGCCATATTTCTCAATGGCCTCGTATGTGTAATGCGAGCATGTCGGCTGAAAACGGCACGTGGGTCCCGTGAGCGGCGAGATATAGCGTTGATAAAACCGGATAAGCCCTAGCGCAAGACGTTTCATACCGCTTCCTCAAAGAGGCCGGCACGCACAAACACATCATGCACGGCTCGCCTCAATGTTTCAAAATCCGCTGTGGTGGCCGCTGTACGCGGAATAAGCACCACATCAAACCCATTGCGCACATGCCCGGTTTGCCACAAATGGCGCACAATCTCACGCAAGCGGCGTTTCAAACGATTGCGCTGCACGGCTTTACCCATGCGCTTGCTTACCACAAAACCAAACCGCGAATGTGGTAAACCGTTGGGCGCAACCAGCAACACCACCCACCGATTGCGGTAGGCTTGGCCATGCCGCCGGACATGCTCGAAATCGGCACTGGCACGTAAACGATACTTGCGCTGCACGGTTCTGGCAAACAATGAAGCGCGGAGACATGGTCTGTCTCCGCGCCTCATTCCTTCGTCGTTAGAACCAGCGGCGCGGGATCTTCACCGTCAACTGGTGGCGCCCCTTGCGGCGGCGGTTCTTCAACACGCGGCGGCCGCCCGGCGTGCGCATACGGGCACGAAAACCATGAACACGCATGCGGCGGCGACGTTTGCGAATCAATGTTCGTTTCGGCATGGGTATCCTCCTCGATTCAGTCTCCCCGCCCTGCCGGCGGTCTGACAGATGACTCTCGACACAAAGCAAGAGGATCGAGACATTCGACCCTCTTGCAAACATGGCAGGTCTTCATTCGGCCGTTCATTATACGTGTTTCAGACGTTTCGCCAAACATTCGTATTGGTTCCACTATGCCTCAGGGGGGTGTTGCGCCGCTTCCCACTCTTCACGCGAAATGAATTCGCCGCCTTGAATCCGCTGAGATTGTACCCGACGCCGGTTGTCAAAACGCAGTTCCACTTCCATGCGCTGAAAACAACGTGTGTCCACCAACCCCTTGCGCACAAAATAGCCGCCCCGCTCAAAATCCTGCGACAAATCATGTTCCAAATCAATGCGCGACCGCACAAAAGCGCCACAGCGGTGGCATTTGGCATAGACGTACAGTTCCTGCGGTTGAGGGGTAAAGAATTTTTTGAAGAATGTCATGCGTTCCTCCACCTGTCCACTCAACCCAAGCCGGGCAGAATAACCCACGCGCTCCATACTGCAAGCCACCACAGCCACCACAGCACAAGCCCAAGCGCAAGCCACTGATACCGTGGCGCAATCCATTCACGCCACCCCAGCACGGTGAACAGCGCCACAGCCGGCAACGCTGGGAAAAGATAACGCCCCTGGTGCTGGACAAACGTCAGGTTGTACCAGAGGAAACCACCCACAGTGAGGCTCATCCATGCCAATAACACCCAGACACTCTCTGGAAAAGCCGGGCGCGGCACGCCAAAACGCGCGTACAACAGAAGCCCCACCACTGCGAGCAGCGTAAGCGCCCACAACAATGAATAGACATTGGACGGCAACGGTGCCGCCATCCACCCAAATTGCCCCCAAAACGAGTGGAACGTGGTGAAAACCAGCCGTTTGAGCGTCCGCGCCACGCCCAATTCAGCCACCCACTCGGCAGTGCGCGGTTGCCCCACCACAATCGCATCATGGCGCGCCAAGCCGGTAATGTCCCCGTTCCCATAGACCACCGCATTACGCACGAACCAGGGCGCCGCCAGCACCAAAGCACTCACCAATACGAGCCCCAATGATTCATAGCGCACACGCCGGTCATGCCGCCGATACGCCCAGAAGAGCGCTCCCACCACAAGCGGAAGCGCCACATAAGCGGTCGTCTTTGTCAACAGCGCACACGCCAGCAAGAGACCCTGCGCCACCCACGCACGGCGTTGCACCACAGGCGCACGCAACACACGCAGCGCATACCAGACATTGGCCGTCAGCACCAACTCTGCCAAGCCATCGTTATTCACGACCGAAAGCATAGCCACATGCATGGGGAGCGTGGCGCTCAAGCCCGCCGCCGCCAATGGGATAAGCGGCTCGGATGGAAAAACCAGCACCGCCAGACGCCACGTCATGAAAATGACGCCCAGCCCCAAAAAGGCCGAAAAGAGGCGCACAGCATACAACGGGTTCACCCCCACCCAGACCGCCAGGCGATAGACCGGGGCAGCCAGGGCGTAGTACAGCGGCGGCTGATGGGCTTCGTAGCAAATGGAATCAATGGGCTTGTCGGGGGGGAAATGCGTCGCTTTGAGTTCATCAAGATAGGCCTGATCGTAGCAATCGGCCGTCAACACAGGCGGCAAGCCGGTTTCAGCCACATGCCGCACATAGTTGAAATGTGCCGGCTCGTCCGGTGCTTGCCAGGGTGGTGTCCGCCAGACAAAAAGAAGGGCGGTTGTGGCATACATCACCACAACCAGCCCAATCCCCCAGCGCCATATGCGCGATTCAATCTCCTTCATTCGCATAAGGCTTTGCCTATTCTGTTGGTTATCCCAAGCGGCTCAATTCTTCCTGAACGATACTTTCATCCAGTTTCTTGAACAACACATCAAGACGTTGCAAAGGACGCCCGGCTTCCAGTTCAGTCGGCTGCCAATGCACGCGCCCCGAAGCGGAGCGATAGCGCAACACCTTGTAGGCGCGTTCGCCTTCTTGCACGGTTTCGATGACAGGTTCGCCGAACAACGGCTCCGCGTAGCCCAACGCTGCATGGACCTTTTCACTGCTGAATGGAAGTACCGGCGCAAACAACACCTTCAACCAATCAATCGCCTGCAACGCCACGTAAATTGTTGTTGCAGCGGCCTGCTTATCTTCCTTGATTTGGAACCAGGGGGCTTTGTCGTCCAGATACTTGTTGACCTCACGCGCCAAAGCCATCGTCAACCGCAAGGCGTCGCGCAGTTGCACACGCTCATACGCCTCGCCAACCTCATCAAAACCGGCGCGAATGGTCTCCAACAGCGCCGTATCACGGGCGTCAAGGTCGCCAGGCGTGGGGATAACGCCTTTCCAGCGCTTCGACGCAAAACTGACCACCCGGTTGACCAGGTTCCCCCAGGCCGCTACCAATTCGTTATTGTTGCGCTCGACAAACCCTTCCCACCGAAAATCGCTATCGCGCGTCTCAGGCGCAATCGCTGTGAGATAATAGCGAATGGGGTCCGGGTCATAGCGGCTCAACATATCCCGCAGCCAAATCGCCCAGTTGCGGCTGGTGCTGAACTGGCGTCCTTCCAAGTTCAAAAATTCGTTGGCGGGAATATCGTAAGGCAAGCGCAGTTGTTCATCATACCCCATCAACTCCGCAGGCCAGATGATGGCGTGGAACGGGATATTGTCCTTGCCAATGAAGTAATAACTCCGCGCTTCGGGGGTGTACCAATATCGCTTCCACGCATCTGGCTCTCCTTGCAGGTGCGCCAACTGCACCGCCCCCGACAAGTAGCCAATCACCGCCTCAAACCAGACATACATCACCTTGTCTTCGTAGCCTTCAATCGGCAACGGAATCCCCCACGCAATATCACGCGAAACGGGACGACGCTGCAACCCTTCGCGCAAAAAATTCAGCGCGAAATTGCGCACATTGGGACGCCAATGCGTTTGGGCTTCCACATACGCTTTCAACTTGTCCTCAAAAGCGGGCAAATCCAGGAAGAAATGTTCGCTCTCAATGGGGCGCGGCGTATTACCGCACAATTTACAGCGCGGGTCAATCAATTCGGTCGCATCGAGTGTATGACCGCACTGGTCGCACTGGTCGCCACGTGCGTTTTCAAAGCCACAGTGGGGGCATGTCCCTTCAACAAAGCGGTCGGGCAGGGGCATGGCGTCGGTATCACAGTAGAGCTGCACCATAACATCCTTGACAATGTAGCCCCGCTCGTAGAGCCGCTTGAAAATATCCTGGGCAATTCGCGCATGATTCGCCGTGTCCGTATGCGTAAAGAGGTCATACGTAATGCCCAGTTGCACAAAATCTTCCAAAAAGCGTTCATGATAAAATTCAAAAACTTCGCGCGGCGACCGTCCCAGCTCCTGGGCTTTGAGCATAATCGGCGTTCCGTGCGAATCTGAACCACTCACCATCACGACATCATTCCCGCGCAAGCGGTGATAGCGCGTGAAAATATCAGCGGGCAAATAACACCCGGCAATATGCCCCAAATGCAAATCACCATTGGCATACGGCCATGCCGTAAACACAATAATCGGGTCGCTCATATCGTCTCGCACTCCATGTTCAAGTTGTTGCATCATCGGAGAGTATAGCAGTATTTGGCGCTTTTGCACACGCACACAACCAATACTGGACTTCTTTCCTATTTCCAAACAACAGATATGTATGATATGGTATACATACAGGTTGCCGTGCCCTTTCAAGATATTTTCAATTCTGTTGACGGAGCAGGCACACACCTGTATAATCCGCACGAATAAACGGAGTTCCTTGCCTACCCCAAGCAACGGTATTTCTGGAAACACATATGGCACTTAAAGGACAACTACAAGATATTCGCCTAACGCAATTTCTCAACCTCGTCAAACTTGCACGCAAGACGGGGTGCCTCTCGCTGCGCAGCCCACAAGGCAACGCTGTTTTGTATTTCCGCGAAGGAAAACTGATTCATGCCGCACTCACCAAAGATGCACGTGAAGAACCCGGCGGCGATCTCTACACGCTTCTGGTGCGCAGCGGAAAAGTGCAAGCCCACCAAATTGACGCCATCTTCCCCAACGGCGCAAGTGCCGACGACAAGCAACTTGGTATGCGCCTCATCAATGCGGGGCTGGTCTCGCGCAACGATATTTTGCGCGTTGTGCGCAAGAACATGCTCGATGTTGTGTATGAAACCCTCACGTGGGAAGAAGGCGCGTTTGAATTTCATCCGAACGCCGCCCCAGCCCCCGAACGGCTCGCTGTGCCTATCACACTGGATAACATCATCCTCGAAGGTGACCGCCATCGTGAAGAGATGGTGGAACTGAAAGAGGAATTGCCTAGCCTTGACATCATCTTGCGCTTTGCCGAAGGGCCCCGCGCCAATCTGGTGAATATCAATTTGAGCCCAGAAGAGTGGCGCGTGATTTCATTCATCAACCCCCGTCATTCGGTTGCTGACATTGCACGCTACAGCGGCTTGAGCGAGTTTGAAACACGCCGTATTGTCCACAAACTGCTCAAAAACGGCTTGGTCGAAGTCGCCGGCAAAGCCGAGGCAAGCCCTGCCGGCAATAGCCGTTCCGGCACACGACACACTCGGCCAACCACAAGCCGCCCACAGAGTCGCGCCCAAACGGCAGCGCGCCCTGCTATGAAAGCCAAGCGACCTGATGTTGAGAAAAGCGTGGTCAATCGTCTGATTAAGTTTATTCGCGGTCTGTAGACCGTTATTCAGATTTATGTCAACCCAACGGTATTATTAAAAGGTTCAAGGCTTATGCAAACAGTCAAAATGGTCATCACAGGTCCTTTCGCTGCTGGAAAAACGGAGTTTATCCAAACCATCAGCGAAATTGCTGTTGTTGCCACCGAGCGCAAAATTAGCGACTTCACAAGCGCCATCAAAGAAAATACCACGGTGGCAATGGATTTTGGTCGTATTACTGTGGATGATGACCTGGTGCTCTACTTGTTCGGGACACCGGGTCAAAAGCGCTTTGACTTCATGTGGGAGATTTTGTCCGAAGGGATGCTCGGGTTCATTGTGCTTGTGGATAGCACCCGCAGTGAAACCTTCAAGGAAGCACGGCAAATCATTGACATTTTCCGCACGTTCTCGAACACGCCTTTTGTAGTTGCCGCCAACAAGCAAGATTTGGAAGACGCCTGGCCTCCCGAAGACTTGCGCATCATGCTTGATCTAGAGCCTCACATCAAGGTGTTGCCCTGTGTGGCCACCGACCGCGAAAGCGTCAAAACTGTTTTGCTGGAACTCCTCTACTCAATCCTTGAAACTTACGAAGACGACGAAGAAGAACAATTCGAAGCCGATACCGAAACGAACTAATCTTACGGAGTAGTAACAATGACGACACGCGAAGACCGTGATCTGCCGAATGCAACGTTGTACGTCCTCTTCAAAGCCATTGAAGAGGTCATGGGTGAAAAGGGCTTTCACGCGATGCTGAATGCATCAGGTCTGCAACACTACATTCAGAACCCACCGCCGAACAATCTGGACCGTGACGTCCACTTTTCAGACTATGCGCGTCTGCAAAAAGCCGTTATTGACTTCTACGGTCCACGCGGGGCACGTGCCGTGCTCTCCCAAATTGGGCGTGTGCTCTTCCGTTACACGCTCGAACAGCAGCCGGCGATTCTGGGGTTGGCAGGCCTCGCGCTGAAAATGCTGCCCGAACAAGCCAAAGCCAAAACCATCATCAACCGTATTGCCGCTGCTTCCGCTGAACGCACCAATATGCCCTCGCGCGTGGAAGAAGACGATGAAGCCTGGTATCTCATTATTGAAGAATGCCCGTGTGCTTTCCGTGAGAAGACGCCAACGGGCCCAAGTTGTTTCACGTCCGTAGGTACGATTGCCGAAGCATTGCGCTGGGCAACTGGCAAGCATTATCTGGTTACCGAAATAGAATGTATCAACCAAGGTGATGCCACTTGCACCTACCGCATCGCCAAGAAGCCGCAATCCGACTAATCGTGAACGTGAACGAACAAAAAAGCCCCCGCTTGTGCGGGGGCTTTTGCATGGCGAGCACGGTCTCACTTTTGGAGAGATTGATACCGCACTTCAACACCTACCGCCACTTTGGCCAAAATCGTAAATACCCATGCGCCTAACGCCCAGATACCGATGGTGATCACCCATTCTACCCACGTCGGTGAGTATTCTGTGAAAATACGCCCCCACGGCTCAGGCACAAACCCCGGTACAATCAGCCCCATACCTTTCTCAATCCAAATACCGATAAACAGCAAGACAGAACAGAGATAAAGAATCGGCTTGCGCTGGCGAAGTTGAGGGACTGTTAAAATGAGCGTGGCCAGACCAGTCATTGCAAGAGAGGTCCACATCCAGGGCACCAGCGCATTGTGCCCATCAAGCCCAAAGAACAGGTAGATAGCGCTTTTGCTATGCTCGGTGGGCCAATAAAATTCTTTGAACATTTCAGAGACGAGCATAATCAAGTTGACCTGTGCCGCCCCTGTCACAACCAGGCTTAATTTATTGATTGTGCTCTCCGTAATAGTGTACGGTGTGGTTCGCCGGATAATACTCAAAATGAGAATCATCAACGCCGGCCCCGCCGCAAAAGCGGAGGCAAGGAAACGCGGCCCCAGCAAAGATGAGTTCCAAAATGGGCGCGCAGGCAAACCGGCATACAAGAACGCTGTCACCAGGTGAATCCCCACAGCCCAGAAGAGTGAAAGCACAACGCCAGGTAAATAAACCTTGGGGTTGGGTTTGCGTCCCTGGTAATGGTTCCAGAGGATGTAAAATGGAATGGTCAGGTTAATGAACAAGTACCCATTCAATACGATAACATCCCATGTGAGCATCGAACGTGGCCAGTTGAAAATCCCTATCACCGGAATCATGTGCCACAAGCGCGCGGGTCCGCCCATGTCCACAATGACGAACGCCAGGCACATGACCAGCGCCGCCACAGCCATGCCTTCGCCAAACAGGACCGCCCGCACAAAATCGGTATCGCGGAAGACATACGTCGGCAGGACAAGCATCAACGCCGCCGCAGCGACGCCCACCAGGAACGTAAAGTTCGAGATATAGATTCCCCAGCTGGCATAGTCATACATACCGGTAACGATAAGCCCCTCACGCAGCTGGATGGTGTAGGCATACGCCCCCAGCAACATCAAGAACGTGAGAAAGCCCATCCAGATATGATAGCGCAGACTGCCCGCTGTGACGTTATCAATCGCATCCCGAACAAATGAGATGAATGTGCGCATCGTTCTGACTCCTCAATGCTCAGCAATTCGCCCAATCAGCGAGTTTGGATGAGTGTAAGCGTGTACGTTTCCCATCAATCCATGTAGTACCAGAACTTTGGCTCCGTCCCCAAGTCTTCTTTCAAACGAAAGACCTTTTTGTTCTCCAAAATCCAGCGAATTTCACTGTTGGGGTCGAGTAGGTTGCCAAACACCCGCGCCCCTGTCGGGCAGGCTTCCACACAAGCAGGCAAACGCCCCTGGCGTGTCCGCTGAATGCAGAACGTACACTTCTCCATCACACCCTTCTTGCGCAGACGATTGCCCAGATAGTGTTGATTGAGATTGATTTCATCCACCGGTACATGGGGCGTCTTCCAGTTGAAGCGGCGCCCATCATAGGGACATGCCGCCTGGCAATAGCGGCAGCCAATGCACCAATCATAATCTACGACAACAATGCCATCTTCCTCTTTCCATGTTGCCTGAACCGGGCAGACTTCCACACAAGGCGGGTTATCGCAATGGAAGCATTGTGTCCCAATGTAGAAGTGCCCTTCCGCCGGCACGTCATGGTAGAAACTATCGTTCGCCCGCTCCATACTGAATTCGCCGCCGGGAATTTCGTGGATGCGGATATAGCGCATATCGGTGCTACGATCCTGGTTATTTTCGAGCACGCAGGCTTTGACGCATTCCAGATAGCCGCGGCATTTGGAAATGTTGAACGCATAGCCATACAGCACGTTTTTCCGCGGTCCTTGGGTCGAGATGGTGGGGCGTTTCCCGGTTTCAAGCTCAGCCAGTCGCTCCAGGCGTTCGATGGTTTGCCGTTTTTCCTCTTCAGTCATCAAGCGGTAATTGCGCTTGAAATATTCTTCCAGTTTCAAATTCGCGATTTCGCGCTTTGTTTCATCACGCTGGCCGAAGGGAAGCAAAGGCGAACACGCTGTTTGCAAAAAACCAAACCCCAATACCATCCCCATCGCCAGCAATTTGACGGCGGTACGCCGATCCACCTGGCGGCTGAGCAACTGCTCCAAACGCGATTGCGTCGGCGGCTCTTCAGGTGGGAGATGCAGACCCGCCGCCGCCTCGGCTTCATCACCAAGGTTGAACATGCGTTTCAATTCGCTCCACGTGTACGAGCGCCCCTCTTCCTGGGGAATGTGTTCGAGAGGGACATCCTGCACCTCGTACTTGGAAAACATGCGTTGCACCAAATCACGCACGCCAATCTGCTCAGCACTGCGATGCTCATGAGCACCTTCCATTTGGGCGCACTGTTCAGCCAATTCACGCAAGTGATTGTGTTGTTGTGCGCTCATGGTGTTTCAACTCCTTCATACACTTTTGGTGGTATCGCCGGCCAGCGAATATCCCATTCCGGTTCGTGCGGGTTGTGGCAGTCGGTGCATGTCTGCATCACACGCGGCGGCGCCCACCCGCCAACCTGTTTCCCATGCGCTCCGCCGACCCAATCCTCAAATTGGGAAGCGTGGCATTGGGCACAGAGTTGATAACTTTGGTCAAAATCAACTATTTGCCCGGTCAAGGTATGCAGAGCATCCACATTTTCTTCGACGTTGTGGCATGTTTCACAGGTCATGACCTGCTCACTGGCATGGTCAAGCGTGATTTCCCAGTGTTTCAAGCGCCCTTCCGCCTCACTCTGCGCCCGAAGTGTGGCCAGGTTTTCCGTATGACAGCGCGAGCAAGGGAAGAGGGTCAAATCCTCTTTGCGCGTGAGGACATACACTTCTTCTTCCAACGCTTCATGGTCGGCCGGAAGTTGCAACAGCTGATACTGTTCGGTTTCGAGCAGGGGCGCACGGCTCACATCAACATGCACCGGCTCCTCTGCGGCATGTACCACCTCTTCCAACGACGATTCACGCAAAGGCGGGCGTTCCGGCGCACACGCACCGGCAAACAGGAGAAGCCAAAGCCCGCCCAGATACCAGAATAACCGCTTCATGGGCGCACCTCCTCCCGCATCCATTCGTCATCGGTGCGCAAGGGCACGTGGCACTGCAAACAGTTGTCGCGTTCCAGATGGTCGGTACGAATTTCAGGCGGCGCCGAGGGTCCAATGTGGCACGCGGCGCAATTTTCACGCATGGCCGGCACAATTTCGTGCGGGACAGGTGGTGGTGCGCCATCATACGCTTCGTTGCCCAATGCGGGCGGCGGCGCCGGTTCGTAGGTATTCTCGCGGAAGAGCGTTTCTTCCAATACAGGAACGTGGCATTGGGTACAGTTGAGCAATTCGGGGTGTGGCGCCACCGGCGCATACGCTTCCATTGGCGGCACATAGCCCCCCGTTTCGTGGCATTGCAAGCACGTGTTGCTGCCATACGCCATGGCATCTTCAACAGGATGGGGAACCCAAGGCGGCGCTCCATCATACGCCCGGCGCGCATAGTACGTGTCAAGCGTGCGCACTTTCCCCATCACGGGGTCTTGCGTGGTGTACGCTTGCATTTCATCGAGGTAGAACAGGCTTCCTGCTTCCACATGCTGCGGTTCCGGACGGGCGGGTTGCGCTTCTGCCGCTTCATTGACGTCCAATTCAGCCGAGACCTGCCCCGCCAACCAACTGGTTCCCAGCACATAGGCAGTAGCAGCCATGAGCACAACCGCTAGCCCGATGAAAATCAGGCGGTATCCGGTGCGCAGCCAGGGTTGTTGGTTCGCTTTCGGTTCGCTCATGAGACTACCCTCTCAATGCGTACTGCGCACTTCTTGTAGTCGGGCTCTTTTGAAATCGGGCAGAAAGCGTCAATGGTGACTTCGTTGATGAGCATGGATTCGTCAAAGAAAGGCACAAACACATGTCCACGCTGTGGAATACCGCGGAAATTGATAGCCGCCGGCAATACAATTTCACCACGCCGACTGATGACACGTACGAAGTCGCCCGTCCGAATACCAAGTTCCTTGGCGTCATCGGGGTGCAATTCCACGTAGGCGTGGGGCATCGCGCGGTGCAAAACCGGAATGCGGCGCGTCATGCTCCCGGTATGCCAGTGTTCCAGCACACGCCCGGTGCTCAGCCAGAAGGGGTATTCGTCATCCGGCGATTCAGCCGGCGGCTCGTATGGGCGGAAGATGAGCCATGCTTTGCCATCGGGCTTGCCGTAGAAGTAGAAATCATTGGAATGCTCGGCGGCCAGCGGGTCGTACTTGGCGTTGTACCGCCACAGGGTCTCTTTTCCATTCACAAACGGCCACATCACCCCAGGGCGGCGCTTCAACTCTTCATACGGCGCCATTTCGTGCTTGGGGCCAGCGTGGAAACGGCGATACTCGTTCCAAATCGCCTCGATATGGTCTTCTTCGCTCCACGGGAACCATTTTTCATACCCCAGGCGACGCGCAACTTCAATCAGTTGCCAGGTATCGCTCATCGCTTCGCCCGGCGGTTCCACCATCTTGTTCCAATGCTGAGTACGCCGCTCGGAATTGCCGAAAAAGCCCTCGCGCTCAATCCACATGGCCGATGGAAGGACGACATCCGCCACATCAGTTGTTGGCGTGAAGTAAACATCAGAGACGACGACAAAGCGATCGTCTTTGAGGGCGCCGTCGCGGTAGCGGCGCAATTTGGGCAACGAGACCATGGGGTTGGTCACCTGAATCCAGATGAAGCGAATATCGCCGCGATCGAGGGCGCGGAACATTTCAACGGTGTGGTAGGTCGGCTTATCGGGAATGTTTTCGAGGGGCACATTCCAAATTTCAGCGGCTTGTTTGCGCGCCTTCTCACTCGTCACCGGTCCACCAGGCAAACGCTGTGTGAGCGTCCCCACTTCGCGCACCGTACCACACGCACTGGGCTGCCCGGTCAGCGAGAACGGGCTGTTGCCGGGCTCGGCAATCTTGCCCACCAGCAAGTGAATGTTGTAGATGAGGTTGTTCATCCACGTACCGCGCACATGCTGGTTGACCCCCATGCACCAGAACGAAGTCACTTTCTTGTTGGGGTCGCCATAGAGCGCCGCGAGGTACTTGATGTCTTCCACAGAAACGCCTGACAGTTTCGAGACCTCTTCCGGGGAATACGCTTGCAAATACTCCACAAATTCATCATACGTGATATCGGTCAATTCATCGCTAAACGCAAAGTGGTCTTCCAACCCATAGCCAATGTTCGTCTTCCCCTTCTTGAACACCACATGCTTGCGCACAAACTCTTCTTTCACCCAACCATTGCGTACAATCTCGTAGCAAATGGCGTTGGCAATCGCCAGGTCGGTTTGTGGATTGAAGAGAATGGACTTATCAGCGGCAACGCTTGTGCGGGTTGTGCGTGTCGCCAGGTCAATAATCTTGACATGGGGGCGCAAGCGGCGTTGTTCCAGCATGCGCGAAAAGAGGACGGGGTGCATTTCAGCCATATTGTTGCCCCAGAGCACGAACACATCGGCATGGTCAATGTCGGCATAGTTCCCCATCGGTTCGTCCAGCCCGAACGAGGTGAGAAAGCCCGCGACGGCGCTCGCCATGCACAAACGGGCGTTGGCTTCAACATTGTTCGTGCCAATCAGCCCCTTGAAAAGTTTGACCGCAACATACCCATCGGGGATTGTCCATTGCCCAGACCCATAAATGGCCACTGAATCTTTGCCATGCTTTTCGATGGTTTCTTTCATCTTCTGGGCAACGATATCAAGCGCCTCTTGCACCGGCACCGGCTCCAACTTCCCATTGCGGCGCACATAGGCGGTTTTCAGGCGATCTTCACCATACAACGCTAAAATGGAATGGTATCCTTTGACGCAGGCCAGCCCCTTGTTCACCGGCGAGTTCGGGTCGCCTTTGACAGCCACGGCTTTGCCATTGCGCACACCAATCAGCAAGCCACAGCCGACACCGCAAAAGCGGCACGGGGCTTTATCCCACACAATATCATCCTGAAACCCATCCGACGCCGTCTCTTCCGGCATGAACGGACGCGCAAAGGTCACGTTCGGGGCTAAACTGGCGGCGGCGGTGGCAGCAGCGGCGGCTGCCATGCGTTTGAGAAAATCGCGACGTGTCATCATGAGACGCTCCTCACTCCTCATCTCGATATGCTGCAACAAGTGCCAAACATTGCAGGTGTTCCAGCGCCAAGAGACGCTGTTCCAATGCTTTCTCAGCGGCTTCATGTGGTGTATCGGTGACTAAAATGAAAAGGTCGTGGCTCGTTGAGGGAATGACTTCACACTCCGACATGGCTTGCAGAGTGCGTTGCAAGTCAGCGGCACGATTGGCAACAGGATAGACCAGATAACTTTTGATGGGCATGCAATCCTCCTCAGTTGCGCACGTGGGAACAGTGCCCCCATGATAGACACAATGAAACTTTTTCGCCCGCATCATCCGGCGCGTTTTTGCCCTGACCAGATGACCAGGCTTCCTCATTTCACACCGACACAAGCCATCATCCCTTCCAGAGAGCCACCTTCTTTGCGCTAGCGCAAAGAGCAACAACAACCTGCCGGATATCATCTTGGCGATATGACATTGCACACCAATGGGGAGTAGATTGCTCAACATTGCAAGCATCCATCTCAGACGCCAACGGCGCCGCTTGCCCCACTCCTCCGCAGGTTTTCCTGTTCGGTATATGCCGTGCTTTTCTCCTTTTCCATCACACCTTCCACATGACACCTCACTTTCAAAGGACGACAATTGCCACTACACGCGCCCTTCACGACGTGCTACCTTTCTTGATGATGGGCAAAGGGTTTCGCGTCACATGGAGGTGCGCACATGATTCAAGCCTCAACCACCAACAACCAACCTGCAACCCCCGACGCCCAACGCTGGGTTTACTGCTTTGACGAACTCGACCTAGTTGAAGCCCGTGTTGGGAACGACTGGGACGCTGTCCGTGGGCTTTTGGGGGGCAAAGGCGCCAACCTGGCTGAAATGACACGGCTGGGTATCCCCGTTCCCCCCGGCTTCACCATCACAACCCAGGCGTGTATCGCCTATCTGGAAGGGGGCGAGCGCCTACCCGATGGATTGTGGGAGCAAGTCCTGGAAGCCCTTCACCGTGTGGAAGCCAAAATGGGGCGACGTTTTGGCGACCCCGAAAACCCGCTCCTTGTCTCGTGCCGATCAGGGGCAAAGTTTTCCATGCCCGGCATGATGGATACCGTGCTCAACATCGGGCTCAACGATACCACCATGTTGGCAATGGCGCGGCTCACCAACGACGAACGCTTTGCCCACGACATCTACCGTCGCCTGCTCCAAATGTTCGGCAACGTGGTGCTGGGGATTCCTGATGAGCGCTTTGAAGCCGTCATTGACGACGCCCGCCGCAAAGCCGGCGTCCGCTATGACAGCGAATTGCAGGCGAGCGATTGGAAACCCGTCATCGAAGCCTTCAAAGCCATCATTCGGCAGGAAACGGGGCGCGACTTCCCGCAAGACCCCTTCGAGCAACTGCGCCTCGCCATCGAAGCCGTCTTCAAATCGTGGAATGGGAAGCGCGCGGTGGACTACCGCAACGCCACAGGGATTCCCCACACACTCGGCACCGCCGTCAACGTGCAAAGCATGGTCTTCGGCAACCTGGGAGAAGATTCCGGGACGGGTGTGGTGTTCAGCCGCAACCCCGCCACGGGTGAAAACGAACTCTACGGCGATTACCTGAACAACGCCCAGGGTGAAGACGTCGTAGCCGGTATTCGCACGGTGAAACCTATCGCCACGCTGGCGCACGAAATGCCCGCCATCTACGAGCAACTGTACGAAATCGCCAAGCGGTTGGAACGCCACTTCCGCGACGTGCAGGACATCGAGTTTACCATCGAAAAGGGCAAACTCTGGATTTTGCAAACGCGCGACGGCAAACGCACCGCCCGCGCCGCCATTCGGTTCGCCGTGGATTTCGTCAACGAAGGCTTGATTGAACCACGCGAAGCCGTCTTGCGCGTCTCCCCGCAACAGGTGGAACGATTCCTGCACCCGCGCTTTGAGCAACACGTGCGCCAAAAAGCCATCAAGGCGGGGCGCTTGCTCGCCAAAGGTGTCAACGCATCACCGGGGGCGGCTGTCGGCATGGCGGCGTTCGACGCCGACACCGCCGAGGCGTGGGGCAAAGCCGGGAAACCCGTCATCATGGTGCGCCCCGAAACCAAACCCGACGACGTGCACGGCATGATTGCGTCCAAAGGCATTCTCACCGCGCTGGGCGGCAATTCCAGCCACGCCGCCATCGTTGCGCGGCAATTCGGCATTCCCGCCGTGGTGGGCTGCCACGAATTGCAGATTGACACCGAAAAGCGCCTTTTCCGCGTCGGCGCGATTGAAGTGCGTGAAGGCGATTGGCTTTCGATTGATGGCAGCACCGGCGAGGTCTTCCTGGGGCAACTCCCCACCGTCATGCCCGATTTGCACGACCCCTATCTCACCACACTGCTGGGCTGGGCGGACGAATTCCGCACATTGGGGGTTTGGGCAAACGCCGACCTGCCGAAAGACGCCCAACGCGCCCGCGATTTCGGCGCGGAAGGCATTGGGCTGGCACGCACCGAGCACATGTTCCTGGGTGAAGACCGCCTGCCCATCGTCCAGCGCATGATTCTGGCTGAAACCGACGAGGAGCGCGCCGCCGCCCTCGCCGAACTTCTGCCCATCCAGCGCGCCGATTTCGAGGGGCTGTTCCGCGTCATGGACGGCTTGCCCGTCATCATTCGCCTGATTGACCCGCCGCTCCATGAATTCTTGCCGCGCTACGAAACCCTGCTCGTCGAAATCGAACGCCTGCGGCTGACCGACCCCACATCGCCCGCACTGCGCGAAAAAGAGCGCCTGCTCCACGCCGTCGAACGGTTGCGCGAAGCGAACCCCATGCTCGGCTTGCGGGGTGTGCGGCTCGGCATCGTTTTCCCCGACGTGATGAAAATGCAGGTGCGCGCCATGTTTGAAGCCGCATGCGCCTGCGCGCTGGAAGGCGTACAGGTGCGGCTCGAAGTGATGATTCCGCTGGTGGCGCATGTCAACGAACTGCGCCGCATGCGCGACATCCTGGAAACCGAGGCGCAAGCCGTCATGAACGAAAAAGGCGTGCGCATTCCCTATGCCTTCGGTACGATGATCGAAGTCCCGCGCGCCGCCCTGACCGCCGACGCAATCGCCGAAGTCGCCGAGTTTTTCTCCTTCGGCACCAACGACCTTACCCAAATGACCTACGGGTTGAGCCGCGACGACGCCGAAGGGGCGTTCCTGCTCGACTATCTGGAACAAGGCATCTTGCCCGCCAACCCCTTCCAAACGCTGGACGTGGAAGGCGTGGGGCAACTCATGCGGTTGGCGGTTGAAAAAGGGCGCACCACACGCCCCGACCTGAGCGTCGGCATCTGTGGCGAACACGGCGGCGACCCCGCCAGCATCGCCTTCTGCCACGCCATCGGGTTGAACTATGTCAGTTGTTCGCCGTACCGCGTGCCAGTGGCGCGGCTTGCCGCCGCCCACGCCGCCCTGAAACAAGCCTGAACTGCCATTCCTGGGAGGCGGGGTGCGCTCCGCCTCTCAGTCTGTCCTTACAAGAAAGAAAACCGTTGGAAAAAATAGAGCGAAGGAGGTGTCCAATGTCAGCAGAACAGACATATGTGACGATAGATGGCAACGAGGCAGCCGCCTATGTCGCCTATCGCACCAACGAAGTGATTGCCATCTATCCCATCACGCCCGCTTCCCCCATGGGTGAACTCGCCGACATGTGGAGCGCGCAGGGGAAGCCCAACATCTGGGGCAGTGTGCCGCGCATCATCGAAATGCAATCCGAAGGGGGCGCGGCGGGGGCTGTGCACGGCTCGTTGCAAGCCGGCGCCCTGACCACCACGTTTACCGCCAGTCAGGGCTTGCTGCTCATGATTCCCAACATGTACAAAATCGCCGGCGAACTGACCAGCACGGTCTTCCACATCGCCGCCCGCTCAATCGCCACGCACGCGCTCTCCATCTTTGGCGACCACAGCGACGTGATGGCGGCGCGCGCCACGGGCTGGGCAATGCTCTTTGCCGGTTCGGTGCAAGAAGCCCACGACTTCGCGCTGATTGCCCAAGCCAGCACACTCGCCGCACGGGTGCCCTTCCTGCACATCATTGACGGCTTCCGTACATCGCACGAAATCAACAAAATCGCCAAACTGCCCGACGCCGTCATCCGCGCGATGATTGACGATGACCTGGTACGCGCCCACCGCGCACGCGCCCTCTCGCCGGACCGTCCCTTCATTCGCGGCACGGCGCAA
Source organism: Ardenticatena maritima (assembly GCF_001306175.1). Classification (NCBI taxonomy): domain Bacteria; kingdom Bacillati; phylum Chloroflexota; class Ardenticatenia; order Ardenticatenales; family Ardenticatenaceae; genus Ardenticatena; species Ardenticatena maritima. The sequence goes on from NZ_LGKN01000009.1 coordinate 278,661, forward strand.
AACCCGGACGTCTTCTTCCAATCGCGCGAAGCCGCCAACCCCTACTACCTCGCCACGCCGCGCATCGTGCAAGAAACGATGGACCGCTTTGCCGAACTGACCGGGCGGCGCTACAACCTCTTTGACTACGTTGGCGCACCAGACGCCGAGCGCGTCGTCGTGCTCATGGGGTCTGCCACCCAAACCGCCGAAGAAACCGTGGAGCACCTGCTGGCGCAGGGCGAAAAAGTCGGCGTGCTCAAAGTGCGGCTCTTCCGCCCCTTCAGCGCCGAACACTTCATCAAAGCCTTGCCGCCCACCGTGCGCGCCATCGCCGTGCTCGACCGCACAAAAGAACCCGGCAGCGCCGGCGAACCGCTCTACCAGGACGTGGTGACGGCGTTCACCGAAGCCTACGCGGCGGGGCAGTGGCAGGGCGAACACATGCCGCGCATCGTCGGCGGGCGCTATGGGCTTTCGTCCAAAGAATTCGACCCCGCCATGCTCATCAGCGTGTTTGAAGAACTGAAACAGCCCAAGCCCAAAAACCACTTCACAGTCGGCATCATTGACGACGTGACGCACACCAGCCTGCCGTGGGACGCCTCGCTCGACATCGAACGCGACGACGTGGTGCGCGCCGTCTTCTGGGGGCTTGGCTCCGACGGGACGGTCAGCGCCAACAAGAACTCCATCAAAATCATCGGCGAAACCACGCCCTTCTACGCGCAAGGCTATTTCGTGTACGACTCGAAGAAGGCGGGCGCGCGCACCATCTCGCACCTGCGCTTCGGTCCACGCCCCATCAAGAGCGCTTACCTCATCAAAAAAGCCAACTTCGTCGCCGTCCACCAATTCGGCTTCTTGCAGCGCTTCAACGTGCTGGAACCCGCCCAGGAAGGGGCGACCCTGCTGCTCAACGCGCCGTTTGGACCCGATGAAGTGTGGGATCGCCTGCCGCGCGAAGTGCAAGAGACCATCATCAAGAAACGCCTCAAACTCTACGTCATTGACGCCTACAAACTCGCGCGCGAATTGGGGCTGGGTGTGCGCATCAACACCATCATGCAAACCTGCTTCTTTGCGCTGAGCAACGTCATTCCGCTGGAAGAAGCCGTCGCCAAAATCAAGGAGTACATCCGCAAGACCTACGGCAAACGGGGCGAAATCATCGTGCGCAAGAACTTCGCCGCAGTGGACGCCGCGCTGGAACATCTGCACGAAGTGCCCGTGCCGCAAACCATCACCAGCGCCATCGAAATGCTGCCGCCTGTGCCCGCCAACGCGCCCGAATTTGTGCGCAAAGTGACGGCGAAGATGATTGCAGGCGAAGGCGACTGGCTCCCCGTGAGCGCCCTGCCGGCGGACGGCACATACCCAAGCGGTACGACGCGCTGGGAAAAACGCAACATCGCGCTGGAAGTGCCCGTGTGGGAACCGGACATCTGCATCCAGTGCGGGAAGTGTGTGCTCGCCTGCCCGCACCAGGTCATCCGCGCCAAAGTGGTGGACGAAAGCGCCCTCGCCGACGCGCCCGAAGGCTTCAAGTACACCGACGCCCGCTGGCGCGAACTGTCCGGCATGAAGTACACCCTGCAAGTGGCGGTGGAAGACTGCACGGGGTGCGCGCTCTGCGTCGCCGTCTGCCCCGCCAAGGACAAGAGCGCTGTGGGGCGCAAAGCCATCAACATGGCGCCGCAACTCCCCCTGCGCGAGGAAGGGCGCAAACATTGGGACTTCTTCCTGCAATTGCCCGAACCGCCGCGCAACGATGGGCTTTCGTTCAACAACGTCAAAAACACGCAGTTGCTGGAACCGCTCTTCGAGTTCTCGGGGGCGTGCGCCGGCTGTGGTGAAACGCCCTACCTCGGGCTGCTCACCCGCCTCTTTGGCGACCGCATCTTGGTGGCAAACGCGACGGGCTGCTCCAGCATCTACGGCGGCAACCTGCCCACCACGCCCTGGGCGTTCAACAAAGAAGGGCGCGGACCGGCTTGGAGCAACTCACTCTTCGAGGATAACGCCGAATTTGGGCTGGGTATGCGCCTCGCGCTGGACAAGCAAGCCGAATACGCCCGCGAATTGGTGCAACGCCTGCGCGACATCATCGGGCACGACCTCGCCGACGCCATTCTCAACGCCGACCAATCGGACGACGCCGGCATTCAGGCGCAACGCGAGCGGGTGGCGCAGATGAAAGCCCGCTTGAAGAACCTGGACGACGAAGACGCCTGGAACTTGCTCGAAGTCGCCGACGCATTGGTGCGCAAGAGCGTCTGGATTGTGGGCGGCGACGGCTGGGCTTACGACATCGGCTACGGCGGGCTGGACCACGTGCTCGCCAGCGGGCAGAACGTCAACATCCTGGTGCTCGACACCGAAGTCTATTCCAACACGGGTGGGCAATCCTCAAAAGCCACGCCGCTCGGCGCGGTGGCCAAATTCGCCGCAGGCGGCAAGCGCACGCCCAAGAAAGACCTCGGCTTGATGGCCATGTCCTACGGCAACGTCTATGTCGCGCAAGTGGCGATGGGGGCGAACGACAAGCAAACCATTCAAGCGTTCCTGGAAGCCGAATCCTACGAGGGACCGTCGCTGATTATCGCCTACTCGCACTGCATCGCCCACGGCATTGACATGTCCAAAGGCTTTGAACAGCAGAAACTGGCCGCCGAAGCCGCCTACTGGCCGCTTTACCGCTACGACCCGCGGCGCAAAGCCGAAGGCAAGAACCCCTTGCAACTCGATTCCAAGCCACCCAAGCGCCCGCTCAAAGAGTACGTGCTCAACGAAAACCGCTACCGCATCCTTGAAAAGGGCGCGCCCGAAACGTTCGAGCACCTGCTCGAAGAAGCGCAAGAATGGGTCATCGAACGGTGGCATCACCTGGAAGAACTGGCGAAAGAAGAACCTGTGCAAGCCCAAGCCTAACCACTCTGGCGGGGGCGGTCGCGTCGCCGCCCCCGCACAGTCCATCAAGGAGGATGAACAATGCCTGACCTGACAACAACCTATCTCGGCATGAAACTGGCACACCCCATCGTCCCGTCTGCATCGCCGCTCTCACGCTCGCTCGACGGCATCAAGCGCATGGCGGAAGCCGGCGCTTCGGCGATTGTCATGTACTCCCTCTTTGAGGAACAAATCACACTTGAAAGCCAGCACCTGGACCACTACCTCGTGTACGGCAGTGAAAGTTATGCCGAAGCGTTGAGTTATTTTCCCGACATCCACGACTACAACGTCGGTCCCGATGAATACCTGGAACTGATTCGCCGCGCCAAAGAAGCCGTGGACATTCCCATCATCGGCAGCCTCAACGGCGTTTCAACCGGAGGATGGATTGAGTACGCCCGCTACATTCAGCAAGCCGGCGCCGACGCCATTGAACTCAACCTCTACTACATCCCCACCAACCCCGACCTGACCAGCGCCGAAGTGGAGCAAATGTACCTTGACGTGGTGGAACACGTGCGCCAAAACGTGCGCATCCCCATCGCCGTCAAGGTCAGTCCCTATTTCAGCGCCTTCGCCAACATGGCAAAACGGTTTGCCAAGGCGGGCGCAAACGGGCTTGTGCTCTTCAACCGCTTCTACCAACCCGATTTCAACCTGGAAACGCTGGACGTTGAACCGCGGTTGGTGCTCAGCAGCCCGCACGAAATACGCCTGCCCCTGCACTGGACGGCGATTTTGTACGGGCGCGTCAACGTGGATTTGGCGATCACCAGCGGGGTGCACACGCACGAAGAAGTGCTCAAAGGCGTCATGGCAGGCGCCAACGTCACCATGATGGCGTCCGCCCTGCTCAAAAACGGGGTGGAATACCTCGGCACGGTGCTGGAAAACGTGCGCCGCTGGATGGAAGAGCACGAATACGAATCCATCGAACAAATGCGCGGCAGCATGAGCCAGATGAACATCGCCGAACCGGCGGCGTTTGAACGCGCCAACTACATGAAAGTCCTCGATTCGTGGCGCGACGACCCCACGGGCATGCTGCTCTAAACGCCACCCGCTCAGCCAGTTGAAGGCGGTTCCCATCCAGGCGGGAACCGCTTTTCATTGCGCGCCACTTTGGCACGCACGGCACTGCTCACATCAATGCCGCACACATTCGCAAAGTGCAGCGCGTAAATCAGCACATCCGCCAATTCCTCGGCAATCTCGGCGCGCGCTTCCTCATCTTCCACCAATCGGCGGCTTTCTGCGCCAGAACACCATTGAAAATGCTCCATCAACTCGGCGGCTTCAATGGCAATGCTCATCGCCAGATTTTTGGGCGTGTGGTGGCGTTCCCAACGGCGCGCCGCCACAAACTCGCGGAGCAACGCCCGCAATTCGGCAATCGTGGTGGTGGTGTCGCTCATCGTCCCCCTCGTTCAAATGTGCGGCAACAAATCCGACGTCGTCAGAATGCCCAGCAACTTGCCGTCCGGCGTCCCCGTGTCGGTAATCAGCACCGCCTGCACGTAGCGTCCTTCCAGCATGCGCAACACATCTTCCAGCGGCGTCTCTTCACGCGCAAACTGCACCACCTCGCGCTTGTCGGCGTTCATCACATCCGCCACCCGCAAATGGCGCAAATCGGCTTTCGTGCCCAACATGGTGAGCAAATCACGCGCCGACAACAAGCCAACATAGCGCCCATTTTCCACCACCGGCAAATGCCCAATGTTGTATTTGAGCATAATGTTGCGGGCGTCTTCCACCGGCATGTTGGGGTGCGCCACACGTGGGTTGCGCGTCATCACATCGCCCGCGCGGTTGCCCTGCTCCTTGCAGACCTGCTTCACAAAGTCCACAATCTCGTGCGCCAACGGCGGGCTGATGAGCAACCCACTGCGGTGCGCCAGGCAGTTGCGAATATCGGCGTAGCGTCGCCCCTGCGCGATGGTCTCTTCACGCAACACACGCCGCTTTCCCAAAAAATCCATGTACTCGTTCATGCCGCCGTGCTTGCCGCGCCACCCGTGTGTGCGCGCCAGTTCGTACAGCAAATCCTCAAAAATTTTCAGGGCTTCCATTCCCGCCCCGTGGGGGTCTTCGTTCAACCGTTCTTCAACAACCGCCAGTTGGGCGCGAAAGGCTGAAACACTCATGGCACGCTCTCCTCATTGATTGACACAACCGCGCTCGCCAACCATACTACCACTGCATGCAGTTGGAAACCAACCCCGCGTCTCACCTATGCGCACCATGTACCTGCTCGAAAAAACCTACCTTGATGAGGGCGTCCCGCTGGAAACGGTGCTGCGCGTCGCCTGCATGGCACTCGCCCCTTGGGCGGTGCGCTACGAAGCCCGCCTCATCATGCCGCGCGTTTCCGATACGCCCACGCTTCGCCGAGGGACGCTGCCGACGGCGGTGGATGAACGACGTGCGGCGCTCGATACCTTGCTCACCTGGCTCACCACCAATACAGCCGTGGAAGACCTGTTCGCTCTCTCCTTGTGGGAAGCAGACCAGGCGCGCCCCTTCTTCCAGTACCCCGACACGCCGGACGTCTGGTCGTTGTGGCTCACACTAGCCCAATGGCACGCCCTGCAAACCGCATGCCAGAGCGCCCATCTCCCCACCGACCTTTTCTTCGACGCCGACCAGGTCATCTGTACGCCTGTGGAAGGCAACACACTGCTGGCGCGTCTGGCGCGGCGGCTTGGCTTTCAAAAGTGCTACACGCCCCGCCAGTGGAAACGTCGGCAGACCTAGGCGAACGTGGGCGACAGCACACATTGCCACACAGCCACACCAACGGTACAATGCCGCTACGAACCCACTGAGGAAACCCGCAACAGAATGCCGCGAGGAGGCGACACATGCGCATTACCCTGACCATCAACGGCGAGGTCAAAACGTTCGACGTTGCCCCGCACGAACGGTTGCTGTGGGTGCTCCGCCGCAATGGGTATTTTGGCGTCAAACATGGCTGTGAAACAGGCGAATGCGGTGCGTGCGCTGTCTTGCTGGACGGTCGCCCCGTGCCCTCGTGTGTGCTGTTCGCCGCCCAAGCCGACGGACACACCATCACCACCATCGAAGCCCTGGGCACACGCGACAACCTGCACGCCCTGCAACGCGCCTTCGCCGAAGTCGGCGCGATTCAGTGCGGCTACTGCACGCCCGGCATGCTCCTCGCGGCAAAAGCCCTGCTCGACCAAACCCTCACCCCCAGCGAAGCCGACGTGCGCGACGCTCTGAGCGGGGTGCTTTGTCGCTGTACGGGGTACGTGAAACCCGTGCAAGCGGTGTTGCTCGCCGCCGCCCGCCTGCGCGGCGAAGACCCACCCGCGCCGCCCCGTCTGCATGGGCAGCATGAATTGCCCACCTTCGACGAGGTGTTTGGCACACCGCACGCCCCCTCGCCCGCCCCATCCGCTCCCGCCGGTGGCGGCGGCGCCGACGTGCAAACGCGCACGCGCACACGCCCCTTCGTCATCACCGCCCCCGACGACCGCTGGCGCGTGGTCGGCAAGCCCGAAATCAAGGTGGACGCCATCAAACTCGCGTTGGGGAAACCCGCCTTCACGGACGATATCGAACTGCGCGGCATGCTCCACGCCAAAATTCTGCATTCCCCTGTCGCCCACGCCCGCATCAAGCGCATTGACGTGAGCAAGGCGCGCGCGTTGCCCGGCGTGCACGCTGTGCTGACCTACAAAGACATTCCGCGCGTGGTCTATTCCACCGCCGGGCAATCCGACCCCATCCCTGGTCCGCTGGACATGTTCAGCCTGGATGAAAAAGTGCGCCACGTGGGCGATCGCGTTGCGTTCGTCGCCGCCGAGACGCCCGAAATTGCCGAAGAAGCCCTGCGGCTCATCGAAGTGGAATACGAACCGTTGCCCGCCATCCTCGACCCCCGCGACGCCCTGCGCGACGACGCGCCCATCATTCACGATGAACCGGAGTATGTGCCCTTTGAAGGCTCAGACCCCCAACGCAACATCGCCGCCGCCATTCGGATTGACATCGGCAACGTGGATGAAGGGTTCGCCGAAGCCGATTTTGTGTTTGAGGAAGAGTACGTCGTCCCGAAGGTGCAACAAGCCAGCATCGAGCCGCATGTGGTGGTCACCTGGTGGGACGAAGACGACCGGCTGGTCATTCGCACATCCACACAAGTGCCCTTCCATGTGCGCCGCATTCTTGCGCCGGTGCTGGGGCTTCCGCCCAAACGCATCCGCGTCATCAAACCGCGCATTGGCGGCGGGTTTGGCGGCAAGCAGGAAGTGCTCATCGAAGACGTCGCCGCCCATCTCACCATCGCCACCGGTCGCCCCGTGCGGCTGGAATACACACGCGAAGAAGAATTCATCGCCGCCCGTTCACGCCACCCCATGCGGGTGCGCATGAAAACCGGCGTCATGCGCGACGGCACAATCGTCGCCAACGAAATGTACCTGCTCTCCGATACGGGCGCATACGGCTGTCATGCGCTCACCGTCGCCGGCAACACCGGGCACAAAGCCATGGCGCTCTACCCCGGCAAATGGCGCGAACATCCCGACGGCTACAAATACGCCAACATTCGCTTCTACGCCGACATCGTTTACACCAACACGCCCCCATCGGGTGCGTACCGCGGCTACGGTGTGCCGCAAGGCTTCTTGCCGCTGGAAGTGCACATGCAGCGCATCGCCCACGCGCTCGGGCTCGACCCCATCGAATTCCGGCTGAAAAACGCGCTCAAAGCGGGCGATGAACACCCATTCAGCCGCGCATGGAGCGAAGGGCGCGAACCCCGCCCCGAAATCATCAACACATGCGGCTTGCGCGAATGCGTGGAAGTGGGCACGCGCATGATTGACTGGCACGCCAAATACGGCAACCCCGATTGGCACACCGTGCCCGGCAAGCCCTACCTGCGGCGCGGCATCGGGCTGGCGCTCGTCATGCAGGGCACCGCCATCCCCTACCTCGACATGGGCGCCGCCAGCATCAAAATGAACGATGACGGCTCGTTCAACCTACTCGTCGGCGCAACCGACCTCGGCACCGGTTCCGACACGGTGCTGGCGCAAATGGCCGCCGAAGTGCTCGGCTGTCCGGTGGAAGATATCCTCGTCTATTCGAGCGATACGGACTTCACGCCTTTCGACAAGGGCGCGTATGCTTCCAGCACCACCTACATCTCCGGCTACGCGGTCGTCAAAGCCGCCGAACACGCCGCCCGCCAGATCAAACGTGTCGCCGCACGGCTCATCAACCGCATGGGCGAACCTGAAATCACCCCCGACGACATCGAACTGCGCGACCGCGCCGCCTGGGCGCCCGACGGTCGCCATGTCTCGCTCGCCGACATCGCCCTGAACGCCCTGCACCACGAAGACCAGCACCAAATCATGGGCATCGCCTCGTATGTGTCGCCCGAATCACCGCCCCCCTTCGCCGCCCAATTCGCCGAAGTGACCGTGGACACCGAAACCGGCGTTGTCCACGTGGACCGTCTGCTCATGGTGGTGGACGCCGGGCGCATCGTCAACCCGGCGACGGCGTCCGGGCAGGTGGAAGGCGGCATGACCCAGGCGCTCGGCTACGCCGTTTGCGAAGAAATGACCTACGACGCGCAAGGTGTGCCGCGCGAACGCAGTTTTGGCGATTACCACATCTTCACCGCGGATGAAATGCCCGTGCTGGAAGTCGCCTTTGTTGAAACGTTCGAGCCGTCGCACCCCTTCGGCGTCAAAGCCGTCGCCGAAATTCCCATGGACGGCGTCGCGCCGGCGGTTGTGAACGCCATCCATGACGCGGTCGGCATCTGGCTGAACGAAATTCCCGCCACACCCGACCGTGTGCTGGCGGCGCTGAAACAACAACGCGCGGCGAATTCCTGACCCGTGAACCATTGACAACCCACCTTTGATGAGAGGCGAACAATGCGGCTCTACAAACAGTATGACGCACCCCGCACACTCGATGAAGCCCTGGCACTGCTTGCCGAACACGCGCCCCGCGCGCGCATCATCGCCGGCGGCACCGACTTGCTGGTTGAATTGGAACGCCGCCAGCGCGACCTGGACGCGGTGATTGACCTGACGCGCATTCCGGGGCTGGACACGATTGACATTGACAACGAGGGGCGCATTCACCTGGGACCACTCGTCACGCACAATCAGGTGGCGAACAGCCGCTTGATCATCAAGCGGGCGTTTCCGCTGGCGCAAGCCGCCTGGCAAGTCGGCGCGCCGCAAATTCGCAATCGGGGCACGGTGGCGGGCAATCTCATCACGGCGTCGCCGGCGAACGACACCATCACCCCGCTCATGGCGTTGGACGCAGAGGTCACCCTGCAAAGCGCCGCACGCGGCAAGCGCACCATTCCCCTGCGCGAGTTCTACACCGGCGTGCGCCAAACCGTCATGCACCCTGACGAAATCATGGTGGACATCGCCTTCCCCGCGCTGCTGCCCAATCAGCATGGCGCGTTCGCCAAACTCGGCTTGCGCCGCGCCCAAGCCATCTCTGTGGTCAACGTCGCCATCGTCATCACCGCCGACCGCAACGCGAGCGGCGGCATTTGCCCCCCCATCTTCGACGCACGTATCACACTTGGCGCAGTAGCACCGACCATCATTCGCGCGCCAGAAGCCGAACAAGCCCTCATCGGGCCCGACCTGAGCGATGAGCACCTGGCACACGTCGCCCAACTCGCCGCCGAAGCCGCCAGCCCCATTGACGACATCCGCGCACCAGCCGCCTATCGCCGCCACGCCGTGCGCGTGCTCACTCTGCGCCTGCTCAAAGCCCTGCGCGATGGCACAGCCACCCGCGATTTTCCCACACGGCGCGCCAACCTCTGGACACAGCCGGGGCATCCACTCAGCCCACTCCCACCAGAACCGCCGGGCGAGGAAATTGTCGCCACCGTCAACGGGCGGCGGGTGGTGTTGTACAACACACGCGGCAAAACGTTGCTCCACGCCCTCCGCGACGCCGGGCTAACAGGCACAAAAGAAGGGTGCGGCGAGGGCGAATGCGGCGCGTGCACCGTCATGCTCGACGGTGCAGCGGTCATGAGTTGTCTTGTTCCCGCGGAACGGGCGCACGGCGCGACCATTCTCACGGTTGAAGGCATCGCCGAAGGCGAGACATTGCACCCCATTCAGCGCGCCTTCGTCACCCACGACGCGGTGCAGTGCGGCTACTGCACGCCCGGTTTTATCGTCAGCGCGTACGCCCTGTTGCAAGAAAACCCCACCCCCGCGCCTGATGAAATCCGCCAGGCGATCAGCGGCAACCTCTGCCGCTGCACAGGCTACTACAAAATTGTGGAAGCCATCGAAGCCGTCGCCAGGGGGCTGGACGCCCCTTCGACGGCGTAAAAGTCAGCAGAACGCAAAAAGCCCGCCACAAAGCGGGCTTTTTTCTTTCACCGCACAACGCCTTACGTTGCCGTCCGCTGTGTGTTCAGCCAGGTGAGCACCGCTTCAAGGACACCGCCGCCCACAGCAAGCGCCTTGTCCGAAATGGTGAAACAATGTTCGCGCACGCCGCGCGGGTCAATGTCCCCAATTTTGAGCCCGGCGGGGACCGGCGTGCCGTCGGCAATCAAGCCGCGCACCACGCCCGGAAACGGCGCATGCACCGCTTCGCCATCCACCAGCGCGACCGCCTGCCCTGCCTGCACCATGTCGCCAATCTCCACAAGCGCTTGCACCGTTCCCGCCACAGGCGCGCGCAACACCCGCTCGCGCCCATAGCCCTGCACCAGCCCCGGCGTGCCTGTGTCGGGCAGAGCCTGCCCCCGCCAGTACACACGCCCCAGGAAGTGCCCGCGCGCCGTTTCCACCACCGCATGGCAATCCTCGCTGGCGGTAAAGCCGGGTCCCAACGCCACCACCAGCGGCGCGTCGGTTTGATGCGTGCCCAGGTTGCGCTTCGCCATACGGGCGTCCACCAGCACGGTGGGGCGCACATGCGGAAGGGTCGCCCCTTCGGGGTCCACCAGCACGGGCACCACACCCTCGCGCGCCAGGCGCACCGCGGTTGCCGCCGAGTCAACACGCCGGGCGTGCAGGTCTTCCACCGTAATCTCCCCTTGCAGAACAGCGGTCGCTACGGCAACCGTTCGGCGCACCACGAGCGGGCGCGGCAATTCGAGCACCACCACCGGAAAGCCGGCGCGCACCAACCGCGCCACGGCTCCCGTCGCCAGGTCGCCGCCCCCGCGCAGGAGCACCAGCGTATCAGCAAACAAACGGGCAGGCGCCATCGTTCACCATTCCCCTTGCCACATGCGCTTCTGCTTGCGATAGTGCACAAACAACGCGACGCCAACCCCCAACGCATCCGCCAGCAGGTCAAGCACCGAGGGCGTGCGATTGGGGACAAACGATTGGTGCCATTCGTCGCTCACGCCATACGCGACACAGAGCAGGAACGTCGCCCAGGCGGCTTGTTGAAACGTCAGCCCTTCCGCACGCCAGGCGCGAAACGTCAGCCAGCCCAGAACCGCATACACCAGCACATGCGCCACGTAATCGTCAACCGCATCCAACCAACCGGGGGCGTGCACCGGCACCGACGATTGGCTGGACAGGTAGAAGATGACGCCCATCCAGGCGAGCACCGGTCCCCATGTGCGCACGCGGTTCATGCTTCTTGCTCCACAACCGCCGCATAGCGGCGTTCTTCTCGCGTTGCGGCGAAAATGTACGTCAGCAAATCGGCTTCGGCTTGCGTGAGGGTTTTGTTGCGCCGCGCCATCACCCGCGCGGCGGTTTCCAGCGCCTGCTCCAGGCGGTATTCCACCAGGCGGCTCCCCGTTCCCCATGAAAAACTCGGCACGAATTTGGGGGGCATGGTCGCGCCGTAGAGGTTGCACGCCACGCCGAACACACTGCCCGTGTTGATGAGCAAGCCAATGCCGGTTTTGGTGTGGTCGCCGATGAAACAGCCCACAAACTGCTGACCGGTATCCACAAAGCGCCCGCTCGCCCAGACACGCACGCGGCTGTAATTGTTCTTCAAGTCGCTGTTGGTGGTATGCGCGCCCAGATTGCACCACTCCCCAATGACGCTATGCCCCAAAAAGCCGTCGTGCTGCTTGTTGCTGTACGCCTGGAAAATACTCGTTTCGACTTCGCCCCCGACTTTGCAGACCGGTCCAATGGTCGTGCCTTCGTAGATTTTCGCGCCAATCTTCACCCGCGAGCGCGCCCCCACCACGGCCGGCCCTTCAATAACGGCATTTGCCATCACCTGCGCGCCCGCTTCGATGATGATGGGACCATGCGTCGCATCCAGCACAACCTGCGGTGCGATGGTTGCGCCTTCGGCAACAAAAATGCGCTCAGGCGCCACAAGCACAGCGCGCTCGTGCACAGCGCCCAACAGCGTGCCCAGCGGGTAGAACGCGGCATCCGCCTCTATCTGCGCCGCATTGTGCACCACCAAATCCCAGGGCCACGCCAGCATCTCGGCGGCAATCGGCGTGGTGGGAAGATCGCCAAGCGGGTTGGGGTCGGCGTGCAAATCTTCACCCAGCGTCACCGCCGAAAGGGCGCGCAAGCGGTCAGCGCGCAGGCGCGCCGCCACAACGACGCCTTCTTCATCCACCCACACATGCTCGTCGCCGTCCAGCGGAATGCGTTGCGCCACATCGGGCGGCGGCAACCAGCGCCCATTGATGAGGAGCACCATGCCACTTGTAGGGTGCAAGTTGACGGGTAAGCCGGTGCGTTCAGCAAGCGCCAGGGTCAAATGCGGGCGGGCGTACAGCCGGGTGGCGGGACGTCCGTAGAGCCGCTCAAATTTTTCGCGAATGGTGAAGACGCCACAACGCAACTCATAGACGGGGCGCGTCCAGGTCAGCGGCTTGAAATGCCGCGCGATTGCATCCTCGAAGAAAGCCAGTTCGGTCATTGTGCACGTCCTGTCCTCGTGGGTTGTTCTCAGTCGCCGCGCCATTCCCCCATCAGGCGCACAATCGGTTCGGTGTTGGAGGGGCGCAGGCTCAACCAGACATCGCCTCCATCCAGTTTGACGCCGTCTGTCAGGTCGAGGGTGGGCGCGGTTGTCGCAAGGCGTTGCACCAGCGTGCGGCTTTCGGCATCGGCGAGGGTGGTCGCAAAGCGGCGGCGGTCGGGGAGGACGCCTTCCACGCGCACGCCCTCATCATCCGCCGCGAGTGTGAGCGAACCGTCCCGACTGGCGAGGTAAACGTGCCCGTCGGAGCATTCCACGTGGGGCGGTGTCTGTTGCCAGGCGGCAAAGAGCGCGCGCACATCATCAGCGGCAATGCCGCGCGGCTCAATTTTGCGCTTGACCATACGCCATGCGGGAATCTGCGCCACCAACGCCGAAAGCGGTTCGCCTGTTTGCGCCAGCAGGCTCAGGATGAGCGCCGCCGCCGCCATACCATCACGCGCGAGGTGCACATCGGGCACGATAATGCCCCCGCTGCCCTCACCGCCCAACACCGCCTCGTGCGCCACAACGCCGTTCACCACGTTCATCTCGCCCACCGCGGTACGCACGACGCGCGCGTTGGGCAAGACATCTTCCAGCGCGTGGGTGGTCACCACATTCGTGACGACAACGCCGTCGCGGCGGTTCATCAACCGCTCGCGGGCGCAGAGCACCACCGTAAACTCTTCGCTAATGGGGTCGCCCCGTTCGTCCACCAGCGCCAGGCGGTCGCCGTCGGGGTCAGCCGCCAGCCCGACATCGCATTGGGCGTTGCGCACCAACGCCGCCAATGTGCCCAGGTGTTGGGGAAGCGGTTCCGGTGGGCGGGCAAAGAAGCCGTGTTGCTCGGTATGGCAGGCGATGACTTCACACCCCAGGGCGCGGAGCATATCGCCCCAGCGCGCAGCGCCGCCGTTGCAGGCATCCAGCGCCACCCGCAAGCGCGCCCCGCGAATGGCTTCGACCGGCACAGCGTTGAGCACGGCTTGCATGTGGCGGCGGTGCGCTTCGTCGTGCCAGGGGCGCACATGGGGAATCTGCGTCAGCGGTAGCCAGACCCAGCCGGCGCGTTCCACAATCTCGTGCAGTCGCGCCCAGACATCCAGCGGAATGAAGCGCCCTTCGCCGTCCACGAATTTCAGCCCATTCCAGGGCAAGGGGTTGTGGCTCGCCGTCACCATGACACCGGCGGCAACCGTGGCATGGTGCGAAACGGTAAATTGCACGGTCGGCGTCAGGCTCAACCCCAGGTCGAGCACGGCGCACCCACTGCTGAGCAAACCGCCGCGTACCAGGTCGGCAATCATGGGGCTGGAACGCCGCCCGTCGTAGCCCAACGCCACAAGCGGGGTTCGCATGGGGCTGTTTTCGCGCACCCACGCGCCAAAGGCACGGGCATACGCCAGCACCACGTCGGGCGTCAGGTTGTCGGCTTCATCACCAATCGTGCCGCGTAAACCGGAAATGCCGAATTTGAGCGCCATACTGTTTCCCGTTGCTTGGTTGTCGTGTTCACACCAGTTCTTTGCGCATGATTTGCGCCAGCACGGCTTTCAAGCGGTGCGGGTCGTGGCGGGCAATCGCCATTTCGCGCATGCGAATATCGCCCGTTTCGGGGTCGCGGTAGGGAATGAGTTGCGGAGTTTCGGTAATCAAGGGGGCTGTGATCAGCACAGCACCTTCTACCAGCACGGTTTGCTCGCCTGTATCGGCAAACACCAGGCGGCTGATACCGGTCTCTTCATCACGCAGGCGTACCGGCTCCGCCCCTTCAAGGCGATATTTTTCGAGCACCTCTTCACTAATCGGCGCATCGTTGGCAATCACGTAATCCACGGTAATCTGCGCCAATTGGCGCAGCGTGGCAAGGTAGTCTTTCACCGAAAAGCCGTCTGTTTTGCCCGGTTCGGTCATAATGTTCGCCACAAATACCCGTTTCGCGCCACTGTGGTGGACGGCGCGGCGAATTTCGGGCAGGGTGAGCGTCGGCAAAATGTCGGTGTAGAGCCGCCCCGGCGCAATCACTACCAATTCGGCGTCTTGAATGGCTTTCAGCGCATCCGGGTTGACGTCGGGGGGGTAGTTGCTCAGCACATCGGCGGTCAAATTGCCGCGTGTTTCTTCCCAGACTTTGATACGGCGCACGTTGCGCGAGTAGAAAATGCGGCGAATGGCTTTTTCGCGTACATCATGCTGATTGATAGCGGTAGCGCCTTCCAGCAGGGTGCCGTCTTCCAATTCCGCCCAGAGGCTGACATGCTCACCTGTGGGGTAGAGCACTTGCTTGCCGCTCAGCCCCAATTCGTCGCGCAAGAGCGAGACAATACGCCCCCCTTCGTGAGAGGTGAGGATGACGGTCACATTCACAGGCTCATCCATGAGCAAGAAAGCGCGCACCACGGGAATCAGCCCCGTGCCGCTTCCAATCACCGCCACACGACGCCCCACCGCCTGGCGCTTGCGTTCGTAGAACAGGTCGGTCAAGCCGATATCCTCGTTCGCGTGCTCCGGCGCAAGGGTTGCCGCCATCTCATGGCTCAACGAGCGCCAGGCGTAGTAGGTGGCGGCACTGCCGGAAATCATCAAGAGAATGCCGCGCAACCAATCAGGTCCCCACGCAAACGCCTGCTTGACGCGACGGGGCACAGGCACAAAACGGCTCATGCTGTCCACAAGAAACTTGGCGCCCAATGTTGCCAGGGCAATGCCCTGCACCATCAGCGCCAAACGACGCTTGAAGCCGTATCCGGGTTTGAGGTATTCCGTCCAATTGTGTCGCTGCATAGGTCACTCCACCGTTACGCTTTTGGCAAGGTTGCGAGGCTGGTCAATATCCCGCCCCAACGCACGGGCGGCGTAGTAGGCAATCAACTGCACCTGCACGGCGGCGGGCAAGACATGCAGGTAATCGTTGCTGCGTGGAATGGTGAGCACATTTTCTTCGCCGAGGAGTTGCGTCACACGCTCATCCCCCTCGGGCACAATGCCAATGCACCAAGCATCACGCGCCAACACTTCCTGCATATTTGAGACCATCTTGTCATAGACGCTGCTTTGGGTTGCCAGCGCCACGACCGGCACGCCGCTTTCGAGCAATGCCAGCGTGCCGTGCTTCAATTCACCGGCAGGATACCCCTGCGCATGAATGTAGGAAATCTCTTTGAGTTTGAGCGCGCCCTCGCGTGCCAGCGGTTCATCCATGTTGCGCCCGATGAAGAAAGCAACCGGCTTTTCAGCAATGCGCTCGGCAATAGCGCGGGTTTTGTCCGCCGTTTCCAGCACGCGCTCAATATCCCGGGCGCTACGCCACAACCCTTGACGCAGTTCACGCACAACCTGCTGTGCCGACGGCGAGAGGTGGCGGTATTGCGCCATGTACAACAACAAGAGATAGACGCCCACAATCTGCCCGATGAACGCTTTGGTCGAAGCCACCGCCACTTCGGGACCGGCACGCGTATAGAGCACGCCATCCGCCAGACGCGCCACGCTGCTTCCCACAACGTTGGTAATCGCGAGGACACGCGCGCCTTGTTCCTTGCCTTCACGCATACTGGCAATGGTGTCCGCCGTTTCGCCCGACTGGCTGATAGCAATCACCCACTCGTTTTTGCCCAAAATAGGCTGACGATAGCGAAACTCAGACCCCACATCCACATTCACGGGGATACGCAAAATCTGCTCGAACGCATACTTGGCAATGACGCCGGCATGATAGGCGGTCCCACAGGCGACGAACGTCAGGCGTTCCACACGGCGCACATCGTCGGGGGTGATATTGAGTTCGGGGATTTCGATGGGCAAGCGGCTATCTTCCGGCACGCGCCCCAGGAGCGTATCGGTCACAGTTTGGGGCTGTTCGTGCATTTCTTTGAGCATGAAATGCTCATAGCCGCCTTTTTGCGCCACTTCTGGCGACCAATCCACCACAATGACACGGCGGTCATAGAGCCGCTGCGGCGTGGTTGATTCACGGTAGCGCGTGATAATCACATCGTCCTTGGTGACGGTGGCAATTTCGCCGTCTTCGAGCACGTAGATTTTGTTGGTGTAATGCAAAAGCGCAGGAATATCGCTGGCAATATGGTTTTCGCCACGACCCAAGCCGATGATGAGCGGCGGGCTATCCATCTTGGCGGCCACAATGCGGTCTTCTTCGTCTTTGTGCACCACCAACACCGCCATCGAACCCACCATGCGTTGCATGGCAAGCGCCACGGCGGTGGTAATATTGCCGTCGTAATACTCCTCAATGAGGTGGGCAATCACTTCGGTATCTGTATCGGAACGAAACTCATGCCCTTTGGCGATCAGTTCCTGTTTCAGTTCCCAAAAGTTTTCAACGATACCATTCTGCACAACAGCAATGCGCCCGGAACAATCCAGGTGGGGGTGCGCGTTGCGTGTGCTTGGCGGGCCGTGCGTTGCCCAGCGCGTATGCCCGATCCCCACATGTCCATGGGCTTTTTCAAGGTCAAGGCGCGCTTCCAGTTCTTCGACTTTGCCCTTGCATTTCTCAACGTAGAAATGCCCATTTTCGGAAACAGCAATGCCCGCCGAGTCATAGCCGCGATACGTCAGCATGCGCAACTTATCCATCAGAATCGGCAAGGCTTCTTTTTCGCCAATATAGCCCACAATTCCACACATAACGTCCTCCAAATCTTCACTTTCTCGCAAAACGCGAGATTGTAGCCAAAGCCCTTCCAAGGGGAAACATACCACCCCACAGCATAGCGACAATGTAAGGTGTTTCCAAACCTTGCGCCAAAACAGAACCGCGATGGGGGCTCCCATCGCGGTGAACAGACTCATGCAGGCGTCATGGCCTCTTCCACCGTCAGCACATCGCCCGCTATCGGTTCGCAATTCGCATACACGCCGCGATACTGCGGGGGAAGCAATTGCGCCAGGCGACACATCGCCGCATCGGTGAGTTTCTGCAACACATCGCGCGGTGGTCGCCGTTGTTCGCTCCGCAGCCAGAACGGACGCCCCACGCGAATATAGACATCGGGACGCCGCAACCGAGGCCACGCTTTGCGCCACTGCTCTTGCCCCCAAATGGCAACCGGCACCACAGGCACATTGGCTTGCACCGCCAGGAGCGCCAGCCCTTCTTTCCCGCGCAACAGGCTATGCGTAGGGCTGCGTGTTCCCTCCGGGGCGAGGTAGAGCACCTGCCCATCACGCAAGACGCGCAACGCCTGCTTGAGCGCCCGAATATCCCCCGCCCCACGTCGAATCGGGAACGCTCCATACCAGCGCACAATCTGCCCGATAATGGGCTTCTCAAAGTTTTCGACTTTCGACATCATCACTACTTCGCGCGGGATGTACGTGCCAATCAACGGGGGATCGAGAAAAGACATGTGGTTGCTTATGAGAATAAACGCGCCCTTCTGTGGAATATGGTGCAGACCTTCCACGTGCACCCGCAACAAGAGACGAAAGATCACATGGCGCAAAAGCCAGTTCGCAATATGGTAGAAGCGGGGGAGATAGCGTTGCATGGCCTTCCTCACGTTGGTTTATGGTTCATACACGAAAATGTCAACCAACTCGCCCTGCGGTGTGCGCAGGTAGGCAACATCGCCGCTATTGTTCCAAATGGGATCGCGGCTGCCCCAATAGAGTGCGCCATTCTGCATTGCGCCTTGCCCTGAATAAATCCGCACATGGTCGCCGGGGGCAAGTGTGTAAGCGGGCAAAATATATTCATTGTTGCTCTCGTCCGAGAGCCGAAATCCTTGCAGGTTGATGGGCTGCGAACCATTGTTTTCGAGTTCGACCCATTCGCCATTCACGTTTTGGTTGTCATTGCCGGGCGCATCGGCGTTCAGGTCCACAATGCGCACCGTGATATGCTCATCACTCGGCTGCCAGAGTCCGCGCCGATACTCGCGCGCCTCCTGTTCGGCGGCGCGCAATTCGGCTTCATACGCCACATTGGGCGGCACCGTGTAAACCTGGGCAAACCCTTGCCGCACAATTTCGAGGTTGACGAACGTCCCATCGGCGAGGAAAAGGTAGGCCAGGCGTCGCCCGTACTGGTCGAACGCATCTACATCGTTTTCCAGGCGTACCGGCTCATGCAAAACCAACGACGCCACAAAATCGCGCGCCTCTTCATAAAAAGGCTGCCCACGTTCAGGCGTGTTGATACCAATCAAGCGCACGGTTTCTTCTGTATCGAGCACGACGGTATCGCCATCAATCACCTTGGAGACGCGCGGCCAATCGGCTGTATCGGTATCGGTGCTGGGCGTTGCCGCACATGCAACGCCCAACACGCCCCACAGCATCACGAACACCAAACGAATGAGCATGTGCCGCTTCATGCGAGCCGCAACCCTAACACACCCGCCATGCGATGCAAGGCTTCTTGCGCCAGGCGCACATCGCGCCCATGGTGCGCCGCTTCGCGAATGGCGCGCCCCACTTCGAGCATGGTTTCCACCGCCACGGGGGTGTTGAGGTCGTCGTCAAGGGCGGCGGTGAAGCGTTGTTCATCATCGGATACGTCCAGCGGTTCGCCCGACCCTGAGGGCGCGTGGGCGGCTTCGGTGAGCATATTCGCCCACGCCTGGGCTTCTTCCTGCTCGGCGCGGTTCCACTCCCAGGCTTCGCGGTAGTGGTGGCGAATCAGGTTGAGGCGAATCGCGTCGGGCGAGAAGCCTTCTTCCAGCAAATTGCGCACCAACACGAGGTTGCCCAGCGACTTGGACATCTTCTCGCCATCTTTGCGCACCATGGCAATGTGCATCCAATAGCGCACGAAGGGGCGTTGCCCCGTAAATTTTTCGCTCTGGGCAATCTCACATTCATGATGGGGGAAGAGCAAATCAGCGCCGCCCCCGTGAATGTCAATCGTCGCGCCCAAAAACTTCATGCTCATGGCTGAACATTCAATGTGCCAGCCAGGGCGTCCAGGTCCCCAGGGGCTATCCCACGTCGGTTCGCCCGGCTGTGCCGCCTGCCAGAGCACAAAATCGAGCGGGTCGTCTTTGTTGGGGTCGTTGGGGTTGTTGCCCCGCTCATTGGCAATCGCCAGCATCTCGTCGTAATCGAGGCGGCTCAATTTACCAAATTCGGGGTCGGCATGCACGCGGAAGTAAACATTGCCGTTGCGCTCGTAGGCAAAGCCACGCCGCAACAAATCTTCCACAATGCGAATAATTTCGGGAATGGTTTCGGTGGCTTTGGGGTAAAAATCAGGCATGCGCACATTCAAATCGTGCAAATCGCGCAGAAAGGCTTCGGTGTGTATGCGCCCCAGTTCATCCCACGCCATTCCCACTTCGGCGGCTTTGCGCAAAATGTCGTCGTCAATGTCGGTGACGTTTTGGGTATAGCGCACGGTGTAGCCTTTGGCTTCCAGGTGGCGAATCAGCACGTCGAACGAAATGTAGGTGAAGGCGTGTCCGAGGTGGGTTGTGTCATACGGTGTCACGCCACACACGTAGAGCGTGACGGTTTTGCCAAACACGTGAAATGGTTCTTTGCGCTGCGTCATTGAGTTGTAGAGTTTCATGGCTGCTTCCTCATATCGCCTTGTTTTTTTGTATCGCCAACATCTGTATCGTACCAAGTCATGCAATTTTGGCGAATATGAGCAGCATGAAACTCAGCCGTTCGCGAGCGTCGCCTCCAACGCTGACCGCATCACATCCAGCGGTGCGGCTTGCCCCGTCCACAACTCGAACGCCGCTGCCCCCTGGTGCAAGAGCATGCCCACGCCGTCAATGGTGCGCGCCCCGACTTCAGCGGCAAGCCGCAACAGACGGGTTTGGCGGGGCACATACACCAAATCATTGACCGTCAGGTGGGGCAACAAGCGCACACCGTCGGGGAGCGGTACGGCGTTGGTGTGGGGGTGCATGCCAACGCTGGTGGCGTTCACCAACAACGTTGCTGCTTCCAGGGCGGTTTGCACCGCCTCACGTTCAAATGGCAGAACACGCGACACACCGCGCCCCACGGCTTGCATCGTTTCTGCCAGCGCCTCCGCACGCGCCTGTGTGCGGTTCGTCAACCAGACCGTGGCGCCCGCCTGCAACAAGGCGTACACCACCGCCCGCGCCGCGCCGCCTGCTCCCACCACCAGCGCACATTGCCCCGTCGGGTCAACGCCCGCTTCGCGCAAGGCGCGCAAGAAGCCCGTGGCGTCGGTGTTTTCACCAATCAAGCGCCCGTCTCGGTTGATGATGGTATTGACCGCGCCGACGGTGTGGGCGGTGGGCGTCATCTCGTCCAAAAAGGGCACCACGGCTTGCTTGTGCGGTACGGTGATATTGCATCCGGCGAAGCGCAGCGCGCGAATGCCCCGCACAGCGTCGCCCACATCGTCGGGGGCGACGGGCAGAAGCAGGTAGTGCCAATTGAGCCCCAAGGCGCGAAAGGCGGCGTTGTGCATGGCGGGCGAGCGGCTATGCGCCACAGGCCACCC